>CALLQH010000095.1 GCA_938014945.1 uncultured bacterium | reverse complement strand
AGCGCGGCAAACGCGGGCCCGATTTCCTCGCGCAGTTCACGTCCGACATCGGTGAGCCTAACCCCGCGATGCAGACGCTCGAACAGCATAACGCGAAGGTCACCCTCCAGCCATTTGATGTGGCGCGTGACGGCCACGGGCGTGACGCCCAGTTCGGCTGCGGCCCCCTTGAAGCTCTCCAGGCGCGCAGCCGCCTCGAAAGCACGCAGGGCGTGGAGATTGAGCGGTTTCCTCATCATCGTTCGGTACGCCGTCCGGTCGTGCCACAGGTTGTTTTGCGCCATGCACCGGAGGTGCAGGCCCTGCAAACAGGCACAGAGTATGACTCACTGTGGGTTAACTGAAGTATCGATTAGTCAATTGTCGGCCACGGGCCGCGCCCTAAGAATGACAATCGTCTGCGAATGAACATGCGCAAGGCCAGTATTGGTCAGGCCGACACGGGCGTAACAGTCGCCACCGAGGCTCGCAGGTTTCATCGCCGGGTCAGCCGCAAGGCAAACCCGGAATGAAGCGAGGATACCGAGGCGCAGAGACGCCTGCTCATGGCGCCACCAACCAATTTGGGAGACTGCAAATGACGTACAAGCCTTTGATGGAAACCACCCGATTTCACGACCTGTTGTGCGAAGGCCGCCTCAGCCGCCGCCAGGCGCACCGTATCGCGGCATCCTTCGGTGTCGGCGCGCTGACGGCCACGACCATGGGCAGCCCGGCCGTGGCGGCCCCCGCGGACCAGCCGGTATTCTTCACCTGGGCCGGCTACGAGGTGCCCGAGTTCATGACGAGCTACATCGCCGAGCACGGCGAGCCCCCGCGCTATTCCCTGTTCGGTGACGAGGACGAGGCCTTCAACAAGATGCGCGCCGGCTTCGAGCCCGACGTGACCTACCCTTGCGGCATCTCCCTGAAGCTCTGGTACGACGCCGGTCTGCTCGCCCCCATCGACACCGGCATGATCCCGAACTTCGAATACGTGCTGGACGCCTTCAAGAACGCGCCGCACTCGGTGGTCGACGGCGAGCGCGTCTATGTGCCCGAGGACTGGGGCCAGACCTCCATGATCATCCGCACCGACCTTGCGCCCGAGTACAGGGACCCGGAGAACCAGACCTGGAAGGCGCTGTGGAACGAGAAGTATGCCGGGCGCATGACGATCACCAACTATTCGTATGAGGCCTTCACGATCGCGGCGCTGATCCTGGGCTTCGATCCAGCGAACATGAGCCTGGAGCAGATCGACGCGTGCGGCGACCTGCTGAAGACGCAGATCCCGCTCGACCGCATGTTCACCACCTCCTCGACGGAGCTCAGCCAGGCCCTCGCGTCGGGCGAACTGGTTATCGCCACCGGTGAGAACTCGCTGGTCGCCCAGCTTGTCGAGCAGTCATCGGGCATGGACATCGAATGGACCTGGACCGCGCCCAAGGAAGGCGCGCTGACCTGGCACTGCGGCCTCTGCATCCATCCCGCCGCGATGAAACACGGGATGTACGAAAAGGCCCATGACGTCATCAACTCGATGATCTCCGAGGAGTCGGGCGTCTACGAGATCGGCGAGTGGTACTACGGCCATTCGAACCGGCTGGCCTATGACCACTTCGACGAGGAATTCCTGCAGTCGATCGGCATCTCCAAGGATGTCGAGGCTGCGCTGGAGGGGACCGCCTACGTGCAGGCCATGAACAACCCCGAGGTGATGGCCTCCAAGTGGGAGGAGATCAAGGCGGGCTTCTGATCCCGCTGCGTTTTCCAGTGTGCAATCACCCCCGCGATGCTGCCGCAGGCATTGCGGGGGCTGCATCCCAGCAAAAATCCCTAGTAATGTGATTGAAAGGAGGCTTCGACGCATGCCGTTGACCTATCTGGACCGAACTGCCGATCCCCTTGCCATCGCCGACATCCTGCGTCGCGAAGGCGCGGTTGCGGTCACCGGCCTTGTCTCGCCGGAGCTGGCCGATCGGATCGGTGCGGAACTGCGGCCGCAGCTTGATGCCGACGGACTGAAGTCCCGCGGCATCTTCAACAACGAACTCACGAACCGCTATGGCGGCGCCCTGCGCACCGCGCCCAGCTCGGCCGAACTGATCGAACACGATCTGGTGCTCGACGTGCTCGACGATGTGCTTCTGCCTTATGCCTCGACGTACCGGATCAGCAGCCTGTCCGCGATCGAGATCATGCCCGGCGAAAAGCACCAGGCGCTGCACCGCGACGACACGGTCTATCCGATCGACGTCGCCGGCATGGAGCTGACGGTCGGCGTGATGTGGGCGCTCAGCGACTTCACGCAGGAGAACGGCGGCACCCGCGTGATCCCAGGCAGCCACCGCTATCTGCGCTCCTGGCATCTGCCCGACGTCTCCGCCTGGGAGAACACCGTGATGCCGAAGGGTTCGGCCGTGTTCTATCTGGGCTCGACCTGGCATGGCGGCGGCGCCAACAACAGCAACGCGCCGCGCCTGGGCATGGTCAACACCTATTGCCTGGGCTGGCTGCGCCCGGAAGCCAACATGTATCTCAACACGCCCCCCGAAATTGCCGCCCGATACAGCCCGAAGATCCGCGCCCTGCTGGGCTACATGCCCCATGGCGCCACCGACGACCTGTGCGGCGCCTATCGCGGCGACTGTCCCGCCTGGGTCGAAACGCCGCCAAGAACGACATGGCGGGCCGAGCGCGGACAGGCAGCCAAACAGGAACATGCGTCGACGCAGGGCGGAGGCTGACAACGGTCAGACCACTTCGCCCGCCAGGACAACGAACCGTTCTACATCGACTGAACCACCAGCAGCAGCAACAGAGGGCAAGGACATGAACAAGGAACTGGATATCGATGCCATCAAGGCCAAGCTTGCGGCCGGCAAGCTGAGCCGCCGCGAGATGCAGGCAGCGCTGGCCGCGGCCGGACTGGCCGTGGTCGCCATGCCGATGGTGCCGCAATCGGCGCAGGCAGACGACGAGGCGGTCTACTTCACCTGGTCGGGTTACGACATTCCCGAGCTGTTTCCGTCCTATATCGAGCAGTATGGCCAGCCGCCCGAAACGCCGCTGTTCGCCGACAACGAAGAGACCTTCGTCAAGATGAAGTCGGGCTTCCAGGTCGACCTCGCCCACCCCTGCAGCTTCCACACCGAGCGGTGGCGCGACGCGGGCATCATCCAGCCCATCGACACCTCGCGCCTGTCGAACTGGAACGATGTCTTCCCCGACCTCAAGACCCTGCAGGGCACGCAGCTCGACGGCCAGCAGTGGTTCATTCCCTTCGACTGGGGCCAGACCTCGATCACCTACCGCACCGACCTCGTCGATATCGAGGAGGAATCCTGGTCCCTGCTCTGGGACGAGCGCTACGCCGGCCGCATGGCGATGCTGGGCGCGGCGGAGGATGCCTGGTGGTGCGCCGCGATCTATGCCGGGGTCGACACCAACAACCTCACCGACGAGGACTTCGTCAAGGTGCGTGCCCTGCTCGAGCAGCAGCGCCCGCTGCTGCGCTTCTACAGCAACGACACGACGTCGATCGAACAAGCGCTGGCGACCGGCGAGCTGGTGGCGGCCATGACCTGGAACAGCTCGCCCCTGGAGCTCACCAACCAGGGCATCCCGGTGCGCTTCATGAACCCGAAGGAAGGCGCGCTGACCTGGGTCTGCGGCCTGGTCATGGCAAGCGGCGCGGAGCACCCCGACAAGGCGTATGACCTGATCAACGCCATGATCGGACCGCGTCCGGGCATCTTCCTGATCGAGGAATACGGCTACGGCCACTCGAACATGAAGGCCTTCGAAGCGGTGGACGAGGATGTCCTCCTGGCACGCGGCCTTTCGAAGGATCCTCTGTCGATCCTTGAGGCGGGCGTCTTCATTCCCGGCGCCAGCCCGGAAATCAACACCAGGATCGAGCGCGACTGGAGCGAGGTGACCGCGGGCTTCTAAGCCGACCCGCCGCATTGAGGCCTGCGCCGGACCGCCCTCTCCCCGCAACGCTCGAGAGGGCGGTCCCGGTCGCCACAAGACACCATCAAGGGAATACAAGGTGAAGGAAGAAGACCTCTACAGCGACGCCTACAACGACTTTCTCGCTGCCGTCTGGGGCGAGGGTTATCTCTCGCCCGGCGGGCCCGAAGAGGTCGCCCGCATCCTGGAGGGTCTCGAAGTCGAGGGCGCGCGTGTGCTCGACATCGGCTGCGGCACGGGCGGCATCGCCGTCACGCTCGTCAGGGACCACGGCGCGGCCCATGTCACCGGCATCGACATCGAGGCACCGGCCTGCGCGGCGGCCACCCGGCGCGCCGCAGAGGCCGGGCTCACCGACCGCATCACGATCCGGGAGATCCAGCCCGGCCCGCTCGACTTCGCCGACCGGAGCTTCGACATCGTGTTCTCGAAGGACTCGATCATCCACATTGCCGACAAGGAAAGCCTCGCCGCCGACGCCTTCCGCGTGCTTGAGCCCGGCGGCTGGTTTGCCGCATCCGACTGGCTCATCAGCCATGATGGCGAGCCGAGCGCGGACATGAAGCACTACATCGCGGCCGAGGGGCTCGACTTCGCCATGGCCTCGCCGAAACGCTATGAGGCGGCGCTGAAGGGCGCCGGCTTCAAGAACGTCCGCCTGGTCAACCGCAATCCCTGGTACGCCGCCGTCGCCCGCCAGGAGCTCGACCAGATGTCGGGCGAGTCCCATGCCGCGCTGGTCGAACGGTTCGGCAAGGAACTCGTCGACGGCAACATCGAGATCTGGGAAGCGATGGTGAAGGTCCTCGAATCGGGCGAGCACTGCCCCCACCACCTGCGCGGCCAGCGGCCGCGCTAGAACGCCGCCATCCGGGGTGGCTGACCATCCGGCAGCCAGCCCCCAGCAACAACACCGATCAGCCACCGGGAGGACCCTCATGGCCCGCGATCCCCGCTACGATATCCTGTTCGAACCCCTGAAGATCGGCCCGGTCACCGCGCCCAACCGCTTCTATCAGGTGCCCCATTGCAACGGCATGGGGCGCGTCTATCCCAACGCCATGATCGGCATGCGCGGCACCAAGGCCGAAGGCGGCTGGGGCATCGTCTGCACGGAGCAGTGCGACTTCCTGGCCAGCGGCGATGCCTCGCCCTATGCCGAGACGAACATGTGGGACAAGGGCGACGAGGTCTATCTGGGCGGCATGGTCGAGGCGGTGCACCGTCACGGCAGCCTTGCCGGCATCGAGCTGGTGCACAACGGCCACGACACGCCCAACCTCTACAGCCGCGAGATTCCCATCGGCCCGATGAACCGGCCGATGAACTGGAGCCTGGCACCGATCCAGGCGCGCGCCATGGACAAGGAGGACATCCGCACCTATCGCCGCGCCCACCGCCAGGCGGCGATCCGGGCGCGCGACATCGGCTTCGACATGATCATCGTCTATGCCGGCCACGACGGCACGGTGCCCAGTCACTTCCTGGCCAAGCGCCACAACCAGCGCACCGACGAATACGGCGGCAGCCTGGAGAACCGGCTGCGCCTGTTCCGCGAACTGCTGGAGGAGACCAAGGAGGCGATCGGCGACACCGCCGCCGTCACCGTGCGTTTCGCTGTCGACGAGATGATGGGTCCCGACGGCCTGGAATGGCAGAACGAGGGCCGCGAGGCGGTCGAGATGCTGGCCGAGCTGCCGGACCTGTGGGACGTCAACGTCGCCGACTGGGACAACGATTCCAAGACCTCGCGCTTCGCCCCGGAGGGTTATCAGGAGGAATACGTCGCTTTCGTGAAGCAGGTGACGAGCAAGCCGGTCTCCACCGTCGGGCGCTACACCTCGCCCGACGCCATGGTCTCGGCGATCAAGCGCGGCATCGTCGACCTGA
>CALLQH010000094.1 GCA_938014945.1 uncultured bacterium | reverse complement strand
GATCCATTGGCTGTCGCCGATCAGCAGGTCGCAGAGCTTGCCGCCCGAATTGAGCTCGTTGAGAAAACGGTCGGCAAAGCTGGTCCAGGGGACGAACTCGAAGTTCATCTTGATCCCTGTCTCGTCGGTAAAGTCCTTGGAAAGCTGTTCCAGGGCATTGGCCGGATCCCAGGCCGCCCAGCACAACGTGATCTCGTCCTCTGCCGCTGCCGGGCCGGACCCGAACAGCGACGCGGCGCCGAACGCCACCGCACCAAGCATGGCCGCAATTGGCTTACGCATTGTTGGTCTCCCCTAGTGGCGCCTCGCGCCCGCTGATCGTCGGGGCCCCGTCCGTCCGCGCTGCACATCGGCAGATGCGGCCCCCGGGATCGGGCAAACCCAACGACGCTTCTCTCCGTTTCGCCGGTTCGGCCCGCCGGCCCCTTCGGGGCTCTGCCTTGCCGTCCGGCGTGTTTAGTTATTTGTTTAGTCATTAACGCATCACTTAACAGTGGGGGTGTCAAGGCGATGCGGAGGCACGTTGTTGCGGCGCGAAAAGACAGTCGCAGGGAGGCCCTCTGCCGGAGACAATTCCGGTGTTGCTTCCCTATCTTGCCGCAACTGCGAACCACGAACGGCACTGCAGCACAGGAAGCGACGTGCGCAAGAACTGCCGCCGGTCCCGTCACCAGGAATTCGGGGCGAATCGCAGAACGCCGCGAGTCGCGGCGGTTTTTCGCCAGTCGATCGTTTTCAGCGCGCAGTGCAGCGCCTATACCGTGGCGAACGCACAAACCGCAGGAAACACCGGTGACAGAAGACAAGCAGCCTCCCTACGCAGACAGGACCAGCTACAGGGTGTCCCGGCCATGAGCGGCGCCCTCCAGGGCGTGCGTGTGCTCGACCTGACGCAGATGATGGCGGGGCCGTTCTGCACCATGCTGCTGGCCGACCAGGGCGCCGACGTCATCAAGATCGAGCCGCCCGAAGGCGAAGGCACGCGGGTCTATGGGCCCCACTTCGCCGACGACGCCGAGCGCCACTACGGCGGCTACTTCCAGAGCATCAACCGCAACAAACGCTCGATCTGCCTGGACCTGAAATCCGAGGGCGGCAAGCAGGCCTTCCGCAAGCTGGCCGAGGGCGCCGACGTGGTGATGGAGAACTTCCGCGCAGGCGTCATGGACCGCCTGGGCCTTGGCTACGAGAGCCTGGCGGCGATCAACCCGCGTCTGGTCTATGGCGCGATCCGCGGCTTCGGCGATCCGCGCACGGGTGTCAGCCCCTATCAGGACTGGCCGGCCTACGACATCGTCGCCCAGGCCATGGGCGGCATCATGCAGCTGACGGGCGAGGCCGACGGCCCGCCAACCAAGATCGGCCCCGGCGTGGGTGACACCATCCCGGCCATGCTCTCGGCCATCGGCGTGCTCTCGGCGGTGATCCATGCCCGCGCGACCGGCCAGGGCCAGTTCGTCGATGTCGCCATGGTCGACGGCATCTTCGCCATCTGCGAACGGGCCGCGATGCTCGCCTCCTACACCGGCGCCGTCGCCGGGCGGGACGGCAATCACCATCCCCTGTTCGCCCCCTTCGGCACCTTCCCCTGCGCCGACGGATGGGTCGCCGTAGGCTGCCCCAAGGATCACTTCTGGGTCCTGCTGACGGAGATCATGGAGCAGCCCGAGCTGGGCCACGATCCCCGCTATGCGCTGAACGCCGAGCGCACGAAGCGCCAGGCCGAAGTCATCGCGCTGGTCACGGCCTGGACCCTGCCCCGCACCAAGATGGAGCTTTCCGCACTGATCGGCGGGCGTGTCCCGTTCGGTCCGGTGAACACGGTCGGCGATCTCTTCGCCGACCCGCATCTGGCCGCGCGCGGCATGCTGGCCGAGGTCGGCCATGCCGGCTCCTCGCACACGGCGACCATCGCGAACACGCCGATCCGCATGACCGCCACCCAGGGCGGCGCCACGGCGCGCGCGCCCAAGGCCGGCGAACACACGGACATGCTGCTTGCCGAGGCAGGATTGAGCACGGAGGAGATCGCCGCCCTGCGCGAAAGCGGCGCAGTACGCTAAGGCGCCTTCTACGCGTCGACGTAGTCGGCGATGTAGTAGGTGACGATCTCGTCGAGCGAAGCCTCGCGCGGCAGGCCCAGATCCAGGGCACGCTGGAAGTGGGTATCGGCCGGCCAGCCCTTGCAGATCGCCTCGATGAAGGGATCGGGCTCCACGGTAATCGCCCCCAGCGGGCGGTTGCCGGCAACCCGGCGCAGGGCCGCCACCATGTCGCCGACCGTTACGGTCAGCGCGGGCAGGCCCACGGCGCGATCCGCGCCGAGGGCGTCGGCGGGCAGTTCGTGGAGGGCGATCATGCCGTCGACCACGGCGCGATAACCCAGCACCGGCATCACCGTGTCGAGCCCCACGGGCAGAACATAGTCGACACCGCTCAGCGGCTCGCGGAAGACGCCGCTGGAGAACCCCGAAGCGGCGGCATTGGGCTTGCCCGGCCGGATGATGACGGTGGGCAGGCGCGCCGAACGCCCGTCGAGGAAACCCTTGCGGCTGTAGTCGTTGATCAGCAGTTCGCCGATGGTCTTGGTGACGCCGTAGGTGGTCTGGGAAAGCTGCTTGGTGTCGTCGCCCACCGAATCCGGCAGCCAGGGCCCACCGAAAACAGCGATCGAGCTTGCGAAGACCAGGCGGCGCTTGCCCTGCGCGCTGCGCAGCGCTTCCATGACATGACGCCCGCCATCGAGGTTGACCCGCATGGCGAGGTCGAAGTCCTTCTCGCCGCCGCCGCTGACCACGGAGGCGAGATGAAAGAGCGAGATATCCGGCCGGTCGACCAGACCGTGCACCGTGTCGCGGTCGGCGATGTCACCCGCTACGATGGCAATACGATCATCCAGGCCCACGGGACGCTGCTCGGGCGCGACGGCATCGAACAGCACGATGCTGTCGATGGCCTCCTGCTCGCCCGACACACCAGCCAGGCTTCCCCGCGCCAGAAGCGCATCGGCAAGACGGCGGCCCAGGAATCCCAGGCCGCCGGTGATCACCACCTTCATGGTCTTCCTTCCTCGCCCCGGGGGGCGGCAGCACGGCGCCTCACGCGTCGATGCTGAGATCGCCCGCCGGGATCGTGCAGCAGGTCAGGCAGGAACCGGCATCGGGCTGGGAACCCGGCGGCGTCACATAGGTGACGTTGCCCGCCTTCACCGCGGCAATGCAGGTGCCGCAGTTGCCCGCGCGGCAGCCCGATTCCATGGCGACGCCATTGGCCTCGGCGAAATCCAGCAGCGAGGTGAAGGATGCATCCCACGCCACCGTCTTGTTGGAGCGGGCGAAGGTCACCTGCATGGTCGCCGCTGCGGGCGCACCCTCGGCAGGCTGGGCCGCCTGGGCGACGCGCTTGACGCTGGCCGGACCGAACGCCTCGAAGTGGATGCGCTCCTCGGGAACACCCCATTCGCGCAGCCCCTCGTAAAGCGAGGTCATCATCGGCGGCGGGCCGCAGAAGTAATAATCGAAGTTGTTCGAGGGCAGCAGCTTCTTGAACAGATCGACGCTGACACGCGCCTTGTGCGCGTAATGCACGCCCTCGATGTCGCCTTCCTCGGGATCGGAATAGCAGGCATGGAGATGAACGTTGGGATGCTCGCGCGCGATGCGGTCGAGGTGCTCGCGCATGATGTGCTCACGGCCGCTGCGCACGCCGTAGAAGAACCAGATCTCCTGCTCGGAGCCGCGGTCGACCAGCGCGTTCAGCATCGACAGCACCGGCGTCAGGCCGATGCCGCCGCCGATCAGCACCACCGGGTGATGGCGACCGAGATCGAGGTAGAAATGTCCGCTGGGCGCCTTGACGTCCAGGATGTCACCCTGGCGGATGTTGTCGTGCAGCCAGTTGGACGACGACTTGGTGATGTCGGCCTTGGCCGGATCCCGCGGCGGCACCTGGCGCTTCACGCTGATGCGGTAACGCTGGCCGTTGTGCCAGTCCGAAAGCGAGTAGCAGCGCACGGTGTGATTGGTGGCGCCGGCCAGCTTCAGCTGGAAGGTCAGGTACTGGCCCGGCATGAAGGGCGGCAGCGTCTGCTTGTCGTGCGGTTGCAGGTAGAAGGAGCAGATGTCGCCGCCCTCGTCTACCCGCTCGACCACCTCGAACTTGCGCCAGCCGCTCCAGGAGAGCTCTTCGCGCTGGCGCTCGAAACGGCGGGTCTCGATCAGATCGTCGATCTTGCGCCGCAGGAACTGCTGCTCCAGATCGGCGGTTCGGGCCGACACCGCGGCACTGTGCGCCTGACGGAACGCCAACAGCAGCACATAGGCCGCGATGGCGCCGAAGACCAGTGCAGCGGCCAGGTTGAGGATCAGGTTGGGCTCCATGTCAGGCCTCCCTCGCCCCTAGAACTTGCGACGCAGTTCGAGGCGGATACCGGAAATGTTGTCGGCATTCTCCAGCACGCCGTACATCGCATCCGCCTGGATGATCCAGGCAAGACTCAACGGCTGCTGATAACGGATGCCGATGGCGGCCTGATCGCCGGGCGCCGAGCGACCGGTCGCATCGCCGAAAGCCTTCAGGCCGGCAACCTCGAAGACGATCTGACGATCCAGGTCGAACAGGTACTCGATGCCCAGGGCGCCGCCGAAGGTGTTGTTGGCGGTGTCGTCGAGCTTGGGGAAGCCGGTCAGGTCGTCGGTATCGAAGTTGATGCCGGTGTTCTTCAGCAGGCCCTTGTTGCGCGCCAGCGGCTGGGGCGTGTCGAAGCCGACGAAGGCGTTGAAATAGGGCACCAGAACCAGCGGCTGCGCGGAGACGAAGGAGTTTTCCACCAACAGGGCGAAGCCGTCGGCGGTCTTGGGCGTACCGGGTGCCGGGTTCTGGCCGAAGTCCCAGACGCCGCGGACCGAGTTGGAGAGCCAGCCGCCGTAACGCCGCGTGAAGGCCATCGTGGCGCTGTAGAAGCCCTGGCCCTTGAGCGAATCCTTGCCCTGAATGCCGCCGAAACCGACCTCCCAGTAACCCCTGTTGGCCTCGAAGAAGCCGGTGACGCCGTAGATGTTGAGGTCGTCGTCGGCGAGACCGCCGAGGGAGTCGCGGATGCCGGGATTGGTCACCTTGTCGAAGCCGGCAAAGAAGGTGATGTCGTAGTTGGTGATGTCCAGCGCGGGGCTGTTCTTGGCCGGGATGGTGATGGCACCGCCGACGAAGGCGTCATCGACCCAGATGCCGTTCTGGAACAGCAGCGGCACCAGGCCGACCGCGAACGGCACGTCGACACTCGACGGCTCGCCGCTGAAACCCGCGAAGATCGCACCCAGGTCGCCTTCGAAGTACAGGTTCTGGGGGATGCCGTTGAACTCGTTGGTGAAACCGCGCTCGTGGTCGCCACCGGCGAACTCGTAGCGGGTAAACTTGTTGTCCTGATCGAGCGGCCGGAAGAAGGCATGGATGCGCTCGGTGGCCGTCAGCATCAGATCGATGTCGAGGTTGAGGCGTGTGGCCACCTGACCGAGTTCGTTGCCACCGTTGTTGTTGAAGGCCACCGCGGTGCGCAGGTCACCATAGGCGCGCAGGCCCGGGCGCATGAGGTTGTTGGTGCCCATGAAGGCATAGTCGTCACCGAACTCACCGGCCTGATAGAGCGGATTGCCCCACTCCAGCAGGGGTCTGGGCGCATCGATCGCAGTCTTGCCGCCATAGATGTCGATCTGCGCCTCGGGATTGTACGAATTGTCCTCGTACACCGGATCGGAAACAAAGACCGAGTCATCGAACTCGACGAACTCGGCACCGGCCGGGATCTCGGGTGGAGCCTCGGCAACCTCCTCATCGGCCAGGGCCG
>CALLQH010000093.1 GCA_938014945.1 uncultured bacterium | reverse complement strand
TCTCCATGCACGGCACATGGTTCGCTCACCAGAGCAAAAACCCTGTGAATGTGCCGCGCTCCACACCTGTCCCGCGGGCATTATAGCACGAACCATGATGGTCGTTCCATGGAACGCGACGATGCAACGATCTTGCAGCCCGGCCCTACAGCAGGCGGCAGGATGCAGCGATGCAGGCGATCAGGGCATCGCGGGTGCGCGCGCCATAACCGCCGTCGGCCGGACCCGGATCGTAGCCCTCCTCGGCGAGGCGCTGCTGATAGTTCATGACCACTTCCTTGCCGCCCAGCGTCAAGGCGCGTTCGAAGGCGGCCAGCGCATCCTCCTGGCGGCCGAGTGCAGTCAGGATCTGGGCATAGGTCGCATGGGTGGCCACGCGATTGGGGCCAAGCACCACGGCGTGTTCTGCATCGGGCAGGCCCGCTGCCGGATCGCCCTGAAGGTAGCGCGCCCAGGCCCGATTAACGAAGGCCAGGACATAGTCCGGCCGCACCGCGATGGCGGCATCGAAGTCGGCGATCGCCGCGTCGTACTGCCCCTCCTCAAGCTTGGCCCAGCCCCGGTTGGTCAGCGCCGTGGGGTCCCCGGGCTGCAGGCTCAGCGCCTGATCATAGTCGGCGATGGCGCCCTGATAATCCTCCAGCGCGCTCTTGACGTTGCCGCGCCCGAAATAGGCCTCGGCCATGGTCGGCATCACGGCAATCGCATGATCGAAATCCGCCATGGACTGGTTGAGGTCGCGCATGTCGAACCAGGCATTGGCGCGCCCGTAGAGCGCGCCGGCGTGGTCAGGATCAATCTCCAGGGCGTTGTTGAAGTCCGAGATGGAGTGGGCGACGGCGCCGCTCACCCGCAGCACGTTGCCGCGGCTGGCCAGGGCCGATGCCATGGTCTCCGGTTCAAGATTGCCCTGCTCGATGCAGAGGGTGAAGTCGTCGATGGAGGCCTGAATGTCGCCCGCGCGCCAGGCATCACCGCCCGCGACACAGGCCGTGGTGTCCTCGGCCAGGGCCGGAGCGGCGGTCGCCAGAAAGGCGGATGCGGCAAGACAGGCGGCAAGACAGGTGGCACGTTCGAGCACGTTCAATCTCCAAGGGTGGCGCAGTGCATGCATAACACAGGCGGGCACCGGTGATGATGGCCCCGTTGCCGCCACACAGATGCCGTTCTAGGGCCCAATCATGCCCAAATGGTGGCGCGGCCGCCGCACGCCAAGCCCCCTAGAGCCAATCGGCAGCAGTCTCCAGCACGGTGGCGTCGGCCGTGAGCGTTGTATGCAGCCAGGCCCGGGCAAGGTGCAGCTCGTGGCGAACCATGTAGCGCATGGCCTGCAGCTTGCCGCGGTAGAACGCCTCCTCCTCCGAACCACGCTCCAGCGCACGCACGGCCACCGCGCCCTGACGCAACCACAGTGCCGTCACCACGACATGGCCAAAGCCGTAGAGAAAGGCGGTGGCATTGGCGAGGCCGGCGGCAGCACCATGGACTTCCGCATGGTCAACGGACGCCGCACGCGCCGCGGCGACGGCCTCCCAGGCCTCTTCCAGCAAACGCGCCTCAGCGGCAAGCCCGGCCCCGGCGGCATCGTTGGCCATGGCGGCGATCTCGCTGCCCAGAGCAGCGAAGCAGGCCCCCTCCTCCATCACCGCCTTGCGTCCCAGCAGGTCCAGTGCCTGGATGCCGTTGGTACCCTCATGGATCGGGTTGAGGCGGTTGTCGCGGTAAAGCCTTTCGACCGGGAAATCACGGGTGTAGCCGCATCCGCCCAGCACCTGGATCGCCTGCTTGTTGGCCTCCAGGCAGAATTCGCTCGGCCAGGCCTTGGCAACGGGCGTGAGGATGTCGAGCAGGCGCCGGGCGTGCTCGCGCGCTGTCTCCTTGGGCGCCGTCTTCTGTTCGTCCACCAGCAGGCCACACCACAAACCCAGCATCAGGCCGCCTTCGACATAGGCCTTTTGCTGCAACAGCATGCGCCGCACATCGGGATGTTCGACGATGGCCACGGGCGGTGCCGCCGGATCGCGGGCATCGAGCGGGCGGCCCTGGCGGCGCTCGCGGGCATAGGCAAGGCTCGCCAGATAGCCGCCATAGCCCAGCATGGTCGCGCCCAGGCCCACGCCGATGCGCGCCTCGTTCATCATGTGAAACATGTAGGCGAGCCCGCGGTGAGGCTCGCCGACCAGCTCCGCCACGGTCTCCCCGCTCTCGCCGAAGTTCAGCAGGCAGTTGGTGATGCCGCGATAACCCATCTTGTGGTTCAGGCCCGCGAGGACGACGTTGTTGTCCTCACCCGGATTGCCCTGCGCGTCCAGGCGATGGCGCGGAACAATGAACAGGGAGATGCCCCTGGCGCCCGGCGGCGCATCCGGCAGCTTGGCGAGCACCAGGTGGATGATGGTTTCGGAAAGTTCATGCTCGCCGCCCGAGATCCACATCTTGTTGCCTCGCAGGGCATAGGTGCCGTCGCCGCGCGGTACGGCGCGCGTGCGGATATCGGCCAGCGAGGTGCCGACGTCGGGCTCGGAAAGACACATGGTGCCGAAGAAGCGCCCGGCATTCATCGGCATCATGTAGCGACGCTTCTGTTCCGGACTGCCGTGGGCCTCCAGCAGGTTGGCCGCCGCCCGCGTCAGCAGCAGGTAGCCCGAGGTCGAGACGTTCGCGCCCTTGAAGAGCGCCATGCAGGCCTGGCCGACGACGAAGGGAAGCTGCATGCCACCCTCATCCTCGCTTACCGTTGCGGCGAAAAACCCGGCTTCGCGCAGCACGGCAAGCGCCGCCGCGGTTTCCGGGATCTGCACCACACGGCCATCGACGACTTCCGGCTCGCGAACGTCGGCAAGCGCGGCATGGGGGGCGAGTTCCTCCTCGGCCAGGCGAAAGGCCAATGCAAGGACGGCATCGAGCGAAAGCCGGTCGTGCATGGCGTAGCGCGGCCGTTCGAGCAGGCTTTCGACAGCCAGCACCTCGTGCAGCAGGAAGTCGAGATCGCGCCGGTTGCAGACCTGGCTCATGGCTTATCAATCCGTCAGGGAGTGAGCGTATCGTCCGCCATCCTCGCCAAGGGGCAGCCATGGCGCAATGCTCCTGCGCCAGCCGAACCGCAGCACGAACCGGCGCGTTGACATGCCGGACGCCGGGCGGTCTGCTCGCGCGAACCCACGGGGATTGCCGCCATGAGTCAGGCCACCACGCCCAATCGCTGGAAGCGCTACGACCACTGGGACGAACGCCCGCTGGCCCAGGACCGCTTCGCCGTGGAGGACGCCGAACACGGCTTCTGCGCCATGGGCAGCCCATGGGATCCGGCCCCCTCCCTGACGCTTGAGGGCGGGCGCGTGACCGGCATGGACGGCAAGACCGCCGCCGACTTCGACATGATCGACAGCTTCATCGCCAGTCATCACATCGATCCCGACGTCGCCGCCGAAGCGATGGCGATCGACAGCACCGATTTCGCCCGCCGGCTGGTTGATGTCTCCGTGCCGAGGAGCGAGCTGGTGCGGCTGGCCGCGGGCATGACGCCCGCCAAGCTCGCCGAGGTGGTGGGCATGTTGTCGGCGGCCGAACTCACCTTCGCCCAGGCCAAGCTGCGCGCCCGCCTGGCGCCGGGCAACCAGGCCCATGTCACCAATGCCAAGGACGATCCCATCCAGATGGCGGCCGATGCCGCGACCGCGGCGATCTACGGCTTCGACGAGCTGGAGACCACGGTGCGCGTGGCGCGCAACGCGCGAACCTGCGCCCTGGCACTGACCGTCGGCGCAGCCGCGGTGCGCGGCGGCGTGCTGGTGCAGTGCTCCATCGAGGAGGCCGAGGAACTGCGCCTGGGCATGGCCGGGCTCACCTCCTACACCGAGACCATGTCGGTCTATGGCACCGAGGACGTCTTCGTCGACGGCGACGACACGCCCTGGTCGAAGGCGTTTCTCACCGCCGCCTACACCTCGCGCGGCCTGAAGGCGCGCTGCACCTCGGGCGCAGGCTCGGAGGTGCTGATGGCCTTCCACGAGAAGAAGTCCATGCTCTACCTGGAGGCCCGCTGCCTGTGCGTGCAGCGCGGCATGGGCGTGCAGGGCACCCAGAACGGCGGCATCGACGGCGCCTCGGTCGCCGGCTCCGTGCCCGGCGGCGTCAAGGAGATGTTCGCCGAGAACGTCATGGCCGCCCTGCTCGATCTCGAATGCGCCTCGGGCAACGACACGCGCCATTCCCATTCGGACATGCGCGTGGCCGCCCGCGTGCTGCCGCCCCTGCTGGCCGGCACCGACCTCATCTGCTCGGGCTTCGGCTCCATCGCCGACTACGACAATTCCTTTGCCATCTCCTCGTTCAACGGCAGCGACATGGAGGAATATCTCGCCCTGCAGCGCGACTACATGGTCGATGGCGGCCTGGCGCATGTTCCCGAAGATGCCGTGATGGCCGCCCGCGCCCGCGCCATCGATGCGATCAGCGCCGTTCTGGAGGAACTGAACCTCGCCGAGGTCAGCGAGCGGCAGAAGCAGAGCGTGCTCCACGCCCACGGCTCCCTCGACACGCAGACCTTCAGCCTTGGCGCGGTCGCCGCGATCAACGCCCGCATGGAGGAGCGCGCCGTGACGCTCGCCGATGTCATTGCCGCGCTCGAACGCCGCGGCTTCCACACCGAGGCAGAGAACCTGCTGCTGATGGCGCGCCAGCGCGTGGCGGGCGACTACCTGCAGACCGCCGCCGTGATCCGCGACGGCAAGGTGGTTTCGGCGGTCAACCAGCCCAACGACTATCAGGGCCCCGGCAGCGGCTATGTGGTGGATGCGCAGCGGCGCGAGAGCCTCGCCCGCATGCGCGGCCAGATCGGCCGCAGCGACGTCATGGCAGCCGAGGGCCGCGCCGGAGACGACGAAAAGCGCGCCTATCGCCTGATCCCGAAGGGCCCGGCGGCCAGGGGCAGCGATCCCCGGGAAGTGGTGATCGCCCTTTCGCCCGGCTTCGGCGCGGAACTCAACAAGACGACCGGCGAGTGCCGCCACAGCGAGGTGCTGCGCATGCTGAGCGAGGGCATCGCCGAGGGCGGCTGCGTCCCACGCGTGCTGCGCATTCGCCACACCGCCGATACCTCGTTCCTGGGTCTGACCGGCGCGCGCCTCTCGGGCTCCGGCATCGCCATCGGCATTCAGGGCAAGGGAACAACGGTGATTCACAAGGCGGGGCTTGCGCCCCACACCAACCTTGAACTCTTCCCCCAGGCGCCGCTGATCGGCCTGGAGCACTACCGCCAGATCGGCGCCAATGCGGCGGCCTTTGCCCGGGGCGAGAACCCGGAACCGGTCGTCATCCCGCCCCATGGCGATGCGCTGGGGGCGAAGTTCCATGTCCGCACCGCGCTGCTCTATCACATCGAGGCCGACCTCGCCGATCCGGCTGCCGAACCCGAGGAGCTCGACCTTGTCTTCGCCTGAGAAGCCTTCCGCCCTCTACCCCATCGCCGAGAAACGACCGGACCTGCTGAGCACCGGCACGGGCAGGCCGCTCGCCGACCTGACCGTGGAGAACCTGGCCGGGGGCAGCCTGGGACAGGCCGATATCGCCATCAGCGCCGATGCCCTGCGCCTGCAGGCCGAGGTCGCGCGCGAGGCCGGACGGGTGCGCCTTGCCGAGAACTTCGAGCGCGGCGCCGAACTGGTCGCCGTGCCCGACGACGTGCTGCTGGAGATCTACGAGCTGCTGCGGCCCGGCCGCGCAGCCAGCGTCGACGTGCTGCGCGAGGCATCGGCCATGCTGCGCCGCGACTATGGCGCCGAGGCCGTCGCAGCCCTCGTCGATGAGGCTGCAGAGACCTATCAGCGGCGCGGTCTCTTCAGGCGGCGCTTCTAGGGCACCGCGTCACCCTACAAGGGCGCGGCACTCCGGCCAGCCGAGTTCCCCGAGGTTGTCGACGATACGGCGGGCCCCGGTGAAGTCCTCGCCTGCGGTATAGGTCGAGCGCGTGACGACGCAATGCATGCCCGCGCCCAAAGCGGCGCGCAGGCCGATAGCGCTGTCCTCAATGACGAGGCAGCGGGCAGGCTCCAGGCCCAGCCGGTCGCGGGCCAGCAGGTAGATCGCCG
>CALLQH010000092.1 GCA_938014945.1 uncultured bacterium | reverse complement strand
AATGCCCTGAAGTTCACCGATACGGGCGGTGCGGTTCATGTGATCTTTGAACGCCGGGCAGGCGGCGTGGAAATTCGGGTCTCCGATACCGGCATCGGCATGGACGAGATGCAGATCGCCGAAGCCCGGCGCATGTTCACCCAGGTCGCCGACGGGCGCCGCATGGATGGGCTTGGGCTCGGCCTGCCCATTGTCGAGGGGCTGATGGAGCTGCACGGCGGCACCATGGAGATCGACAGTGCGCCGCGCCACGGCACGACGGTGACGCTTTTCTTCCCCGATCCGCCGGCGGATCAGGAGGACGCAGGCGGTTCCGCCGATACGCCGAGATAGTCGGCAAGCGCGGGATGGGCGGGGTGGTCCAGCACCTCGGCGGTCGGGCCCGCGGTCAGGATGCGGCCCTCGTGCATGAAGGCGGTGATGGCCGCGACGCGGCGGGCATCGGCCGGCTCGTGGCTGACCATGACGACGGTGATGCCGGTCTCGCGCCGCAGGGTGTCGACCAGGTCCAGCATGTCGCGGCGCAGGGCGGGGCCCAGTGCCGCGAACGGCTCGTCGAGCAGCAGCAGCGGGCGGTCGCGCACCAGGCTGCGCGCCAGGGCGACCCGCTGACGCTCGCCGCCCGAGAGCTCGCGCGGCAGGCGGCGCTCCATGCCGGCAAGGCCGACGCGGGTCAGCGCCTCTGCGACCCGGGCCTTCTGCGTGGCGTCGAGACGCAGGCCGGGATCGAGCCCCAGGCCGACATTGGCCGCGGCATCGAGATGGGCAAACAGGTTGTGGTCCTGGAACAGCGTGGTGACGGGCCGTTGCGCCGGGGGCAGGGTGGTGACGTCCTTTCCGGCGATGCGGATGATGCCGGACGCAGGTGTCTCGAAACCGCCGACCAGCGACAGCAGCGTGCTCTTGCCAGCGCCGCTGGCGCCGATCAGGGCGGCGAAACTGCCGGCGGGCACGGCAAGGTCGAAGACGACCTGCCAGCTGCCCCGGCCGAAGCGCAGGTCCTGAAGTTCAAGTCCGGGTGCGGCCACCGACAACCCTTTCGATGACGAGGAAGAGGACAAGGCAGAGGCCGACCAGCAGCAGCGCCAGCACGGCGGCCTCTCCGGTACGATAGGCCCCGAGCGCCCGATAGAGCAGCAGCGGCAGGGTGATGCTGTCCTGGTTGCCGAAGAGGGCGATCACCGTCAGGTCGCCCGCACCCAGCGCGGCGGCAAGCGCCATGGCAAGGGCGATGCCCCGGCGCGCCGCGGGCCATTCGACCAGGCGCAGGCGGTCCAGCCCGCCGATGGCAAGGCCCGCGCAAAGCCGGTCGTGGTGCAACGCCGTCTGGCGCAGGGCAGGGCCGACCAGGCGCAGGACATAGGGCACGGCGATGATGCCGTTGACCAGTGCGGCAATCGGCAGGGCATAGGAAAAGACGTGGCCCAGCGGCAGCAGAAGCACGAAAAGACCCGCGCCGAAGACCGTGGGGGAAACGACGAGGTTCAGCGAACCCGCCAGTTCCAGGCGGTCGGCACGGCGGGCATTGCCGCGGCGGATGGCGATGTCGCGCGCGCTCCAGGCGAGTGCTGTGCCCAGGATGAGTGCCACGGCACCGGCGCCCAGGCCGACCAGCAGGCTGCGCAGGGTGGCCAGCCACACCGCACGTTCGGCAAGCACACTGGTCAGGGGCCCGGCAAGCCCCGCCGCCGCAATGGCGGCAAGCGGCAGGACCACCCAGAGGGCGGCAAGGGTGATGGCGCCGGCGTCGACGATACGGGCGGCCGGGGCGGCCGCATCGGGGCGATCGGCGCTGATCCCTGCGGCAGCCTCGCTGCCCGCCGTTCTGCCGCTGGCAGCCAGGAGCAGGGCAAGCACCGCGCAGATCGCGACCTGCATCAGGGCGAGCAGCACCGCACGCTGGACGTCGAAGTCCAGGCGCAGGGCCTGATAGATGGCAACCTCCAGGGTCGTTGCGGCGGGGCCGCCGCCCAGGGTCAGGACCACGGTGAAGCTGGTGAAGCAGAGCAGGAAGATGAGCGCCGCGATGCCCGGCAGCACGGCCGCCAGACGGGGCCATTCGATAAGGCGGAAGAGTGCGCCTGAACCCATGCCGAGTTGCGCCGACAGGCGCCAGGTCTCGCCCGGGATCGCGGCCCAGGCCGGCAGCAGCAGGCGCACCGCCAGCGGCATGTTGAAGAAGACATGGGCGATCAGGATGCCGGGCAGGCCGTAGAGCGGCGAAAGTCCTTCCAGGCCCACGGCCTTCAGGATGCCGCTCGCCATGCCGTTGCGTCCCCAGACGGCGGCGATGCCGACCACCGCCACGATGGTCGGCAGGACCAGCGGAATGCCGAACAGGCCGAGCAGCAGACGGCGCCCGGCGAAGTCGGGCCGGCGGGCAAGCGCGCGCGCCACCGGCAGCGCGAAGGCGAGCGACAGGAGGGTCGAGAGCACAGCCTGCCAGGCGGTGAAGCCCAGCACGCGCAGGGTGTAGGGATCGAACAGCCGTGCCGGCGCGCCGCCGGGAACGGCGGCCAGCAGCGCGATCAGCGCCGCCGCCGCCAGTCCCAGGGTGGCCAGCAGGGCAAGCCCCGCCGGCCAGCGATGCACCGGCAGGGCTGTCACGGTGTTACAGGCTCATGGCGTTGAGCCATTCCTGGATCCAGGTGCCGCGCTGCAGAACGACCTCGGACGGGGCGAGCAGCAGGGATTTCTCGGGCTTCGGCAGGTCGCGGAAGACCTGGGGCAGATCGTCGCCCAGATCGATCACGGGGAACATCCAGTTGCCTTCCGGAATCGTCTTCTGGAATTCCGGCGAGACCACGAAGTTCAGGAACTCCCGCGCCAGATCCGGCTGGTCCGTCGCCGCCGTCATCGCGGCGACCTCGACCTGCATGTAGCCGCCTTCGGGGAAGTCGATGGCGCGGTAGCGGTCCGTGCCCTCGGCGATGATGTGGTAGGCGGGCGAGGTGGTGTAGCTCAGCACCATGGGCGCCTCGCCATCCAGGAACAGGCCGTAGGCCTCGCTCCAGCCCTTGGTCACCGTCAGGATGCGGTTGGAGAGACCCTGCCAGGCGGTGCCGGCGTCGTCACCGTAGAGCGCCTTCACCCACAGCAGCATGCCAAGGCCCGGTGTCGAGGTGCGCGGGTCCTCGATGATGAGCTTGGCATCGTCGTCGCCCTCGACCAGTGCGGCAAAGCTCGCGGGCGGCTCGGGCAGGGCCTCGCTGTCGTAGATTACGGCGAAGTAGCCGTAGTCGTAGGGCACCCACACGGGGTCCTGCCAGTCCATCGGCAGGGCGAGCGGGGGCAGATCGATGCCGTGGTTCTGCACCAGGCCCGATGCCTGGGCATCGGCCATCAGCGCCGTGTCGAGGCCCAGCACGACATCGGCCTGGGTGTAGGCGCCTTCCAGGCGCAGGCGAGTCAGCAGCAGGCCGGCGTCGTCGACGCCCATCCACTGCAGGTCGCAGCCGCACTGGGCCTCGAAGGCGGTTTCGATGGCGGGGCCGGGGCCC
>CALLQH010000091.1 GCA_938014945.1 uncultured bacterium | reverse complement strand
GGCCAGGGGATCACGGTTGGTAGCGCAGACGAAGCGCACGTCGACATGCTCGACGCGGCTTGAACCGACCCGCTGGAAATCGCCCGACTGGACGAAGCGCAGCAGCTTGGCCTGCAGATCGAGCGGCATGTCGCAGAGCTCGTCGAGGAACAGGGTGCCGCCATGGGCCATGGTCGCCGCGCCGTCGCGCGTGACATGGGCGCCGGTGAAGGCGCCCTTCACATGGCCGAAGATCTCGCTTTCCAGCAGGTCGCGAGGGATCGCGGCGCAATTGATCGCCAGGAACGGCTTCTCGGCGCGCTGGCCCAGGCGGTGGATCGCCTCGGCGCAGAGTTCCTTGCCGGTGCCGCTCTCGCCGGTGACGAAGACCGAAGCGGTGCTGGGGGCGGCCCGCTCGATGATGCGGTAGACCGCCTGCATGGCGCGCGAGGCGCCGACAAACCCGGCGAAGGCGCCGTGGCGCGGCGGCGCCAGGTCCTCGACCATGCTTTTCAGGGCGCGCCGTTCCAGCGCATTGCGCAGGGTGACGGTCAGGCGGTCGTGGCTGAAGGGCTTGACCAGGAAGTCGTAGGCGCCCTCGCGCATCGCCTCCACGGCGACCGCGACCGACCCGTGGGCGGTGATGATGACGACATCGCAGGCAAGGTCGCGGCTGCGGATCCAGCGCAGGATGTCGAGGCCGTCCATGTCGGGCAGGCGCAGATCGAGCAGCACAACCTCCGGCACCTGCCGCTCGATGGCGATCAGCGCGGCCTCGCCGGTTTCCACGGTTTCCAGGTCGATGGCTTCGAAGCGCAAGTACTCGCCATAGACGCGCGCGAGGGGCGGCGTGTCTTCCACCAGAAGAACGCGGGGCAGCGGGGGCGTGTTCATGATCTGCGAGTCATGGTGTTACACGCATGATTAGGTGATGACGCCCGACAGTTCAATCATATGTCTTGGCGGTACGAAAACGCCACGCCGGATCACCCGAAGCGATCAGCGCTCCTCGTTGAGCAGGCGCTGGTAGATCTCGTAACGCGAGGCGGCGGCTTCACCGGCCTCCACGGCCGCGCGTACGCCGCAGCCGGGTTCGTGGTCATGGCTGCAGTCGCGGAACCGGCAACGGTCGGTGAAGGGCGCCAGATCGGGGAAAAGGTCGATCAGTTCGCTGCGCTCGATGCCGGCCAGCGACAGGGAGCGGATTCCCGGCGTATCGACGACGGCAGTCTTCGCATCGATGCGGAAGAGCGCCGAACGGGAGGTGGTGTGGCGCCCCTGGCCCCGCTTGCCGCCGACATCGCCGGTTTCGGCCAGCTCGTCGGCAAAGAGCGCATTGACCAGGGAGGATTTGCCGACGCCGCTGTGGCCGGTGAAGACCACGGTCTTGCCCGCGATCAGCGCGCGCAGGTCGTCCAGCCCCGTGCCGTCCTTGGCGGAGACCTTGACGATGGGCAGGCCCAGGTTGCGATAGACCGAGAGATCGGGAAGCTCCGTCCCCAGATCGCACTTGTTGATGCAGAGCGCCACATCGATGCCGCCGCGCTGGGCCAGCACCATGTAGCGGTCGATGAAGCGGGGATGGAAGGGCGGGCGCGAAACCGCCGCCACGATCACCGCCAGGTCGATGTTGGCGGCCAGCACATGTTCGGTGGCGCCGTCGCGCGACCGGCGCGTCGCATCGCCGCGCAGGCGGGCGAGCGCGCTGGTGCGCTCCAGCACGCGCACGACCTGGGGCGGATCGCCCGCCATGCCGGGCGGGGCGACGATCACGCGGTCGCCGACGACCGGATAGAGATCGAGGTTGGGCGCAGGCGCGCAGCGCACCGGTTCGCCATCGATATCGACCGTGACCAGGATGCCGTGCACCTCCACGACGACATGGCCGCGATCCTCCGGCCCTGTCATGTCTCCACCACACGGAAACGGCGCGGCATGCCGTGGAGCGCAAGGAAGGCAAACAGCGCGCCGGCGCCGACCGCGGCGACGACGGCACCGAAGGGCACGGCCGAGGCGGTGCCGAAGGCGCCGACGGCAAAGCCTGCCGCGCTCCAGCCGCCGAACTGCAGGGCGCCCAGCAGGGCCGAGGCGAGACCGGCGTTGTCGGGATAACGGTTGATGGCGGCGGCCATGGCATTGGGCACCAGCATGCCCATGCCGACGAAGTAGAAGATCATGGGCGCCAGGATGGTCGGCACGCTGACGAAGCCCGCCAGCATGACGGCAACCAGCGCGGCGCCGGCCGCCGTGCACAGCACGCCGCCGAAGACGATCATGCCGGGCATGGTGAAGATCCGGCCCGTGATGCGCGAGGCGATGGCGCTGCCGATGGCGAAGCTGCCGACGTTGGCGATGGAAAAGGCGCCGAACACCGGCTCGGAAATGCCCAGCAGGCGGATGAAGACGAAGGGGGCGCCGGCGAGATAGGCGCCCAGGCCCGCCATGGCGAGGGAGACCGCCAGGCCGTAGGCCATGTAGGTGCGGTCGGCGAGCAGCCCGAGATAGGTGCCGAAGATGCGGCCCAGGCGCAGGGGCTGGCGCCGCTCGTGTGCCAGCGTCTCGTCCAGCATCGTCTGGGTCAGGGCAAAGCTCACCATGCCGATCACGGTAAGCGCCACGAACAGCGCGCGCCAGCCCAGCGTCACCTGGATCAGGCCACCGATGGAGGGCCCCAGCGCCGGGGCAAGGGCCATGACCATGCCGATGGCGGCGAGCGCCCGGGCGGCCTCGTCGCCGCGGTGAACGTCGCGCACCACTGCGCGGCCGACGGCCACGGGCACGCAGGCGCCGGCACCCTGGAGGACACGGGCGACGATCAGCACACCGATGCTGGGAGCCAGCGCACAGGCGGCACTGGCGAGCAGGAAGATCAGGTTGCCGGCCTGGATCACCACCTTGCGCCCGAAGCGGTCCGAAAGCGGACCGACGACGAGCTGGGTCAGCGCCATGGCGGCGATGTAGAGGCTGAAGGTCAGCTTCACATGGTCGTCGTCGACCATGAAGTGGTCGGCCACGGCCGGCATCGAGGGCACGTAGAGGCCGACGCCCAGCTGCCCGACACCGGTCAGCAGGGCCATCAGCAGGATAAGACGGCGGCCGGAGGTCAGGAGCAGGCCCTCCGGGGAGACCGGCGGCCGGCGGCGCTTCGCACCCTTCCCCCCACCCCGACCTTCCCCCGTCGGGGGGAAGGACAGACATGCGGAGTTGTCGCGACGCGGTACTGCGTCATCGCGTCAGGGGCTTGTACTTGATGCGGTGGGGCTGATCGGCGGCGGAGCCCAGGCGGCGGTGACGGTCTTCCTCGTAGGCCTGCCAGTTGCCCTCGAACCATTCGACGTGGCTGTCGCCCTCGAAGGCCAGGATGTGGGTGGCGACGCGGTCGAGGAACCAGCGGTCATGGCTGATGACCAGGGCGCAGCCGGCGAACTCGGCAAGCGCATCCTCGAGGGCGCGCAGGGTGTCGATATCGAGGTCGTTCGACGGCTCGTCGAGCAGCAGGACGTTGGCGCCCGACTTCAGCATCTTGGCCAGATGTACGCGGTTGCGCTCGCCGCCCGAAAGCTGGCCGACCTTCTGCTGCTGGTCGGAACCCTTGAAGCCGAAACCGCCGACATAGTTGCGGCTGGGCACCTGGCTCTTGCCGAGCTGGATGATGTCGAGGCCGTCGGAGATCTCCTCCCAGACGGTCTTGTCGGCGTTCAGCGTGTCGCGCGACTGGTCGACGTAACCAAGCTGCACCGTCTCGCCGACGCGCAGCTTGCCGCCGTCGGGCTTCTCCTGGTCGACCAGCATGCGGAACAGCGTGGTCTTGCCCGCGCCGTTGGGGCCGACGATGCCGACGATGCCGGCCGGCGGCAGGCGGAAGCTCAGATCATCGATCAGCAGGCGATCGCCGAAGGCCTTGGAGAGATGCTCGGCCTCGATCACGACATTGCCCAGGCGCGGGCCCGAGGGGATGGTGATGCGGCCGCGCGAGGGACCCTCGTTCTTCTTCTGGCTCTCGGCGAGCAGCTCCTCGTAGGCGGCCAGACGCGCCTTGCCCTTGGCCTGGCGGGCCTTGGGC
>CALLQH010000090.1 GCA_938014945.1 uncultured bacterium | reverse complement strand
CTGGGCGATGCCGTGTTCTTCGACTGGCTGACCCGGCGCGGCGCCGAGGTGATCGCCGAGAACGGCCGCGCCCGCCGCCAGGCGATCGCCACCTGCTGCCGCTTCAAGGCCGAGGTCGTCACGCGCGACGAGACCGAAACCGGCGAGCGCGCCCTGCTCAACCTGGGCCACACCTTCGGCCATGCCCTGGAAGTCGAGGCGGGCTTCGATGCCGGCCTGCTGCACGGCGAGGGGGTGGCCATCGGCATGACCATGGCCTTCGACCTTTCGGTGGCCCTGGAGATGTGCCTGCCGGACGATGCCGAATGGGCGCGCCGGCACCTGCAAGCCATCGGCCTGCCGACCCATCCCGCCCAGCGCGGCCTGAAGGACGTGACGGCCGCCCGGCTGATGGCCCACATGGCCCAGGACAAGAAGGTGAAGGACGGCCGTATCGCCTTCATCCTGACCCACGGCATCGGCGAGGCCTTCCTCACGCGCGATGTCGAACCGGCAGCGGTGGAGGCCTTCCTCGAAGGCTTCCTGCGCAATGTTCCCGATGCCGCCTGATTCACGCCCGCGGCTCCTGCCGCAACAAGCCAACAGAACAGCGACCGGTGCACCATGACCGTGGTCTTTGAAATCTCGATTGCCGCGATCTTCATATCGCTGCTGCTCTCGGCCTTCTTCTCGGGCTCCGAGACGGCGCTGACCGCGGCCAACCGCTCGCGCATCCATCACCTGGAGATGGAGGGCAACAAGCGCGCACGCACGGTCAACCACCTGATGCGCGACCGCGAGCACCTGATCGGCGCCATCCTGCTCGGCAACAACGTCGTCAACATCTTCGCGGCCTCGGTCGCCTCCTTTGCCTTCACCCAGGCCTTCGGCGAGGCGGGTGTGGCCTATGCCACCGGCATCATGACCGTGCTGGTGCTGATCTTCGCCGAGGTCATGCCCAAGACCTATGCCATCCGCAATGCCGAGAAGGTGGCGCTTTCCGTGGCGCCGCCGATGAAGTGGATCGTGCGCATACTCTCGCCCGTCACCGGCACGATCCGCTGGCTGGTGATGCTGATCTTCCGCCTGATCGGCGCCCACCAGGACGGCAGCGGCACCCCTTCGGAAGAGGAGATCCGCGGCGCCCTTGCCCTCTACAAACACGAGGGCGGCCTGGTGAAGGACGAGCATGCCATGCTCGACAGCATCCTCGACCTTTCCGAGGTCGAGGTCGGCGAGGTGATGACCCACCGGCGCAACATGTTCACGGTCAACGTCGATCAGCCGGTCACCCAGCTCGTCGAGGAAATCCTCAAGAGCCCCTACACCCGCATCCCGCTGTGGAAGGACGATCCCGACAACATCGTCGGCCTGCTGCACGCCAAGAACCTGCTGCGCGAGGTGCTGCGCCGAGGCGGCCGCCTGGCCGGCATCGACGTCATGAAGATCGCCAGCGAACCCTGGTTCGTGCCCGACACGACAACCCTTTCGGAGCAGCTCGCCGCCTTCCGCGAGCGCCACGCCCATACCGCCCTGGTGGTCGACGAATACGGCACCATGATGGGCCTGGTGACCCTGGAGGACATCCTCGAGGAGATCGTCGGCGACATCGAGGACGAACACGACATCGCCGTCTCCGACCATGCGGTGTCGGAGGACGGCTCCGTGGTGGTCGACGGCGCCGCAACGATCCGCGACATCAACCGCGAGTTCGACTGGAGCCTGCCCGACGACGAGGCCAACACCATTGCGGGGCTGGTGATCCACGAGGCCCAGCTCATTCCCGACATCGGCCAGATCTTCGTCTTCCACGGCTTCCGCTTCGAGATCACCGGGCGGCAGCGCAACCAGATCACGCAGATCCGGGTCACGCCCCTGCGCGACGATCTCGACGACATGCCGGAAGGCTAGCGCGGCGTTTTCATGAGCTTCGACCTTCTGGTTTCCCTTGTCCCGGTTCTCTCGCCGATCCTGATCGCGATCCTGGTCGGCTTCATCTGGGCAAAGAAGGGAACGCCCGCCGAACCGGCGCATCTCACCCAGATCATCCTGAACGTCGGCACGCCGTGCCTGGTCTTCTCGACGCTGTCGACGCTGACCGTGAGCCCCGCGGAGCTGGGCACCATGGCGGCGGCCTGTGTGCTGATGCTGACCATCTTCATCGGCACCAGCTATGCCATGTTGCGCACCGTCGGCCTGCCCCACCGGATTTATCTGGCGCCCACCATCTTCGGCAATCTCGGCAACCTCGGCCTGCCGGTGAGCCTCTACGCCTTCGGCGACACGGGCCTGGAGCTGGGGCTCATCATGTTCGCCACCCAGTCGGTCCTGTTCTTCACGATCAACATGTGGCTGATGTCGGGCAAGGCCTCGCCGCTCTCCATGCTGAAGACGCCGCACATCTACGCCATCGCCGCCGCGCTCATATTTACCCTGACCGACACCGCACCGCCCGTCTGGCTGTCCAACACGACGCACCTGCTGGGCGGCATGACCATTCCGCTGATGCTCATCATGCTGGGCATCTCGCTTGCCCGCATGAAGGTGGTCGCGGTGACGCGCCCCCTGATCGTCGTCGGCCTGCGCCTGATGGTCGGTATCGGCGTGGCGTTCGGGCTGGGCTGGCTGCTGGGTCTCAGCGGCACCGCAGCGGGCGTCGTCTTCATCGCCTGCTGCATGCCGGCCGCCGTCTTCAACTATCTGATGGCCGTCCGCTTCAACCGCGACCCCGGCGAGGTGGCAAGTTTCATCGTGCTCAACACGGTCGCCATCCTGATCCTGCTGCCGGTCCTGGTGCCGATCGCATGGTGGATCGCCGAGACGACCTGAGGCCTTGCGGGCGCGGGAGGCACCCTCCTATGCTGCGCCGCACAAATCACCGGAGACCGGCATGCCCCTGCCCGAGCCTGCGCCGCGCAAGCTGATGCACACCCGCCAGATCCACTGCCAGGGATTCAAGCGGGAGGACGGCCTGTGGGACATCGAGGCCCACCTCACCGACACCAAGACCTATGGCTTCGACAGCCGCGACCGCCATCGCGTGGAAGCCGGCGAGCCGATCCACGGCATGTGGCTGCGCCTGACGCTGGATACCGACTTCGTCGTGCGCGAGGTCGCCGCGGCCATGGACCACACGCCCTTCTCGATCTGCAGCCAGATCGCCCCGGCGCACCAGAAGCTGGTGGGCGAGCAGATCGGCGCGGGCTGGAACCGGCGCGTGCGGGAGCTGCTGGGCGGCACCGGCGGCTGCACCCACATGCGCGAGATGCTGGGCCGCATGGCCACGGTCGCGATCCAGGCGATGTTCGGCGAGAAGCGCAAGGACGGGCAGGACAGCCTGGACCCCAGCGGCAAGAAACCCTTCGTCATCGACGGCTGCCACGCCTGGGCTTCCGACAGCCCGGTCACCCAGCGCGAATATCCCGACTGGTACACCGGCCCCAGGGACGCGGCAGACGCCTGAGCCCTGCTTCGAAGATCGCCGTTGCGCCGTCCGGCCGTTCGGCCCTAGCGTCGCCGTCTGGCTTCACGCACGGGATCGCCATGGCCGACCGGGTGTTTCGATGGGAATGCCGCCGCGAGAGCGGCTTTGCCCTGACCGCGGGACAATCCCGCGCGGGCCTGCGGGCACGCGCGGGATGCACTGGTTCGATCCTCTAACCAGCACAACCGCCTGACAGCCCCCAACGCCCTGCCGCCGCGTCCGACGATGCGCCGGCCCTTGCCGTTTATCCGCTGACAGGATTTCCCCTCCATGGGCATGGCTCGCCTGGCCGTCGATATCGGCGGCACCTTCACCGACGTGGTCCTCGAACGCGACGGCGCCCTGCACGGCACCAAGGTGCCGACGACACCGGATGCGCCCCAGCGCGGTTTCCTCGACGGCGTGCTGCGCCTGCTGGAGCAGTCAGGCACCGATCCGGCAGTCATCGGCTCCATCATCCACGGCACCACCCTGGCGACCAATGCGCTGATCGAGCGCAAGGGCGCGCGCACGGCGCTGATCACCACGCAGGGCTTCCGCGACAGCCTGGAGATCGGCTACGAGGCGCGCTTCGACCAGTACGACATCCAGCTCGAGAAACCCGCCCCGCTGGTGCCGCGCCACCTGCGCTACACCGTCGCCGGGCGGCTGGCCGCCGACGGCCGCGAGTTGACTCCGCTCGACGAGGCGGCCCTTGCCGAGCTGGCGCCGCGCCTGCGCGCCGAAGGCGTCGAGGCCGTCGCCATCGGCTTCCTGCACGCCTATGCCAACGGCGAACATGAACGGCGCGCCGGCACGATCCTGGGCGACCTGCTGCCGGACATGCCGATCAGCCTTTCCAGCGAGGTCTGCCCGGAG
>CALLQH010000089.1 GCA_938014945.1 uncultured bacterium | reverse complement strand
ACTTGACGAGGCGAAGCAGTGCGAAGATAGTTAACAGCATGGTTAACCAATCGTCTGCCGCACTCGACCGCACCTTCGCCGCCCTTGCCGATCCCACGCGCCGCGCCCTTCTGGCGCGGCTGGAAGGGGAGGTGGACGGCCTGTCGGTCAGCGAACTGGCCCGGCCCTTCGCCATCAGCCTGCCGGCGGTGATGAAACACCTCGACGTGCTCGGTAACGCCGGTCTCGTCAGCCGCGAGAAGATCGGGCGTACCGTGACCTGCCGGCTGGAGGCCGCGCCGATGGCCGAGGCGATGGCCTGGCTGGAACGCTACAGCGCCTACTGGAACAACCAGCTTGATCGCCTGGCCGCCTTTGTCGAGGCCGAGGAGGACGACGATGGATGAACGCCCCAGCCTCACCCTGCGCCGCCGCCTGAAGGCGCCGCCCGCGCGCGTCTTCCGCGCCTGGACGATGCCGGAGAAGATGATGGCGTGGTGGGGCATCGATGACGGTCCGACTCTGGTCGCCGAAGCGGACCTGCGGGTCGGCGGGCGCTTTCACGTCGCCTTCTGCACGGCCGACGGCCAGCGCCACGATGTCAGCGGCGTCTATCGCGCCATTGAGCCCGACCGGAAGCTCGTCTTCACCTGGGCCTGGAAGTCGACGCCCGAGCGGGAGTCAGAGGTCACCATCGACCTGCACCCGGATGGCGACGGCACCATGCTCACCCTGACCCACGCGATGTTCGCCGACGAGAAGGCGCGCAACGATCACCGTAGCGGTTGGACGATGGCGCTCGACCGTCTCGATCACCTGTTGTCCCTCTGATACCTGCCGGAGCTGCACCCATGACCGACCACCCTGTTGCCTCCCGCGAGGACTGGCTCGCCGCGCGCATCGCCCTGCTGGAGCGCGAAAAGGCCCATACCCGCGAGCGCGACGCCCTGCGCGCCGCCCGCCTGGCCCTGCCCTGGGTACGCATCGATAAGGACTATATCTTCGAGGGGCCCGAGGGCCGTGTCGGCTTCGACGCGCTCTTCCAGGGCCGCAGCCAGCTCATCGTCCAGCACTTCATGTTCGGACCCGACTGGGAGGAGGGCTGCCCCGGCTGCTCGCTCACCGCCGACCATGTCGACGGCGCGCGCCTGCACCTCGAACATCGCGGCGTCTCCTTCGCCGCCGTCTCGCGCGCGCCATGGAGCCGGATCGCGCCCTTCAAGCAGCGCATGGGCTGGAGTTTCCGCTGGTATTCCTCGGCGCCAAGCACCTTCAACTTCGACTTCGGCGTCTCGTTCACGCCCGATGAAATGGCCCGCGGCGAGGCGGTCTACAACTACCGGACCTGCAAGCCGGAGGGGGAGGACTACGGCGGCACCAGCGCCTTCTTCCGCGATGGCGACGGCACGGTCTTCCACACCTATTCGACCTATGCCCGCGGCGACGAGGCCATGATGGGCGTCTATGCCTATCTCGACATCGCACCCCTGGGGCGCAACGAAACCGGCCCGAACCGCGATCTCGGCGACTGGGTGCGCCACCACGACCGCTACGACGATGCCGGGGGCGGCCATCACTGCTGCGGCGGCAAGGACTGACGGCGAAAGCGAAGCCGCGGGCCTCTCCGCCTCAGTGCGCCTCGGTCCAGTTCTTGCCGAAGCCCGTTTCCACCGTCAGCGGCACGGAGAGGTGCGCGGCGTCCTCCATCACCTTCTTGGCGAGCGCGGCGGTCTTTTCGGCCTCGTCCTGCGGCACCTCGAAGAGCAGTTCGTCGTGGACCTGCAGCAGCATGCGCGCCTTCAGGCCGGCATCGGCGAGCGCGCCGGGCACCTTGATCATGGCGCGCTTGATGATGTCGGCGGCCGAGCCCTGCAGCGGCGCGTTGATGGCGGCACGTTCGTAGAAGCCGCGTGTCGAGGGGTTCTTGTCGTTGATGCCGGGCACATGGCATTTCCGCCCGAACAGGGTGGTGACGTAGCCGGCCTCGCGCGCCTGTTTCTTGGTCCGCTCCATGTAGTCGCGGATGCCGGGATACTTCTCGAAGTAGGCGTCGATATAGGCCTTGGATTCGTCACGCCCGATGCCGAGCTGGCGGGCAAGGCCGAAGGCGCTGATGCCGTAGATGATGCCGAAGTTGATCGCCTTGGCCTTGCGCCGGGTCTCGCCGTCCATCTGCTCCAGCGGCACGCCGAAGACCTGGCTGGCCGTCATGGCATGAATGTCGAGGCCGTCGCGGAAGGCGTCTTTGAGCGTTCCGATGTCGGCGACGTGGGCGAGCAGGCGCAGTTCGATCTGGGAGTAGTCGGCCGAAAGCAGCAGATGGTCCTTCTCGGCGATGAAGGCGGTGCGGATGCGCCGGCCCTCCTCGGTCCGCACCGGAATGTTCTGCAGGTTGGGGTCCGATGAGGCCAGCCGCCCGGTGGAGGCCGCGGCCATCGAGAACGAGGTGTGGACACGCCCGGTCTGCGGGTTGATCTGCGTCACCAGGGTATCGGTATAGGTGCTCTTGAGCTTGGAAAGCTGGCGCCACTCCAGCACCTTTTCGGGCAGGGCGTGGCCCTGCGCCGCCAGGGTCTCCAGCACGTCGGCCGATGTCGTGTAGGCGCCCGACTTGCCCTTCTTGCCGCCACCGTCCAGGCCCATTTCGTCGAACAGGACCTCGCCCAGCTGCTTGGGGCTGCCGATGGTGAAGGCATGGCCGGCCAGGCCGTGGATTTCCTTCTCCAGGGCGTCGATGCGCGTGGCGAAGGTGCCCGACAGGCGCTCCAGCTCCGTGCGGTCGACCTTGATGCCCTCCTTCTCCATCTGCGCGATGACCGGGATCAGGGGGCGCTCCACCGTCTCGTAGACCGTCGTCACCTTCTCGGTCGCCAGGCGCGGCTTCAGGTGCTGCCACAGGGAAAGGGTGATGTCGGCGTCCTCGGCGGCGTAGTCGCGGGCGCGGTCAAGCGGCACATGATCGAAGGTGATCTGATTCTTGCCCGTGCCGGCGACCTCCTTGAAGGGAATCGTCGAGCGGCCGAGGTAAAGCTGGGCCAGCGAATCCATCTTGTGGTCGTGCTTGCCGCCCTCCAGCACGTAGGAGAGCAGCATGGTGTCGTCGAGTGGGGTGACATCCAGGCCGTAGCGGCGCAGCACCACCAGGTCGTACTTGATGTTCTGCCCCACCTTCAGCACGGAAGGATCGATGAGCAGCGGTTTCAGCGCGGCGATCACGTCGTCCAGCGCAAGCTGTTCGGGCTTGGCGTCGAAGGCATCGCGCTGGCGATGGCCCACGGGGATGTAGCAGCCGCTGCCCGAAGCCGTGCTCGTGGAGATACCGACCAGTTCGGCAAGCATCGGATCGAGCGAGGTCGTCTCGGTGTCGAGCGCCATCACACCCGTGCGGTGGGCTTCGGCGATGGCGCGTTCCAGCGCCTCCATGGTCTGCACCAGTTCGTAACCCGCGGCCGCGGCGGCTTCGGCGGCGGTCGGCTTCTCGGCAGCGCCATCCTCGCCCGCCGCGGCGGCCTCGGCCGCGTCGGCGCGCACGCCCAGCCAGGTCTCGGCCCGGTTGGTCAGCGTGCGGAACTCCTGGGAGCGCAGGAAACCCAGCAGGGACTCGGCATCGGGCTCGCGCCGCTTCAGGGTCTCCAGGCCGTCAGGCACCGGGGTATTGCGTTCCAGCAGGACCAGCCTGCGGGAGATGCGCGCCATCTCGGCATGTTCGATCAGGTTCTCGCGCCGCTTGGGCTGCTTGATCTCCTCGGCGTGGGCCAGCAGGTTTTCGAGATCGCCGTATTCGTTGATGAGCTGGGCCGCGGTCTTGATGCCGATGCCGGGCACGCCCGGCACGTTGTCGACCGAATCGCCCGCCAGCGCCTGCACCTCGACCACCTTGTCGGGGGCAACGCCGAACTTCTCCATCACCTCGGGCGCGCGGATTTCCTTGCCCTTCAGGCCGTCGTACATGACGACGCCGTCCTCGATGAGCTGCATCAGGTCCTTGTCGGAGGAGACGATGGTCACCTCCGCGCCCGCCTCGCGCGCGATGCGCGTGTAGGTCGCGATGATGTCGTCGGCCTCCCAGCCCTCCATCTCGATGACGGGCAGGTTGAAGGCCTTGGCCGCCTCGCGCAGCAGGGGGAACTGGGGAATCAGCTCCTCGGGCGGATCGGGCCGCTGGGCCTTGTACTGATCGTAGATCTCGTTGCGGAAGGTCTTCGCGCTGTAGTCGAAGATGCAGGCGATGTGATCGGCGTCGGTGCCGTCGATCAGCTTGATCAGCATGTTGCAGAAGCCCATCACCGCGTTGACCGGCGTTCCGTCCGAACGGGTCATGGGGGGCAGGGCGTGGAAGGCCCGGAAGATGAATCCGGAGCCGTCGATCAGGTAGACGTGTCTGGGTGTATCGGCCATGGCGGCACTCTAGCAGCCTCCGGGCCGATTGAACGAGACCCTGTTGCGTGCGTTACAACCCTGTCAGCAACCGGGGCCGCCCATGGCGCCGAAGTGAAGAAGGCCGGCGGCCAGGCGATGCCGGCCATGCTGCTGACGGAGGTGCGCGACGAACCGCGCGTGCCCACCGCCGAGCGTCTTGTGAACGAAAGGCTTGAACAGGGCTTCTGCCGCCTCACCGTCAGCCACGGCTTCATGCAATCGCCCAACGTGCCGGTGCCGGTGCGCCTCGGCCCACGGTCTTCTACCGCATCCCGCCCGGCGGGTGGTCGAACTCGGCCTTCAGGTGGAGATCTGAGGCAGATGGGCGCTCAGGTGCGCCCGGTCAGTTCCTTGTCGTGATCGACCGGAGGATGGCCGGCGAGGATTGCCGCGGCGGCGGGATGTTTCATCCAAACGAAGCGGCGGTCGCAATAGCCGCAGTCGATGTAGCCGTGGGTGTGCAGGTCGTAATAGACCTTGGGGTGGCCGAGCGCGCCGCCGCTGCCGCTGCAGACGACCTTGGCGTCTGGGCTCTGGATCACTTCCGGCGGCTCGATCGGCATGGCGTTTCCTCAAGGCTGATGGCCCGGATCATACGCAGGACGCCCGCGATGGCAACGCCCGCGCGCTTCCGGCCCCGGGGGGAAGGGACCGGAAGCGGCGGACCCCCAGGCTCAGGCGAGCTCGGGCTCCAGGTCGATGGACCACAGGGCGTTGTCGGCGGCGTCCCGCAGGGTCACGGTCATCACCTGGGTGGCGCCGTCGATGCGGACATGGCCGAAGAACTGCAGGCCGTCGCTGGGCGGCAGGTTGGCCTGACCCTCGGCCGGGGCCTTCTGATAGACGACCTGCGGCCCGAAGGTGTTGTCGAGGGCGTTGGGGCCGTAGGTGCCGGCATTGAGCGGGCCGGAGACGAACTCCCAGAACGGCGCGAATTCCGTGAACTGTGCGCCGTTGGGATCGTAGCGGTGTGCGGCGGTGTAGTGCACGTCGGCGGTGAACCAGACGACGTTGCGGATGCCGGCATCGCGGATGAAGCGCAGCAGGCCCGCCATCTCCACCTCCCGGCCCAGGGCCGGGCCGTCGCCGTTGGCCACAGCCTCGAAGTTGGTCTCGCCGTCGGCCACCATCAGGCCGATCGGCATGTCCGAGGCGATGGCCTTCCAGGTGGCCTTGGAGTTCAGCAGTTCGCGCTTGAGCCAGGCGATCTGCTGGGCGCCCAGGAACGGCGTGCCGCCCTCTTCGCGGTTGGGCGTGTTGGGGCCGCGATAGGTGCGCATGTCGAGGAAGAAGATGTCGAGCATGGCGCCGCGGCGGATCACCCGCTGCACGCGCATCGCGCCCGAGGGATCGGTGCGGATCGGCATGTATTCGAAGAACGCCTGGCGCGAGTTGGCGGCCAGCAGGCTGGAGGACTTTACCGTGTAGCGGTCGTCGGCCAGCAGCATCTCGCCGGGATACCAGTTGTTCAGCGTCTCGTGGTCGTCCCACTGCACCAGCATGGGCACCTCGGCGGCCAGCGCCCGCACGTTGGTATCCATCAGGTTGTAGCGGAAGTTGCCGCGGTATTCGGCGAGCGTCTCGGCGACCTTGGTCTTCTCCGGGATCACGATGTTGCGCCACATCGTGCCGTCGGCCAGCTCGACCTCTTCCTTCAGCGGACCGTCGGCATAGATGGTGTCGCCACTGTGCAGGAAGAAATCGGGGTTATGGGTGCGCATGGTCTCGTAGATCGTCATGCCGCCGCGGGCCTCGTCGATGCCCCAGCCCTGGCCGGCGGTGTCGCCCGACCAGGTGAAGCTGATGTCGCCGGTGCCGGGCGTGCGCAGGCGCCCTGTGGCCTGCTCGCTCATCACGCCGGGGTTGGCGAGATCCTCGAAGGCGACGCGGTAGAACACGGTCTGGCCGGCGGGCAGGTTCTCCAGGGCGACCTTGGCTGTGAAGTCGCTGGACTCCAGCACCAGCGGGCTCACCACGCGCTGCACGTTGGCCATCGATTCGGTCGTGGCGTAGTCGACGATCATGCGGCTGGGCCGGTCGGTGCGCGACCAGATCACCGCATTGCCGCCCGAGACATCGCCCGACTGCACGCCGTTGGTGATGACGGGACGGTCGCCCACCGTCTGGGCGGGCGCGCGGCGGGCGGCCAGCATGGCGCCCAGGGCGCCGGTTACGGCTACCCCCTTCACCAGGCTGCGGCGGGAAAGGTCGAAGGGTCGGCGGGTCATTGGCGGGCTCCTGTTGCTGGGCTGGCGGGAACGCCAACCTGCTTTGAGGCCGTGACACCGGCTCGACGATCCTGCGTCGGCAACGTGACAGTTGTGGAAAGGCCGCGTCGGCGGGGTGGGGACGCCGGGGCGGGATCGTGTATAACGCCCGCCATGCTTCCTGATCTCGCCATCGACATCCGCGGACTGACCAAGACCTACGGCAAGGGCCCCAAGGCCAAGCAGGCGCTGAAAGGCATCGACCTGCAGGTGCCCCGCGGCGCCTTTTTCGGCCTGCTGGGCCCCAACGGTGCCGGCAAGTCGACCATGATCAACATCCTCGCCGGGCTGGTCATCAAGTCCGGTGGCGAGGCCCGCATCTGGGACTGGGACATCACGAAGAACCCGCGGGAGGCCAAGCGCTCCATCGGCGTCGTGCCCCAGGAACTCAACATCGATCCCTTCTTCTCGCCGCGCGAGGCGATGGAACTGCAGGCCGGTCTCTACGGCGTGCCGAAGAAATCGCGCCGCACCGACGAGATCCTCGAGGCCGTCGGCCTTTCCGAGCAGGCCGATACCTATGCGCGGCGTCTTTCGGGCGGCATGCGCCGGCGCCTGCTTGTCGCCAAGGCGATGGTCCACTCGCCACCCGTGATCGTGCTCGACGAACCCACCGCGGGTGTCGATGTGGAACTGCGGCGCAGCTTCTGGGCCTACGTCCGCAAGCTCAACGAGGCCGGCGTCACCATCCTGCTGACGACCCATTATCTGGAAGAGGCCGAGCGCTTCTGCGACGAGATCGCCATCATCAACCACGGCGAACTGGTGGTGCGCGACACCCCATCGGGCCTGAAACACCGGCTGGATACCAAGATGCTGATGCTGCGCACCGAGGAGCGCATCAGCGAACTGCCTGCATCCCTGGCGGGGCTCGACGCCAAGGTCACGCCCAACGGGCGCCTGCAGATCCGTTACAAGCCCAGCGAGGCCCAGATGGAGGACGTGCTCGCACGTATCCGCCAGGCCGGTCTCACCATCGCCGATCTCTCCACCACCGAGGGCGACCTGGAGGACATCTTCGTCGCCCTGACCAGCGACAAGCCCGCGCCGCCGGCCCCGGACGCGGACTAGACTGCGAGGAGGGGTAAACGATGACCGGTGAGCGCTATTCCTGCCGCATCGACAGCCCCATCGGCACGGTCGAGATGGTCATCGCCGATGGCGCGCTGGAACTGCTCGATTTCCGCGACGAGGAGAGCGAGCGGCTCGACCGTTTCGTCGCCCGGCGCTATCCAGACGGCCTGCCGCCCGAGCGCACCGACGGCAGCGGCATTGCCGATGCCGTCGCCGCCTATTTCGCGGGCGACCCCACCGCCATCGACGATGTGCCCGCCCGGCCGAAGGGCACGCCCTTCCAGGAGACCTGCTGGGCGGCCCTGCGCACCATCCCGAACGGCACCACCATCAGCTACCGCCAGCTTGCCGAGCGCATCGGACGCCCCACCGCCACCCGCGCCGTGGGCCTGGCCAACGGCCAGAACCCGGTGAGCCTGGTGGTGCCCTGCCACCGCGTCATCGGCGCCGACGGCAGCCTCACCGGCTACGGCGGCGGCCTGCCGCGCAAGCTCTGGCTGCTGCGCCACGAGGGTGCGCTGCCGCCCGAACAGGGCAGTCTGGGCCTGTAGGCCCGCCCGGCGCGGCTTGTTTCGACCGCGCCCCTGACATATGTTCCGCCCCGACGGTCCCGTAGCTCAGCTGGATAGAGCGCTGCCCTCCGAAGGCAGAGGTCGTGCGTTCGAATCGCGCCGGGACCGCCATCCTTCCTTCAGTCAGAAGTTCGGCACAGACCGCCGGGCAGCGTCGTGCCAATGTGGTTCGCTGTCGCGTGCGCATGCGCACACGCGCGCATCAAAGCGGCTCTCTCTCCGCCGGGAAGGTGCCCGATGCTGGATACCCGCGACCCCTCGATCCACAGTGCAGAGCGCCTGCGCGCCATGCTGCTGCAGCTTGGCCAACCTGACCTTGGGCGGCGCGCGCTTTTCGATCTGGCCGACGGCCTCACCGCCTATGGACGGGTCGTGGAGGCCGGCGATGCCATCGCCCGCCTGCGCCAGAGCGGCCTTTCCAATCAGAGCGCGCTCGCCTATCTGGACCGCCTCGACGCGATCAACGCCTACCTTGCCGCCAGCGCCGTGCCGCTGATGGCCATGGTGAGCCCGGAGCACCAGGCGACCCTGCTTGCACCGCGCTCCAGCTTCTGGAAATCGCCCCAGCGCTCCGACCGGCTGATCGTCGTCTTCGCCACGGCCTACAACAACTTCTCGGTCTCGTTCTGCGTGATCCACGCCCTGCTGCAGCGCTTCGGCTGTTCGCTGCTCTACATCAAGAATCCCGGCCGCGGCATGTATGCCGGCGGGTCGCCCGGCTTTGGCACTTCCATCGACACGCTGGCCCAGGCGCTCGGGCGTTTCTGCGGGCGCCAGGGCATTGGGGATCTGCGCATCTGCGGCTTCTCCTCCAGCGGTTATGCCTCGCTCTACACGGCCGGCATGCTCGGCGCGCGGGCTTACCTCGGCTTTGCGGTGAAGACCGACTGGGCTCCTGACTCGCCGCTCAAGGCCGTCGTTGGGCGCGCCGCGCCGGAAGACGAGGACCGACGCGGCAACACTCTGGTCAACCTGCGCGGCCTTGGCGCCATGACGGGCATCGGGCACGCCGAACTCTATTTCGGCACGCGCGATGTCTCCGATGCCGACCATGCCCGCAACATGGCGGGCATGGTCAACATCACTCCGGTGCCGGTGGCCGGCGCCACGCACAACGTCATCCAGCACCTCATGGGCGAGGGCCGGTTCGATGCCGTGCTCGAGCGCTTTGCCGGCGAGGGCGCCGCCTGAGCGCGGACCGCGTCAGACGAGCTGCAGGAAGATCAGGACCAGCCCGACGATCGAGACCGCCCAGACGCCCGTGCGCAGCCACGGGATGCCCGCGACATAGACCACGGCATAGGCCAGGCGACCCCAGAAGAAGAGCTGCGCGCCGAGCACGGTCATGGAACTGGAAACGCCGGCGGCGTGGGCTGCCAGGACCAGGGCGGCGAACAGGACCAGGCTTTCGAGCATGTTGCGGTGGGCGCGCTGGGCGCGTCCGGCCCAGCCGGTGCAGGGCTGCACATCCTCGCGGTTGCCGGCCAGTTTCGGCAGGCCGACCTGCATCGTCGCACCGCTTGCGGCGACCAGCATCTGGGCAAAGGTCAGGGCCACGGCCCAGACCAGCATCGAGAGTTCCGGTGTCATCGCAATCATCCCCCGTTGGTGCCGGTGCGATCACCGGCGGCAGACAGGATATCATGGCCGGGAACGCCCTAGAATCGCCCCTGCGAGGACCGTCGCCATGCCCCGAAAGCCGCCTGCGGGCGGTTTTTCAGGCCGGCCGCACTATCCCGTTGACGGCGCGCGCGGCGGCCCTATTGTCCGCGCCCGTTTGCGCCTGCGTGCGCATGCTTTCGCCCTCCGGGACACACCGCCGCCATGGCCGAATACAACGAGCTCTACGCCCGCGCGCGTTACTACGACATCGCGCTGGGGCGCGACGTCGCGCGCGAGATCGCCTTTGTCACCCAGGCCTTCGAGAGGCTGGCCGGCAGGCCCATGGCCTCGGTGCTGGAGATCGCCTGCGGCCCCGGCTACCACACCCGCGGCTTCGCCCGCGCCGGCATCGCCGCCACGGGCCTCGACCTGCGCCCGGAGATGGTCGCCTTCGGTCAGGGCCTGGCCGAGGCGGAGGGCGTCAAGGCGACCTGGATCGCCGCCGACATGCGCGATTTCCGCCTCGAGGCGCCGGTCGATGCGATCCTGACGATGTACGACGCGCTCGACTGCCTGCTCGACCACGACGACGTCATCGCCCACTTCCGCAATGTCGCCGCCAACCTCACCGACGACGGCATCTACGTGCTGGAGTTCACCCACCCCCACGACACCGGTTTCGCCGAATACGGCAGCTTCCGTTACGCCGGCGAGAAGGACGGCACCCGCGTGGTGGTCGACTGGGCGGTGAACGGCGCGGCCTATCATCCGCTGACCATGGTCGCCGATGTCGAGGTGCGGATGACGGTCACCGAGAAGGGCGCGCAGACGATCTATGTCGACCGCGCCCGCGAGCGCATGTTCACCGCGCCCGAGATCGCAGCCCTTGCCCGCCTTGCCGGCGGCCTGGAGATCGCCGCGACCTATGGCGATTTCGATGTCGACCGCCCGCTCGACATGGGACCGCCGCCACGGCGCATGATCCTGGTGCTGCGCAAGACCAGGTAGGCGTTTCGAGAGTGCTTGACTTTCATCGAGGATTATTTCATTGAATTAATCCTCGATGAAAGGACGCCTGCCGTGGCCCGTCGTACCTACCGTATGGACAAGCGCGCCAGCGCTGCAGCCGAAACCCGCCAGCGCATTGTCGAGGCCTGCTTCGGCCTGCATGTCGAACAGGGCATCGCCGCCACGACCATGGCCCAGATCGCCGAGCGCGCGGGTGTCGGCGCGGGCACCGTCTATCATCACTTCGCCGACTACGATGCCATGGTGTCGGCCTGCAGCGCCCATGCCGCGACCCTGCTGCCGCTGCCCGGGCCACAGGCCCTGCAGGGGCGCGAGGGGCTAACCGAGCGGCTCCAGGGGCTGGTCGGCGCCATCTTCGGCTTCTACGGCCAGGCTCGGGGCCTTGCCCTGGTGCGCGCCGACCGCGCCGGTTTTGCCGCGATCGATGCCTTCTTTGCCGCCGAGGAAGAGAACCGCCTGGCTCTCGCCCGCACGGCTCTTGCCCCCCTCGGCTACGACGAGCCGGCCGCGAACATCGCTGCCGCCATGCTCGACCTTGCCGTGCACGACAGCCTCGTGCGCAGCGGTCTTTCGACACAGGCGGCCGCCGATGCGGTCGCGGCCGTTCTCGCCGCCGGCCTTCCGGCCATGCGGCAATAACCCCGCAAAGGATCAGGGATCGCAGCCATGGAAACCCGCGTCGACGAAATCTCCGACGGCATCTTCCGTCTTGCCACCCATGTGGCGCAGATCGCGCCGCCCGCCGGACTCACCTTCTGCCAGTTCCTGGTCCGCGCCGACGAGCCTCTCCTGTTCCACTGCGGCCCGCGCGCGATGTTCCCCCTGGTCAGCGAGGCCGTGGCGCGGATCATCCCTCCGGCAAGCCTGCGCTGGATCGGCTTCGGCCATGTCGAGGCCGATGAATGCGGTGCGATGAACCAGTGGCTGGCGGCGGCGCCGCAGGCGCAGGTGGTGCACGGCCGCACAGCCTGCATGGTCTCGCTCAACGATCTTGCCGACCGCGCGCCGCGTGCCCTCAACGACGGCGAGGTCCTGGACCTGGGCGGCAAGCGCATGCGCTGGATCGACACGCCCCATGTGCCCCACGGCTGGGAGGCGGGCGTCTTCCACGAGGAGACCACCGCCACGCTCCTGTGCGGCGATCTCTTTACCCGCCTGGGCGAGGGGCCGGCCCTGACGCAGGAAGACATCGTCGGTCCGGCCGGCGAGGCCGAGGCCATCTTCCGCTCGACCAGTCTGGGCCCGGCGACGGGGCCGACCATCCGCCGCCTAGCCGCGCTCGCGCCGGCCACACTGGGCCTGATGCATGGTTCGTCGTTTGCCGGCGACAGTGCCGGGGCGCTGGAATCGCTCGCAGGTTTCTACGAAGGCCGTCTCGCGGCGGCCTGAGGGCTCAGGCCTGCGGGCAGACCGCCCAGTGGGAGAGCCCGGTGCCGCCCCGCGCGGCTTCGCGGATGCCCTCGTTGATGCCGTCGAGGCCGACGGTGCGGGGCGTGACGGCGGAGAGGTCGAGCGTGCCTGCCGCGATCATGGCGATCATCTCGGCGGCGGCCTTGCGCGGGAACCAGAGGGAGCCCTGCACGGTGGTCTCGTTGTACATGACTCGGCCGTAGTCGAGGCTCATCGGGCCCGTCAGTCCGGAGCCGACCAGCACCGCGCGCCCGCCGAAGGCAAGGGCGTCGATCGCCGCCAGCGTCGCTTCCGGGGCGGCACCCGTGCCCACGGCATCGAACATGACATTGCCGCCACCGCCGCCTGCCGCCTCCCGGATCGCCGCGGCGTCGTTCGTCGCGCCGGTCAGGACCACGGGCACGATACGCCCGGGTGCGAGCGCGGCAACGGCATCGAGGTTGGTCCGGTTGCGTCCCAGGGCGACGACGCGCGAGGCGCCCATGGCAAGGGCGATCAGCACGCCGCTCGAGCCGACCATGCCGCTGGCGCCGTTGACGATCACGGTCTCGCCGGGTTGCAGACGCGCCTTCACGACGGCGCCGTAGGCCGTGCCGAACCAGCCCAGGCGGCAGAGCTGCGCCGGGCTCGCCCGCTCGGCGGCCGTGCCCAGCGGCGTCATGCACTCGGCGGGCAGCATCATCCGTTCGGCATAGGCGCCGTCGCGCCAGCGTTCCAGGTGCGGCCCGGAGGCCGCGCCCATGCCGAAGAAACCAAGGAAGCAGTGGTCGGGCGGCGACGACACGGTATGGCTGGCATACCAGTGATCGCAGTAGACGAGATCGCCGACCGCCAGGCCCGAGACGTCATCGGCGACCGCGCTGATACGCCCGATCGTGTCCATGCCCGGAACGAAGGGCATGGGCGGCAGCATGCGTCCGCCGGGGTTGTCGAGATAACCCGCAAGGGACGCGGTGATGAAGGCCGCCAGCACGTCGACCACCGCCGATCCCGGCAAGGGCACGGGATCAGGCATCGTCTCCAGTGTCAGGCACGGCTGGTCGCCATGAAAGCGTGCGGCCTTCATCGTCGCATTCTCCCGGCCTAACGCCGCCCGTCGGGCGGCGCGTTCTCAGGGCAGCAGGGTGATCGGATCGGTCCGCTCGCCGCAGTAGTAGCAGCAGTCGCTGCAGTACTGGCTGTCGTCGATGCCCACGCCCCAGTAGGTGCTGGAGTCGCCGCGCACCCAGGCGCCGTAGCAGATCAGTTCGCCCGTCGAGCACTGCAGGTTGAAGCTCTTGGCGTCCCAGTCGTCGAGGATGTAGACCTCGCCGCCGCCGGGCCAGGCGCGGTTGTAGTCCTGGCTGTAGAACTCCAGGCTGACGATATTGGGATGTTCGCTCTGGATCGACCAGACGATGTTGTCGGCCTTCGCGGCCGTGGCGGTCAGAGCCATGGCGCCCACCAGCGCGACCATGGCCAGGGTTTTCCATATCCGCATCGTTCGCTCCCCTCGAAACGCTCGTCGTGTGCAGAAGACGGAAGCTTAGATCGGCTTGGCGGAGACCGGCAGATGCAAAAATGTGATGTTCGTCTCACATGCGCCGGTTCGTATCTGGCGCTAGCGGCCGCGAATCCAGAAGACCAGGCCCACGAAAACGGCGAGCAGCACCAGAACGCCCGCGATCACCGCGTTGGTGTCGCCGATCATGTAGGCCAGCTTCTTCAGGGTTCGGGTCGCCGTGCCCAGGGCGCTGCCGCCGTCACGTTCGGTGCCGAACAGGAGCATGGCGATGACGCTGCTGCCGATGATGACGGTCGCCGCCGCCAGGGTCTTGCGGATCTGCTTCATCATCGGATCGTTCCAGCCCGTGGTGCCGGTCGCTGTCATTGTACTCTCCCTTCGGCGGCTCCGCTGCCCCCTTTTGGGGCCGGTGGCTCTGCGTGCCGGCGTTGCCGCCGGTTTGCCTTTCTCGGGGTGAATGTCCCCACCCGGTTGAGGTGTGGACGGGCGGCCTTTGCCGCCAGTGACCAAGCGCACAGGCCGATGCGATTGCACATTGGGCCGGGAAATCCTTTGAGCGCCCCCGCCGCGATGCTCTAGAAGAAGGGCCACCAGATCGGGAGAAGAGAGCATGGCAACCTGGTTGCGCGGCGGCAGGGTTTACGATGTGGCGACGGGCGCCTGGCGCGACGGCGACATCCGCATCGAGGGACCGCAGTTCGTCAGCGTCTGCGAGGGCGGCAGGCCCTCGGGCGACGACACGGTGATCGATGCCGCCGGGGCCTATCTGCTGCCGGGCCTGATCGACTGCCACGTTCATCTCTGCATGCCGACCGAAGCCGGCAATCCCAACAACCCCTGGGGCGGCAGGCTGCCCGGCGAGGTGGCGATCTATGCCGCCCAGGCGGCCGAGCGCACCCTGATGGGTGGCGTCACCACGGCGCGCGACGTCGGTGGCTGGGATTACAACGAGATCGCGGTGAGGAACCTGATCAACCGCGGCAAGCTGAAGGGCCCGCGCCTGTTCTGCGCCGGCAAGCTGCTTTCCATCACGACCTCGACGACCGAGTACTACCCCGGCATGTACGATACGGCCAATGGCCCCGACGAGGTCCGCGCCATGGCGCGCAAGCAGCTCGCCATGGGCGCCGACCTGATCAAGATCATGGGCACGGGCGCGATCACCAGCACGGAATACGAGGACTCCCGCGCCATCCAGTATCAGCTCGACGAGGTCCGCGCCGCGGTCGCCATCGCCGAGGAGAACTTCAAGCACTGCGCGGCCCACGCCCACGCCTGCGAAGGCATCCGCAATGCGGCGCTGGCGGGTGCCCGCAGCGTCGAGCACGGCAGCTTCGGCGACGAGGACACCTATGCCCTGATGGCCGAGAAGGGCACCTTCCTGGTGCCCACGGTCTGCGTCCACAGTGCGCTGATCGCCGACAAGACCGCTTCGGACGGCCTGCTGCCCCACATCCGCGAGCGTTATCACGAGACCGAGGAGATCCACCTGCGCAACGTCGCCCTGGCCGAGAAGATCGGCGTGGCGATCGCCATGGGCACCGATGCCGGCACGCCGGGCAACCACCACGGCGACAACATGCAGGAGATCGAGCGCATGGTGACCGGCGCCGGCTTCACGCCCCAGCGCGCCATCGAGGCAGCGACCATGGGTGGGGCCCGCCTGCTGCGCCGCGAGGACAAGCTCGGCAGCATCGATGCCGGCAAGCTGGCCGATGTCGTGGGCTTCCCCGCCGATCCCCTGGCCGACATCCGCAACATCCGCGACGTGCGCTTCGTGATGAAGGATGGCGTTGTCGCCCGCAACGACCTCTAGGGCGCCGTTGCGGCTTGCAGGGCGGCTGCGCCGCATCCTCGGCATCGCCCTGCTGTGTCTGGCGGGGCAGGGGCTGCCCGCCCGCGCGGCCGATCCCGCCGGACTTCTGCCCGGCGCACCGATGGAGGAGATTGCCCTCTCCGGGGGCGCCCGTCTGCTCATCTGGCGCATCGAGGACCGCGCCGGCGCAGCGCGCCCGCTGGAGCTGGTCGTGGCCGTTGTTCCCGGCGGCGCGGCCGGCTGGCGGGTCGTTCCGGTGGACGCGTCCGGGTTGCGGCAGGCTCTGCTTGAGGCTCTCGATTGCGACGGCGCCCCGGTGGTCACCAGCGGCGGCTTCTTTGCCGCCCGCGATGGTGGCGGGTATGCGCCGCTCGGCCTTGCCGTGGGCGATGGTGTGGAGCTTTCAGCGTTCGCCGCGCGCCGCTGGGGCGGCGTGCTGGAGCGCCGTGGCCATGACAGCACCGTGGTGCCGCTTGCCGCCTTCGACCCGTCATCGGCGCCCGACCAGGCCATCCAGTCCTCTCCCATCGTCGTTGCCGATGGTGAGAACGACATGCTGCGCGACGACGGCCGCCTCGACAATCGCCTGGCGATCGGCCTCGACGGCAGGGGCGGGCTGGTCGCTATCGGCGCCTTTCGCGATGGCGGCGGCGCCGTGTCGCTGCATACCCTGGCGGAACTGATCCTGGCCCTGGAGCCCGCCGCGGGTCTGCATGTCGTTCATGCCCTGGCGCTCGACGGCGGCTCCAGCGCGCAGATCGTGGCGCCGGGGCAGGGACTTTCCTGGGGCAGCCCACTGCCGGGCTACATGCCCAATGCCATGTGCCTGGCACCTGCCGCGCCCTGATCGCACACAGACTTGGCCAGAGCAGACCAATCAACCTAAAGTGGTTCGAATCATCTTCCGGGGGAGGAGAGCCATGGGCGCGTGGCATCTGCCGGCCGTTGTTGTGCTGTCGCTGGCCGTTTCGGCCTGTGCGGGATCGATGCACCGATTACCGCTGATTTCGCAGGAAGATGTGCTGCACGCCAGCGACGAGATCGCTGCTGCGCCCGATCTGCATACCGTGCGCCGCACGTCAGGTCAGAATCAGGCCCTGGTGCAGCGGGCCGCGCAGCGTTTGCAGAATGCAGTGTTCGCATTGTGCAATCAGACCGGACACAGCCCCTGCCGCTTCGAGGTGGTGTTCGATCCCTCCGACGAGGTCAACGCCTATGCCAGTGGCACCGACCGCATCGTGATCTACGAGGGCCTCGTCAAATACCTGAAAACCGAGGACGAGGTCGCGGCCGTGATCGCCCACGAGATGGGCCACCACATCGCCGGCCATATTGATAAATCGCAGGTGAACGCCGGAGCAGGGGCCCTTGTCTCGGCCATTCTCTATACCGCGATCATGGCCGCGGCGACCGGCGGCGACGTCGATCCGTCGGTCTTCAACAGTGGCCTCGACAGTTCCGTCCAGCTCGGCGCCGCAGTCGGCCAGCTTTCCTACAGCAAGGAACATGAGCGGGAGGCCGACTATATCGCGGCCTATCTGCTGGCCCGCGCCGGATACGACCTGGACAGGGCCCGGGGCCTTTGGGTCCAGCTCACGAAATCATCCGGCAACATGCATACCGACATGTTCGATACGCATCCTTCGGGGCCGGACCGGCTGGCGGCCTGGGATATCGCCGTCGCCGAAGTCGAGACAAGCGACGACCTTCTTCCCGAGATGAAGTAGGGGTGCCCTTTCCTGCCGGAGGCAACCCTCCGGTCATGCCCGGAATCAAGGAAGGCCCGGCTGGATACAGCCGGGCCTTCTTTTCTGGTGGAGCTGGACGGAATCGAACCGACGACCTCTTGAATGCCATTCAAGCGCTCTCCCAACTGAGCTACAGCCCCGAAACTCTCTGATCCGGCGCGGCGTTGGGTGCCGCGCGCGGGGGAAACTATGCCCGCCTTTGCGTTGACGCAAGCCCTTGAAAGGCCTGATGCGTCAATTGGCTGACTCAGTCTTCCTCGTCGTCATCGCCGACGCCGACGCCGATGTCATCATCGTCGTCGTCATCCTCGTCCTCGAGCAGGGCATCGGCGGCATCGTCGTCGATGTCCTCCACTTCCTCCTCGTCGTCTTCGACCTCCACATCCTTCACGGGCACAGGCTTGCGCTTGGCCTCCTCGGGACGGGCGCGCGTCTTGCGCTTGGTCTCCAGCTCCACCACCGCGCCGCACGACGGGCAGGTGGGGGGAGTCTTCTTCATGTCGTAGAACTTGGCCCCGCAGGATTCGCAGGTGTGCTTCGTTCCCAATTCGACTTTGGGCAACGTAGGTTCCTCCGTTGATCGACCTGAAGTCTGAGGTGGAGCGCGCCAATATCGTCTCATCTGCCGCCTGTCAAAGGCAAAGTCGGGGTTGTTTGCAACTGTCTTACGGCTGTCTGCCGGCCATGCTATGAGGCCGCCCATGCCACATGATGCAACCAGCACCGCCGCACGCCCCGTCGATGCCCGTCCCTGCGACCGCCTGAGCGGGCGCATTGCCGTGCCCGGCGACAAGTCGATCTCCCACCGCACCCTGATCCTGGGCGGCCTCACGGTCGGCGAAACCGCCGTCGAGGGCCTGCTGGAGGGCGAGGACGTGCTTGCCACCGCGCGCGCCATGCGCGCCTTCGGGGCCCGCGTCGAGCGGGGCGGTCCGGGAAGCTGGCGCATCCACGGCTGCGGCATCGGCGGCCTGGGCGAGCCCGATGGTGTGCTCGACATGGAAAACGCCGGCACCGGCGTGCGCCTGCTGATGGGCCTGGCCGCGGGCTACGGCTTCACCACCTTCTTCACCGGCGATGCCTCCCTGCGGCGACGCCCCATGGGTCGCATCGCGCGCCCGCTGGAGCAGATGGGCGCCACCGTCGTTGCCCGCTCCAGGGATCGCCTGCCGCTTGCCATCACCGGCGCGGTGCCGCCCGTGGCCATCACCTATGAGGTGCCCGTGCCCTCGGCCCAGGTGAAGTCGGCGGTGCTGCTGGCCGGGCTCCATGCCCCCGGCGCGACCACGGTGATCGAGCGCGAGGCGACCCGCGATCACAGCGAGCGCATGCTGCGCGCCTTCGGGGCGCAGATCACGGTCGAGGAAGTCGAGGGCGCGACCCGCATCGTCCTGCAGGGCCAGCCGGAACTGCGCCCCACCGCCATCCGCGTGCCGGGCGATCCTTCCTCTGCGGCGTTTCCCCTGGTTGCGGCGGCCTGCCTGCCGGGCTCGGAGGTGACGATCACCGGCGTCGGCATGAACCCGATGCGCATCGGCCTCATCGACACCCTGCTCGAAATGGGCGCCGACATCACGATTCGCGATGCCCGCGACGAGGGCGGCGAGCCGGTCGCCGACCTCTTCGTGCGCGGCGGCCGCCTGAAGGGCGTGGAGGTTCCGGCCCAGCGCGCGCCCAGCATGATCGACGAATACCCGATCCTCTCGGTCGCCGCGGCCTGCGCCGAGGGCCGCACGGTGATGACCGGCCTTGCCGAACTCCGCGTCAAGGAAAGCGACCGTCTGGCGGTGATGGCGACGGGCCTTGCCGCCAACGGCGTCGAGGTGGAGGAACTCGAGGACGGCATGATCGTCACCGGTCGGGGCGGGCGCCCTGCCGGCGGCGGCACGGCCGCCACCCATCTCGATCACCGTATTGCGATGTCCTTCCTGGTCCTGGGCATGCTTGCCGAGAACCCCGTCACCATCGACGACATCGCCCCGGTGGCGACCAGCTTCCCCGGCTTCCTCGACCTCATGGGCGGCCTGGGCGCAGCCTTCGGAACATGAGCACGGCCGTCGTCATCGCCGTCGACGGTCCCGTCGCCGCGGGCAAGGGCACCCTGGCCCGGCGCCTGGCCGAGCGCCTGGGCCTGCGCCATCTCGACAGCGGCCTGCTCTATCGCGCCACGGCCGCGCGCCTGCTCGAATCGGGCGGCGCCCCGGGCGACGAGGCCGCCGCGGAAGCCGCGGCGCGGGCGCTCACCGAAGAAGACCTCTCGCGCACCAGCCTGCGCCACGAATCGGTCGGCGAGGCGGCCTCCGTGGTTGCCGCCATTGCCGGCGTGCGCGCCGCGCTGCTCGATTTCCAGCACCGGTTCGCCGCCACCCCGCCCGGCGCGGTGATCGACGGGCGCGACATCGGCACGGTTGTCTGTCCCGGCGCACCGGTGAAGCTCTTCATCACGGCCCAGGCCGCCGAGCGTGCGCGCCGGCGCTACCAGGAACTGCTGAGCAGGGGCGAGGAGGTCGCCTTCGGGGCGATTCTTGCCGATCTGGAGGCGCGCGACCTGCGCGACACCACCCGCGCGGTGGCGCCGCTGCGCCCGGCCGAGGATGCCGTGGTGATCGACACCACGACGCTTGATGCCGATCAGGCGCTGGAAGCCGCGCTGGCGGTCGTTGCGGAACGGTTGAAGCGCGCGCCCGATACGGCTATATAGCGCGCCGCTGCGCCCCAGGGCGCGGTATCCGGCCCGCGGGCCGGCAAGGCGGTCATCTCGTCAGGGGAGCAATCCCCGCGAAATCCCAAATGTCCGCCATGGGAAGCCCAGAAGGCTTCCGGATCATCAGGAGACATCATGGCTAGCAACGAAGCGGCGCAAGGACTTGCGCCGGAAGAAGACTTTGAGGCGCTCTTTAACGAGTACATCGAGCGCGTCGACATCGTCGAAGGCGGTGTCGTGGAGGGCAAGGTTGTCGCCGTCACCGGCGACTCGGTGCTCATCGACGTCGGGCTGAAGGCCGAAGGCCGCATCGCCCTGCGTGAATTCACGCCTCCGGGCGGCAAGCCCACGATCAAGCTCGGCGACACCGTCGAGGTCTTCGTGGAGCGTCTCGAGAACCGCCAGGGCGAAACCGTCCTGTCGCGCGAGAAGGCCCGCCGCGAGGAGGTCTGGAACCAGCTCGAGCGCGCCTTCAACGACAACGACCGGGTCAAGGGCGTCATCGTCAGCCGGGTCAAGGGCGGCTTCACCGTCGATCTCAAGGGCGCCCTGGCGTTCCTGCCGGGCAGCCAGGTCGACATCCGCCCCGTGCGCGATGTCACCCCGCTCATGGGCGACGAGCACGAATTCCGCATCCTCAAGATGGACCGCCGCCGCGGCAACATCGTCGTCTCGCGCCGTTCGGTGCTGGAAGACGAGCGTGCCGATCAGCGTGCCGATCTCATCGCCGGCCTGCGCGAGGGCCAGATCCTGGACGGCGTGGTCAAGAACATCACCGACTACGGTGCGTTCGTGGATCTCGGCGGCCTCGACGGCCTGCTCCATGTCACGGACATCTCGTGGCGGCGCATCAACCACCCGACCGAGGCGCTGGCCATCGGCCAGAACGTGCGCGTCCAGGTCATCCGGTTCAATCCGGAGACCCAGCGCATCAGCCTGGGCATGAAGCAGCTCGAGGCCGATCCCTGGGAGGGCGTTGCCGCCAAGTATCCGGTCGCCGCGCGCTTCAAGGGTCGCGTCACCAACATCACCGACTACGGCGCCTTCGTGGAGCTGGAGCCCGGGATCGAGGGTCTCGTCCATGTCTCCGAGATGAGCTGGACGCGCAAGAACGTGCATCCCGGCAAGATCGTCTCGACCAGCCAGGAAGTCGAAGTCGAGGTGCTCGATGTCGACGCCGAGAAGCGCCGCATCAGCCTGGGCATCAAGCAGACCCAGGAGAATCCCTGGGACGACTTCGTCATCAACCACCCCATCGACTCCATGGTCGAGGGCGAGGTCAAGAACATCACCGAGTTCGGTCTGTTCATCGACCTCGGCAACGACCTGGACGGCATGGTCCACATGTCGGACCTGTCGTGGGCGAAGTCGGGTGAGGAAGCCATCGCCGACTACAAGAAGGGCGATCGCGTCCAGGCCAAGGTGCTCGATGTCGATATCGACAAGGAGCGCATCAGCCTGGGTGTGAAGCAGCTCGAGTCCGATCCGCTCGCCGATGCCATGGACGGCATCAAGCGCGGTTCGGTCGTCACCTGCGTCGTCTCCAAGATCACGGACGGCGGCATCGAGGTGACCGTGGACGAGGTGCCCGGCTTCATCCGCAAGTCGGATCTGGCGCGCGAGCGCGGCGATCAGCGGCCTGACCGCTTCGCCGTCGGCGACCGCATCGATGCCAAGATCCAGTCGATCGACAAGGCCACGCGCCGTCTCTCCCTCTCGATCAAGGCTCTCGAGATCGAGGAAGAGAAGAAGGCGATGGAGACCTACGGCTCCGCCGACAGCGGCGCCACCCTGGGCGATATCCTGGGTGCCGCGCTTGCCAACCGCGAGCAGGACGAGGACGACTCGTCCAAGTAGGCCACTGACCAGAAGGGAGACCGGCGCCCATGCCGCTTGATGCCGATACGTTGATCGAACGTCAGCGGTTGCGGCGCCGGCTCACCCTCTGGCGCATCCTGTTCGTCGTCGCGGTCGCCGCGGCCATCCTGGCCGCGGTGGGCCGCTTCGCCGGCACCGATGCCCCGGGCGACCACGTCGCCCTGCTCGATGTCTCCGGTATCATCGAGACCGATACCGAGCGTGAGGCAGCGCTCGACGCACTTGCCGAGGATGACAGCGTCAAGGCGCTGATCCTGCGCATCGACAGCCCCGGCGGCACCTTCGTCGGCGGCGAATCGCTCGCCATCGCGCTGCAGCGCGTTGCCGAGAAGAAGCCCGTCGTCACCATCATGGACGATGTCGCGGCCTCGGCCGGCTACATGATCGCCACGTCCACCGACCACATCATCGCCCGCCGCGGCACCATCACCGGTTCCATCGGCGTCATCTTTCCCACGACCAGCGTCGTCGACTTCTTCGAGAAGCTGGGCGTCACCTTCGATGCCATCAAGAGCGATCCGCTCAAGGCCAATCCCTCGCCCTTCGAGGAGACCCTGCCGGCCGCCCGCGCCTGGACCCAGACCGTGGTCGACCAGATGAAGGGCGTGTTCGTGGAGATGGTCGCCGAGGGCCGCCCGAACCTCACCCAGGCCGATGTGGCGCGTCTGGCCGACGGGCGCATCTACACGGGCGATCAGGCGCTGGCCAACGGCCTGATCGACGAAATCGGCGGCGAGCGCGAGGCCCGCGCCTGGCTGGCGGCCAACCACGAGGTTCCGGCGGACCTTCCCGTCATCGAGGTGACGATTGACGAGGAAGAGTGGTGGCTGGCGGCCATTCTGGGATCGGGCGGAAAAAGCCTTTTACCAGAACCACTTACACTTGACGGCCTGCTTGCGCTCTGGCAGCCTGACGGTTCGTGATGCGGGGCGGCTGACGCCCGGCGGCACCGACGCGGAACGGTCCGCGCCTGCTGGAGTCGGTCATGACGAAGTCTGAGCTCATCGCGCGCCTTTCCGAGCGCTATCCCCATCTCTACCAGCGTGACATCGAGCGCATCGTCAACACGGTGTTCGACGAGATCACGACCGCGCTGTCGCGCGGCGACCGCGTGGAACTGCGCGGTTTCGGCTCCTTCTCCGTGCGCCGCCGCAATGCCCGTGTCGGGCGCAACCCGCGCACCGGGGCCACGGTGAAGGTGGACGAAAAGAACCTTCCCTTCTTCAAGACCGGCAAGGAACTGCGCGAGCGCCTGAACGACAACGCCCCGGGGGCCTGAGCCCCATGCAATCGGTCGGCAAGGTTGTCTTCTGGGCTCTGATCTCGATCTTCGGGCTCGCCTTCATCACCTTCTGCTGGAGCAACTGGACGGCCGTCACCGTCTCGCTCAGCCCCTTCCCGTGGACCTTCACGGAACTGCCCCTGTGCTTCTGGCTGCTCGGCATGTTCGTGCTGGGCTGCGTCGCCGGCGTGATCATCGGCTGGTTCGCCGGCCACGACGGCCGCAAGCTCTCGTCCGAACGCCGCCGCCGCATCAAGGAGCTGGAAAAGCAGCTCGCCGAGCGTCCCGCGCCGTCCCGCCAGGAGATCCTGGAACACCGCCCGGCCACCCCCCTGCCGACCTCCCGCGACGCCGCCTGAGGCTTCTTCCGCCGGTACCCATCGCAGCCAGCCCCCGTGACAATTGCCTGACCGCGCGGCAGTCTGCGGCTCCTTCGGCTTGAGGAGTTCCGCCCGTGCGCATGGTGACCGGCGATGAGGTGCATCGCCTGCTCGACTATCCTTCCCTGGTGGAGGGCCTGAAGGCCTTCCATCTGCAGGACATCGACGATTCCGACAGCATCCACATGCACCAGCCGCTCGACAGCGGCTCGGACTCGGTCTTCCTGCTGCTGCCCGCCTGGCAGCGCGAGCAGGCGATCGGCGTCAAGCTGATCACGGTCTTCCCGGACAACGAATACAACGGCTCCGGCCTGCCCTCGGTGCAGGGTGTCTATGTCCTGTTCGACGGCAAGGACGGCCGCCCGCTGGCGGTGGTCGACGGCACTGCGCTCACCCTGCGCAAGACCGCCGCCGACAGCGCCACCGGCGCCGATTACCTGGCCCGCCGGGATGCCGAAGTGATGCTGATGGTGGGGGCGGGCGCCATGGCGCCCCATCTCATCATGGCGCACAAGGCGGTGCGCCCCTCGATCCGCGAGGTCGTGATCTGGAACCGCAACGGCGCCCGCGCCGAAAAGCTCGCAGGCGAGATGCGCCTCGACGGCGTGACGATCAGCGCCTCCGCCGACCTCGAGGGCACCGCGCGCCGCGCCGATGTCATCTCGTGCGCCACCATGGCGGAGGAGCCGATCATCCTGGGCGACTGGCTGAAGCCCGGCGCGCACCTGGATCTCGTGGGCAGCTACCAGCCGCAGATGCGCGAATGCGACGACGCGGCCATGCAGCGCGGCCGCGTCTATCTCGATTCCCGTTTCTTTGCCCTGGAGCAGACCGGCGAGTTCTGCCAGCCGATCGCCGCCGGCACCTTTTCGCCCGACGACATCTGCGGCGATCTCTTCCAGCTTGCCCGCGGCACCGTCGCCGGGCGTGGCTCGGACGAGGAAATCACCGTCTTCAAGAATGCCGGGGGCGGTCACCTCGATCTCGGCACCGCCCGTTTCCTGCTGACCCGGCTCACGGACTGACCGGCAGCGGCGCACCGCTGCCGGCCATCCTTGACGCAGATGGCTTCTAGAACTTGTAGCCCACGCCCAGGCCCACGATCCAGGGATCGATGTCGACGTCTGCGTTCACTGCGCCGCCGTTGATCGCCACGCTGGTGTCGATGAACAGCTTCTTGACGTCGACGTTGATCGACCAGTTCTCGGCCACGGCCACGTCGAAACCGGCCTGCAGGGCGTAACCCCAGCCGTTGTCGTAGTGGATGCTGGTCACCGCGCCACCCGGAGCATCGGCGTTGTAGAAGATCGTGTAGTTGAGGCCCGCGCCGACATAGGGGCTGAAGCGCTGCTTGGGCATGAAGTGGTACTGCAGCGTCAGGGTCGGCGGCAGGTGCGACACCTCGCCGAGATCGACATCGCCCAGGGTGGAGCCGTTGTCGGTCACGTCGTGGCGCGCGGTCGCCGCGATCAGCTCGAAGGCGATGTTGTCGGTCAGGAAGTAGGAAAGATCGACCTCGGGCACGACCTCGTTGCTGAGATCGACCTCGCCGCCGATCGGCGAGACGCTGGAACTTTCATCGGGCAGCACGCCGATGCCGCGCACGCGGAACAGCCAGTCGCCGGCGGTCTTGTCCATGGTGATGTCCTGCGCCTGCGCGGGTGCTGCCAGCAGGCCCATGCCTGCCAGAATGCAAACTGCGGCGACTGCCTTCATCCCTGTTGCCATGTTCGGCCTCTATCTTCTTGGTGATGGTCGGAGAGGGCGTTCTAGGCCTTTGTCGGCGGCGGACATTTGACCTGCATCAACGCCCGCGCGCAGAACTGCTGCATCGTCTCGCCCATGGCCGGGGCGATCTGCTATAGAGGCGCGCCGCGCCCGGCCCAGGGAGAACCGCCATGACCCGCGACGATGCCGTTGCCCGCATTCTCTGCGCTGTCGACACCACCGATATCGAGGTCGCCAAGACCCTGTCGCGCCGCCTCAAGGGCAAGGTCGGCGGCCTGAAGCTGGGCCTGGAGTTCTTCCACTCCCACGGCCCCGCGGGCGTCGCCACGGTCATCAAGGACCGCCACCCGCTGTTCCTCGATCTCAAGATGCACGACATCCCCAACACGGTGGCAGGCGGCATGCGCGCGATCGCGCCGCTGCACCCGTTCCTCACCACCGTCCATGCCTCGGGCGGTGCGGCGATGCTGCGCTCGGCCATGGCCGCGGCCGTGACCGCCGGCGAGGCGGGCGGCGGCAGCCGCCCCAAGGTGGTCGCCATCACCCTGCTGACCAGCATCGACAAGGACGACATGGGCCAGATCGGCATGAAGGGCGGGATTGCCGATCAGGTGCTGCGCCTTGCAGACCTTGCGCAGAACTCCGGCACCGACGGAGTCGTCTGCTCCGCGCATGAGGTGAGGGCCCTGCGCAAGCAGTGCGGTGACGATTTCCTGCTGGTGGTCCCCGGCGTGCGCCCGGCATGGTCCACCGCCAACGATCAGAAGCGCATCGTGACGCCGGCCGAGGCGATTGCCGCCGGTGCGGATTACCTCGTGGTCGGCCGCCCCATCACCCAGGCCAAGGACCCCGTCGAGGCTGCCGAGCAGATCGCCGAGGAAATGGCCGCCTGATGGCCATCGCGGCAAAGATCTGCGGCCTCAACGACATCGAGGGGCTCGATGCCGCGCTGCGCCACGGCACGCGCATGGTCGGCTTCAACGGCTTTCCGCCGAGCCCCCGCTACGTCACGCCGGACCGGCTCGCCGCCCTGGCGGCGCGCGTGCCCGATCATGTCGAGCGTGTCGGTGTCTTTGTCGATCCCGACGATGCGACGCTCGAAACCTGGATTCCCGCCGGCCGCCTTTCCATCGTGCAGTTTCATGGCCACGAGCCTCCTGCGCGCCTCCAGGCTGTGCGTGAGCGTTTCGGCGTTGAGGTGATGAAGGTGATCCGCGTCGCCGAGGCCGCCGATCTCGACGGTGTCGGGCCCTACGAGCCGGTCGCCGAATGGCTGATGTTCGACGCCAAGCCGCCGCGCGAGGCGACCCGCCCCGGCGGCAACGCCGTCGCCTTCGACTGGCGCCTGCTGTCGGGCCGCAGCTACCGGCGGCCCTGGCTGCTGGCGGGCGGCCTCGATGCCGACAATGTGAAGGAGGCGGCGAGCCTTTCCGGAGCCCGTTTTGTCGACGTTTCGAGCGGTGTGGAGAGCAAACCCGGCCTCAAGGACCCGGCCATGATCCGGGCCTTCCTCGAAACGGTGCGCGATCTCGTCTGAGGACGGCCCGCCGTTGCGGTTCCGGGCCGAAAAGGGCATGTTCCGCCCCTCAAGAAGGACGGACGGAGCATGGAACCGGTCAACACCTATCGCAGCGGACCCGACGAGCAGGGCCATTTCGGCATGTTCGGCGGGCGTTATGTCGCAGAAACCCTCATGCCGCTCATCCTGGAGCTGGAAGAGGCCTGGCATGCCGCGCGCAAGGATCCCGAATTCCAGGCCGAGCTGGAGCACTGGGCCAAGCACTACATCGGCCGCCCCAGCCCACTCTACTATGCCCAGCGCCTGACCGAGCACCTCGGCGGCGCCAAGGTCTATTTCAAGCGCGACGAGCTCAATCACACCGGCGCCCACAAGATCAACAACACGGTGGGCCAGATCCTGCTCGCCAAGCGCATGGGCAAGACCCGCATCATCGCCGAGACGGGCGCGGGCCAGCACGGCGTCGCCACGGCCACGGTCTGCGCCAAGGTCGGCCTGCCCTGCGTCGTCTACATGGGCGAGACCGACATCGCCCGCCAGGCGCCCAACGTCTTCCGCATGAAGCTGCTGGGTGCGGAGGTCGTGCCCGTGGTTTCGGGCTCGCGCACCCTGAAGGATGCGATGAACGAGGCCCTGCGCGACTGGGTGACCAACGTCGAATCGACCTTCTACATCATCGGCACCGCCGCCGGCCCGCACCCCTATCCGGAGCTGGTGCGCGAGTTCCAGTCGATCATCGGCCGGGAAACCCGCGAGCAGATGATGGAGGCCGAGGGCCGTCTGCCCGACGCGCTGGTCGCCTGCATCGGCGGCGGCTCCAACGCCATCGGCCTCTTCCATCCCTTCCTGGATGATCCCGAGGTTGCGATCTACGGCGTCGAGGCCGCGGGCCACGGCATCGAGAGCGGCCAGCATGCCGCCTCCATCGCGGGCGGCCGTCCCGGCGTGCTGCACGGCAACCGCACCTACCTGCTGCAGGACGACGACGGCCAGATCACCGAGGCCCATTCGATCTCGGCGGGCCTCGATTACCCCGGCATCGGCCCCGAACACGCCTGGCTCGCCGACAGCGGCCGCGTGACCTACGTCTCGGCGACCGACAAGGAGGCGCTGGAGGCCTTCCAGCTCTGCACCCGCATGGAAGGGATCATCCCGGCGCTGGAGCCGGCCCATGCCCTGGCCTACGTCACCAAGCTGGCGCCGACCATGGCCGCCGACAAGACCATCGTCATGAACATGTGCGGCCGGGGCGACAAGGACGTCTTCACCGTCGCCGAGGCGCTGGGAGTGACCCTGTGAGCGAAACCCGCATCGATCGCCGCTTCGCCAAGCTGAAGCAGGAGGGCCGCGCCGGCCTCGTCGCCTATGTCATGGCCGGCGATCCCGATATCGAGACGTTCTACGACTACTTCCGCGGCCTGCCGGGCGCGGGTGTCGATGTCATCGAACTCGGCATGTGCTTCACCGACCCGATGGCCGACGGCCCCAATGTCCAGGTCGCCGGCCAGCGCGCGCTGAAGGCCGGGATGACGCTGCGCAAGACGCTGGAACTGGTGCGCCGCTTCCGCAAGGAGGACGACGACACCCCCATCGTGCTGATGGGCTACTACAATCCCATCTACTCCTACGGCAACGAGGCCTTCCTTGCCGATGCGCGCGAGGCCGGGCTCGACGGCCTGATCATCGTCGACCTGCCGCCCGAGGAAGACAGCGAACTCTGCGAGCCGACCATCAAGGCCGGCCTCAACTGGATCCGTCTCGCCACGCCCACGACCGACGCCAAGCGCATGCCGGCCGTCCTGGCGAACACCTCGGGCTTCATCTACTACGTCTCGATCACCGGCATCACGGGATCGGCCGCGGCCGACCCCGACGCGGTGGGCAAGGCCGTGGCGCGGCTGCGCGAGAAGACCGACCTGCCGGTGGCGGTGGGCTTCGGTATCCGCACGCCCGAGCAGGCCGCCGCGATCGCGCGCGTCGCCGATGCCGCCGTGGTCGGCTCTGCCTTCTGCCAGACGGTGGCCGACAGTCTGGACGATCAGGGCAAGGCCAAGCCAGACTGTGTGACCAACGTCCTGGCGCTTGCCCGCGCCCTGGGCGATGGCGTCAGGGGAGCACGCGCATGAGCTGGCTGACCGATCTGGCACTGCCCAAGATCCGCGATCTCGTCCGCAAGACCGAGACGCCCGACAACCTGTGGGACAAGTGCCCGGACTGCGAACAGATGATCTTCCATCGCGACCTCGAGGCCGCGATGTATGTCTGCCCGCACTGCGGCTTCCACATGCGCATCAGCCCGGTCATGCGCTTCAAGGCGCTGTTCGACGATGGCGAGTATACGACCATCGAGCTGCCCAAGGTCGCGGTCGATCCGCTGCGCTTCCGCGACCGCAAGCGTTACAGCGACCGGCTGAGGGAGGCCCAGGCCAAGAGCGGCGAGAAGGATGCCATGATCGTCGCCCACGGCACGATCGAGGGGCAGGGCGCGGTCGTCGCCATCTTCAACTTCGAGTTCATGGGCGGCTCCATGGGCATGGCCGTGGGCGAGGCGATCGTCGCCGCAGCGCGCCTGGCCAAGCTCCAGGAGCGCCCGCTCATCATCTTCTCGGCCTCGGGCGGCGCGCGCATGCAGGAGGGCATCCTTTCCCTCATGCAGATGGCGCGCACCACCGCGGCGATCAGCGAGCTGCGCGAGGCGCGCCTGCCGTTCCTCTCCGTGCTCACCAACCCCACCACCGGCGGCGTTACCGCCAGTTTCGCCATGCTGGGCGACGTCCAGATCGCCGAGCCCGGCGCCATGATCGGCTTTGCCGGCGCGCGCGTCATCGAGGAGACGATCCGCGAGAAGCTGCCCGAGGGCTTCCAGCGCGCCGAATACCTGCTGGACCACGGCATGCTCGACATGGTCGTGGCGCGCAGCGAACTGCGCCACCGCATCGCGCTCGTCATGCGCCATCTGATGAACGCGCGCCCCGACGAGGCTGAGCTCCTGCCGGAGCCCGCCAACGATCCCCAGGCACGGGCCAAGCAAGCCAGGTGAGCGCGCTTTCGAGCGATGTCCTGCTCGAACGGCTGATGGGGCTGCACCCCAAGCTGATCGACCTCTCGCTGGACCGCATGCACCGCATCCTCGACGCCCTGGGTCATCCGGAGCGCGCCCTGCCGCCCGTCGTCCATATCGCAGGCACCAACGGCAAGGGCTCCACGGTCGCCACCATGAAGGCCGCGCTGATCGCGGCGGGCTACCGGGTCCACGCCTATACCTCGCCCCATCTCGTGCGCTTCCACGAGCGTGTGGAACTCGATGGCGAGATCATCGCGGAACCGGCGCTCGCCGCCCTGCTCGAGGAATGCGAGCGGGCCAACGGCGGTGTGCCGATCACCTTCTTCGAGATCACCACGGCCGCGGCCTTCCTCGGCTTCTCGCGCACGCCCGCCGACATCCTGTTGATGGAAACGGGACTGGGCGGACGACTCGACGCGACCAACATGATCGACAGGCCGCTGGTCTCGATCATCACCCCGGTCAGCCTCGATCATCAGCAGTTCCTCGGCGACACGGTCGGCGAGATCGCGGGCGAGAAGGCCGGCATCCTCAAGCCCGGCGTCCTCGGCGTCATCGGGCCGCAGCCGACCGAGGCGCTGGAAGCCATTGAGCGCCGCGCCGCCGCCATCGAGGCCCCGCTGCTGGTCGCCGGGCGCGATTTCGCGGTGGAGAGCGTCGACCCGGATGGTTTCGTCCTGCGCGACGGCGATGACACCACCCGCTTCCCGCTGCCGGTGCTGCCCGGCGCGCATCAGCCCTTCAACGCCGCGAGCGCCATCGTCGCCCTGCGCCGCCTTGCCGGGTTCACGATCGACGATGCGGCCATCGCCACGGGGCTGCGCACGGCCCGCTGGCCCGCCCGCCTGCAGAAGCTGGAGCAGGGCGCGCTCAAGGACCGCGCCGGACCGCAGGTGGAACTCTGGCTCGACGGCGGACACAACCCTTCTGCGGGTGAGGTTCTGGCCGACATGGCGAAGACCTGGGGCGACTGCCCCCTCGACCTCATCGTCGGCATGATGAACACCAAGGATCCCGTCGGCTTCGTGCGCCCGCTCGCCCCCCTGGTGCGCCGCGCCCGCGCCGTCTCCATCCCCGGCGAGAAGAACACCCTGCCGGCAGAGGAGACCCTGAAGGTGCTACGCCAGGCGGGTGTCGAGGCCGCCGAGTCCGCCTCGGTCGGCGAAGCCCTCGACGAACTCAACGCCGCCGGCAACGGCCCCGCCCGCGTCCTGATCTGCGGCTCGCTCTATCTGGCGGGCAGGGTTCTGGCAGAGAACGGTTGACGCTTGCCGATCGCCGGTCGCCGGTCGCTGAAGCGAATGTGATTTTCATGGTCACACGCATGGGGTTAGCTCTTGCAGTGCGTTGCCGCAAAGCGGGACGCTTGGCAAAGAATGTCCCGGATGTGCTGCTATGAATGTCCTCGACGACGTCATCGATACGCTCGATCTCCGGGGTGCTCTGTATTTCCGAACCGATTTTTCCCCTCCCTGGTCGGTTACCGTTCCTGACTACAAACAGGCAACACGCTTCCATCTTGTGATCCAGGGTCGTTGCCACATCACCTTGGCCTCCGGAGAAAGCACCGTACTGGGGCCGGGCGATCTGGTCCTGATCCCACGAGGACGCTGCCACGTTCTCGCCGACAGTCCGGGCAGAGAAGCGCCACCACTGGAGAGCCTGCTCAAAGATGTCGACTATGACGGCAGCGGTGTCTTTGTTGTCGGTGCCGGTGATCCTCAGGCCGCGACCCAGATGCTGTGCGGGCACTACACCTTTCGCAACGAAGCCGATCACCCCCTGTTGCGGGCCTTGCCCGAATATCTTGTGATCTCGGCGGCGACACGCGCCAGCCAACCGTGGCTCGATGACATCCTCCGCCTGATTGCGCGCCGGGTTTTTGCAGAGCAGACCGGTTCAGCGGCGGTTGTCACCCGACTGTCCGAGATCGTCTTCATCGAACTGCTGCGCATAGGGATCGGCCAGAGCGGCGATCTCGACACCGTCTTCGGTGCGTTCTCCGACCGCCATATCGGAGGAGCCCTCGAGCTGATTCATCGATACCCGGCCCGTTCGTGGTCCGTCGAAAGCCTGGCAGTCGAAGTCGGCATGTCGCGCAGCCGGTTCGCTGAGCGTTTCAGCAACCTGCTCGGCGTCGGGCCTATGGCCTATCTCGCCGACTGGCGCCTGCAGAAATCCCTGGCGCTGCTGGATGGCACGCGCGCGAGTGTGCAGCAGATCGCACGGCAGACCGGCTATCGCTCGCCCGCCGCCTTCAGCCGGGCCTTCGCCGCAAGGTTCGGCCGACCACCTTCGGACTATCGCCAGAATCCGGGGTGATGTTGCAGTTCGTCCCAATGAGTTTGCAGTTGCGCCCGAACTCAGCCGCATTGCTTGATCTGTCGTACTGAACCTCACAGATGACCTCGTGTCACGTTCGGCACATTCCAAGGAGGTCATCATGCCGCGTATCGAACCTGTTTCCCGGTCTTCAGCCTCGCCAGAGGCAGCCAGACTCCTGGATGCCGTGAAGTCGCAGATGGGAGGCGTTCCCAACCTTGTAGCGACCATGGCCAACTCTCCCGCCACCTTGCAGGGCTTCCTGGGACTTTCGGGGGCTCTCGGCGGGGGGCGTTTCGATGCCCAGCATCGCGAGCAGATCGCACTGGCCGTCGCTGGTGCCAATGGCTGCGACTACTGTGCTTCGGCACACACGGCACTGGGCCGCCGTCATGGTCTGGCGCCCGAAGAACTCGCCCGCAATCTCGCCGGGTCTGCGTCCGATCCTCGGGTTGCCGCGACCTTGCGTTTTGCCAAGCGCATCGTCGCGACGCGGGGCCGGGTGAGCGCCGACGACCTCGCCGAGCTTCGTCGGCACGGGTTCGGCGATGAGGACATCGTTGAACTCGTCGGCCACACCGTCCTCAACATCTTCACCAACTACGTCAACCACGTCGCCGAAACGACCATCGACTTTCCGTTGGTCGCGACGGCTTCCGCTTCGGCCGCCTGAGCGGACGCTTCCATCAGCACGCACGACACAAAGGAGACCTGCCATGTCGCGCATGATTTCGCTTGTTGCCTTCACCCTGGGCGTGGCCCTTGCGGCCGCTCCCGTGTTCGCCGCAGACGAACACAACACGGTATCCGGTCTGACGCTGGAAGGTGCGCCGCTTGGCCTCCACGGCGTCGACCCGGTTGCCTTTATCGAGATCGGCAACCGCATCCAGGGTACCGCGGCCTACACCGCCGTACATGATGGTGTTGCCTACTACTTTGCGACCGAGGCCAACATGGAGGCCTTCGAGGATACACCGGAGCGATATGTGCCGGCATTCGGGGGGTTCTGTGCCTACGGCGTCTCCGTCGGCAAGAAGTTCGACGGTGACCCACAGTACGCAGCGATCTTCGAGGGTCGCCTCTACGTTTTCGTCAACGAGGAGATCCTGCGCCTCTTCCAGGAAGACCGTGCCGGAACCATCTCGTCGGCGGAGACCAACTGGACCGAGATCGAGCACATCGCGGCGCTTGAGCTCTGAGCGTCAGGCCGGGAAGTCGGAACGGGTGCGCACCGTGCGCCCGTTCCTTCTTCGGTCTGCTGCAGGTTGCCGCGATCAGATCATGCGCAGGAAACGATCGTATTCCAATGCGGTGATGCGCTCGTTGAACTCGTGGAACTCGGACCACTTCAGCTTGCTGTAGATGTCCCACCAGCGGGCGCCGAAATAATCCGGCAGGATCGTTGCGTTGTCGAAGGCCCGCAGGGCGTCGACCCAGATCGTGGGCAGGCTGTTGGGCACCTGGGTCGCGGCATTGCCGGTCATGGCTTCGCCGGGGTCGATGCGGTTGACGAGGCCGTGGTGGACGCCCGCCAGGACCGTCGCCATCACCAGATAGGGGTTGGCGTCCGCACCTGCGGGGCGGTGCTCCAGGCGGCGCGCCTTCTTGTCGCCGCCGGGCACGCGCAGGGCCACGGTGCGGTTGTTGTAGCCCCAGGTCGGCGCCAGCGGCACCCAGCCGGTCGGCGAGATGCGCCGGTAGGAATTGGCGTTGGGCGCGAAGATCGTCATCGCCTCGCTCATGGTGGCGGCAAGGCCGCCGATGGCGTGGCGCAGCAGGTCGCTGCCCCGGGGCCCGCCGTCGTCGAAGGTGTTCGTTCCCTCATCGTCCAGCAGGGAGAGATGGATGTGGGTGCCGTTGCCGGAGAGATCGCGGAAGGGGCGGGCCATGAAGGTCGCCACCAGACCGTGGCGGGCGGCCACGCCCTTGACCGCGCGCTTGAGCAGCACGGCATGGTCGCAGGCGGCCACCGGATCGGTGGTGTGGTGCAGGTTGATCTCGAACTGCGCGGGCGCGTACTCGATCGTGGCAACGTCGGCCGGCACGTTCTGGGCGCGGCAGCTGTCGATGATCTCGTTGAGCACCGGCGCGAAGCCGTCGAGTTCGTCCATCAGGTAGCACTGGGTGTCGCGCGGGCGCACACCGCTGAAAGGCGCACGGGCGGCCACCGGCCTGCCGTCGCGGAACTCGGTTTCGGTGAGGTAGAACTCCAGCTCGATGGCGACCATGGGCGTCTTGCCGAGTTCGGCCAGGCGCGCCACCTGGGCGGCGACGATGTGGCGCACGTCCAGCCACCAGGGGCTGCCGTCCTCGTTGCTCATGGTCATCAGGACCTGGGCCTGATCGTCGCCCATCCAGGGGACCGGCGCCAGGGTGCCGGGCACGCCGTGGCATGGATAGTCGGGATCGCCGTCGGTCGGACCCATGCCCGTGCTGTCGACGTTGTTGCCCATCAGGTCCAGCGCATAGGTCGAACCGGGCAGGCCAAGGCCGCCCTTGTAGAGCTTGGAGAGGCCGGAAACGTCCATGCGCTTGCCGCGCAGGATGCCGTTGATGTCGGGGACCATGGCGTCGATCCAGCGGATGCCGGGATGGCGCGCAAGGAAGTCGGCAGCCTCGTCGGCGCCGACGGGCGTGGTCGTCTGGTTCATGTTTCAAATCCCCTCACGGTGCCGGCCTCCCGCGTATGGGGGCAGGCATCGGCGACATGTAGCGATTCGCGGGCGGTTCGTACAGCCGGGGCGCTGGAGAAGGTCCAGAACGCAAACGGGCCCCGGCTTGCGCCGGGGCCCGCTGACGAAGGCGTTGGTGACCGGCTCAGAGCGAGCCGTCGACCCACTCGTAGAGTTTGCTCTTGGGCAGGGCGCCGACTTTCATCGCCGCGACCTCGCCGCCCTTGAACATCATGATCGTGGGAATGCCGCGCACGCCGTACTTCGAGGGCGTCTGCGGGTTGCTGTCGATATCGACCTTCACGACGCGCACGCGGCCGTCGTAGTCCTTGGCAATGTCCTCGAGCGTGGGCGCGATCTGCTTGCAGGGGCCGCACCACTCTGCCCAGAAATCGACCAGGACAGGGCCTTCCGCCTTGAGTACGTCCTCTTCGAAAGACGCATCGGTGACGTGGCTGATGCTCATGTCCGCTGGTACTCCCGTTGGTTCCTTTTCGCGCGCGACAGGATGCCGCGCGGGCTGGCGTTGATCGAATGTAGGTAGCGCCCCCCGACCCGTCAACCGCGTGTCGGGGCCGCCGCGCGAGGTTCGTATCTGTCAAGTAAACTGTCGGGAATCGGCAGAAATTCGGGAACATCGACCCACAACAGGGCGCATTGCACCGCCCGCTCGGGATAGACCTTTGCCAGAACTGCGCGATAGGCGGCAAGCTGGCGCAGATAGGCCTCGGGCGTCGTTTCGGCGCCGCCGCGCGGCATGGTTCCGGTCTTGTAGTCGACGATCAGCACGGCATCCGGCGTCACCACCAGGCGGTCGACCTGACCGGCGATCACGGTCTCGCCGAGCTGGCCGACGATGGAGACCTCGGCGGCGCTGCCGGGCGCGAAAAGCGCCGCATGGGCGGGATCCTCCAGCAGGCCGAGCAGGGCATCGCTGAGGTTTGCCGCCGTCGCTTCGTCCCAGTCCGGCGCATGGCGCGCCACCAGGCGCAGCGCGGCCTCGCGGCGGTGCGGCGATGCAATGTCCGGCAGCAGTTCCAGCAGCCGGTGGACGACACGGCCGCGGCGCAGACCCGCGCCGTCGTCGCCGCCCAGAGGCGAGGGCGGCACCGGCTGTGCGCCCTCCAGCCGCGACGGACTGAGCGGACGGTCGGCCGGGCGTTCGGGCGCCATCGACAGCCGGTAGAGTTCCGGCAGGGCCTCGGGCTCCGCCGTTTCCTGCGCCGGGGCGGCGGCCACGGCCACGGGGCGGACCTGGCGACGCTCCAGGCGCAGACCCTCGCCCGCCCAGCTCTCGCCGGGCGCAGCAAAGGCGAAGCGCTCCAGGCCCTCCATGGTCTCCATGCCGCGTCGGATCAGGCTGCTCCAGCCCAGGCCCTCGCGGTCCTCGCCCGCCTTGGAGGTGGCGATGTAGAGCCGGTCGCGGGCGCGGGTCATGGCGACGTAGAGCAGGCGGCGTTCCTCCTCGGCCTCGCGCCGCTTGCGCGCCTCCAGCAACGCTCCGGAAAGCGTGTCGCGTTCTCCGGCCGGGCCGGGCCACAGGGCGATCTGGCCGGCCTCGTCCCACAACAGGCTCTCGTGGCGGCCGGGCTGGCTGCCGATGTCGTCGATCAGGAACACGATGGGCGCCTGCAGGCCCTTGGCGCCGTGCACGGTCATGATGCGCACGACATCGCCCGCGCCCTCGGGCTCGCGCTTCACCTCGGCGCTGCCCGAACCCAGCCACCACAGGAAACTCTCCAGGGACGGCGGATGTTCGCGCTCGAAGACAAAGGCGAGGTTGACCAGCTCGTCCAGCGGATCGAGTGCCTCCAGCCCCAGCCTGCGGACCAGCGCCTTGCGCCCGCCGAAGCCGTCCTGGGTCGCGGCCGGATGGGTGAGGACGTGGCTCAGGAACTCCACGGGCGCCATCTGGTCGGCCAGCCCCAGCAGGTTGCCGAGCCAGGCGCGGGCGCGCGCGAAGGCGTCGTTCTCCCACTCCCTGCGCCGCAGGGTCGCCCACAGGCTTTCGGGCTTCTCGCGCCCGCCGGCATCGTGGCGCGGGCGGCCATGGGCCAAGGCAAAGAGGCTCGCCTCGTCGAAATCGACGAAGGGGCCCTTCAGCACGGCGGCCAGCGCCACGTCGTCCTCGGGCATCAGGCAGAAGCCGATCAGCGCCATCAGGTCGCGCACCACCACCTGGCCGGTCAGGTCCATGCGGTCGACGCCGGCGACCGGAATGTTGACGCGCCGCAGCTCGCGCACCAGGGCGCCCACCACCTCGCTGCGTTTCCGCACCAGGATCATGATGTCGCCGGCGCGCACCGGCGTGCCGCGCGAGGGCAGGATGGCGCCGTCGTCGCCGGCCAGTTCGGCGATGCGGTTGGCGATGGCGGTGGCCAGACGCGCATGGCGGTTGCGCGGCTGGTCCGTTTCGGTGGGGGCGAGCCAGACATCGCGCTGTTCCAGCGCCTCGTCCTCCACCGGCGGCCAAAGTTCCACCAGGCCGCCGTCTTCCGTGCGCACCGTGTCGTGGCGGATGTGGACACCGCCGAAGGCCACGCCGTCGGCGGCATCCGGATCGGCAAAGACGGCATCGACCGTATCGAGCACCGCGGGCACCGAGCGCCAGGAGGTGTCGAGCGGCTCCTCGTGCCAGAAGCAGGCTGCGGCCTCGACGCGTTCGCGCAGTTCGTCGTGGACGACGCGCAGGGCGTCGAGGTCGGCGCCCTGGAAGCTGAAGATCGACTGTTTCTCGTCGCCCACCACGAACAGGGTGCGCAGCACCTCGCTCGCGCCCTCGCCGGCGAAGAACTCCTCGGTCAGCGCCTTCACCACGTCCCACTGGTCCGGGTTGGTGTCCTGCGCCTCGTCGACCAGAACGTGGTCGATGCCGCCGTCCAGCTTGAAGAGCACCCAGGCGGCCATGCCCGAGCTGGTGAGCAGAGCCTGGGCGCGCTCGATCAGGTCGTCGTAGTCGAGGACGGCGCGGTCCTCCTTCAGGCGGCGGAACTCCTCCAGCACGGCGCTGCCCAGGCGCAGCAGGGCACCCGTGCGGGCGAGCGTTCCGGCGGCACGCCGCCGTGCGTCCAGCGCCACGATGCGCGCCTGCTCGGCCTCCAGTGTGGCCTGCACGTGGGGATGGCCTTCGCGGATCGCCTTGGTGGCGAGGTTCGCAACGGGCTCCCGCTTGGCGGTGAGGAAGCAGCCCGCGTAGTCCTCGAAGCCAGCCTCGCGTTCGGCGGCGTTCGCTGCCAGCCACGCAGCGATGCCTGCGCCGCGCTCCTTGTCCGTCTTCGATCCGGTGAGCAGCACCTCTGCGGCATGGCGCAGCGACGCCTCGATGGCTTCGCCCGGCCGGCAGGCTGCTGCTGCGATGCTCTCTGCCGTCTCGTCGGGGGCAAGGCCCAAGGCGCGGCCGGTGGCATGCAGCAGGCCGGGCAGGCTGCCGTGGCGCGCGATGGCGCGGCGCAGACGCCGTCCGGCGCCGCAGATCTCGCCGATCAGGTCGGCAAGGCGGCTCTCTCCCGCCAGCACGGCCAGGGTGTCGAGGTCGGCCGCCAGCACCTCGTCGTTGTTCTCCACGATGTGGGACAGCACCCGTTCGCGCGCGCTGTGCAGCAGTTCGTCGCGGCCGCGATCCTCGATCAGGGCGAAGTGCGGCGGCACCCCGGCCTCCAGCGGAAATCGGCCGAGCAGGGACTGGCAGAAGCTGTGGATGGTGGCGATCTGCAGGCCGCCGGGGGCATCGAGCACCAGGGCGAAGAGATGGCGCGCGCTCTCGCGCTCCTCGGCCGTGGCCGGCCGGCCCATCAGCGCGGCGAGATCGGCGTCGAGCGCCGTATCGTCCAGAGCCAGCCAGACCGCCAGTTCCTGGCGCACGCGGATCGCCATTTCGGCGGCCGCCGCCTTGGTGAAGGTCAGGCACAGGATGCGCTCGGGGCGCGTGCCGCCCAGCAGCAGGCGCAGCACCCGGTCGGTCAGCACCTTGGTCTTGCCGGTACCGGCCGACGCCGCGACCCAGACCGTCATCTCCGGGTCCGACATGCGCTGCTGGCGGTCGTAGCCGCGGCGCGCCTGGTGCGGGCGCGGGCCGTCGGGCGGGGGCGGCAGGTCCGGCATCATGATGTCGGGGCCCAGACGCCATTCGCGTGTGCGCGCGACATCGCTGTAGGCGTCGTAGCGGCCGATGGGCGCGCCGCCGGGATGGTCGAGATAGGGCTGGGCCGGGTCGGCGAAGGCAGCGACCAGACGCTTCAGGCCGCCCAGCGCGGCATCGGCGATGTCCTCGGCGCTCATGTCGCGGGCCTTGGCCGTGCGGCACAGGCCGGCGGGCTGGCCGCCCGAAAGCTTCCAGTGGGCGATCTCGGCGACCGGGGCTGCCGCGACCTCGGCAAAGGCTCCCTCGCGCACCATGGCCGCCTCCAGGGGAAGCTGTGGCGCGCTGCCGCTGACGACCGCCTTGTCGCTCGGCACCGTGCCGGTCTTGTAGTCGATGACGTGGACCGCGCCGTTGTCGTCGATCTCCAGCCGGTCCGCCTTGGCTCTGAGAGTGAAGGTGCCGAGTCCCTCCTGCTCGAAGCTCAGCTTGCCGCTCCGCTCGGCATGGACATAGGTCAGGCCCTGGCGGCGCTCGCGTTCGATGCCGATGAACCAGGCGGCAATGCGTTCGAAGCGGCGCCACCACAGCGCGCGCACCGCGGGCCGGTCGAGCGGACCCTCCATGGCCGCCCGGCCGATCGCGATGAGCTGCTCAAAGGCATCGTCCGGCAGGGTCTCGGGGTAGGCGCGCACGAAGGTCTCCAGCGCGTCGTGCACGAAGGTGCCGCGCACGCTGGCGCTGGCGTCCTCGTCGATCTCGTCGAGCGGCTCCAGATCCAGCACGCGCCGGGCGTAGATGGCGTAAGGGTCGGCAAGCCAGGTGCCGATCTCCGTGACGGACAGGCTGCGCGGACGGGCATCGAGCGGCGGGCAGGGCCGCGGCTCGGCCGCCGGCTCCACGTTGCCCGGCCGGTCGAGCAGGGCACGGTACATCTGCCTGCGTCCGGTCGCGCGATAGGGCGCGGCGTCAGCGCCCTTGGCGGCAAGAAAGGCCTCCAGGCGCACGATCCAGCGCGCGGGCACGCAGGGCGCGCCTTCGGCCCGCTCGGCGTGCAGAAGCACGGCGCTCGGGGCGCTGGCGGCCTGGACGAAATCATGGGCCGCCTGGCCAATGCGCTGCTCCGGCGAGGAGAGGCCGAAGCGGCTGCGCATGGGCCGGCTCATCCAGGGGTCGGCCGGCGGTTCGGGCGGCCAGTTGCCCTCCACCAGCCCGCCCAGGATCACGCAGTCGGCATGCTGCATGCGCGCTTCCAGCGGTCCCCAGACGAAGGCGCGGGGATGCAGGCCGAACCGCGGGCGCACCGTCTGGGTGCCGGCCAGTGTGTCGAACAGTGCGGGCCAGGCGCGTGGCGCGACGAAGCCGTAGCTGTCGGCGCATTCGGCGAGGTCGGCGAGAAAGCCGTTGAGCGCCTCGCCGTCATCGCCGCGCCAGAGCAGGGCGCCGCCGTCCTCGCCGTCCGGTCCCTGCGCCAGCGCCAGGGCGGCGCGCACATGGGCATCGACCAGGTGATGGAGCGGCACCTGCTGGCTCTCGAAGTGGGTCAGCAGGGGTTCCAGCGCATGGCGCAGGCGCGCCAGCAGACCGTGCAGGGCGGAGCTCGCCAGGCGGCTGTCGGCCAGCGCCCGTTCCAGGCCGTCGAGACCCGGGGCGGGGCGCGGGCCGCGCAGGATGGCAAGTTCCAGGCGGCGCACCAGCTGGCGCGTCTCGCCGTCTTCTCCGCCCAGCCGCGTCAGGGGATGCTTCAGCAGGGCGAGCAGCGGCACCGGCGCCAGCCGGTCGGCTGCGGCTGCCGCGATCAGGCGCAGAAAGGTGCCGCCGCGGGTCAGCAGCAGGGGGGTGCCGGCGGAATCGTCGACCGCGATGTCCCAGCGGCGCAGTTCGCTTGCCACGCGCCGTGCAAGATCGCGGTCGCGCGTCACCAGGGCCACGGTGCGCCCCGGGCTCGCCAGTTCCTCGCGCATGCGCATGGCGGCGATCTCGGCCTCCACGCGCGGATTGGCGCAGGTGGCGATCTCCAGCCCCTCCGTCGCATCCGTTTCGGGCGCCGCCATCGACGGCCAGTTGGCGGTCTGCTGGGCCGGCAGCAGGGCGTCGGAGAGCAGGCGGCGGCGCGCCGGGCTGGTCT
>CALLQH010000088.1 GCA_938014945.1 uncultured bacterium | reverse complement strand
AGCTACTTCACGGCACAGATTCAGTCCGTGGTTGAAACTATGCAGGGCGCCGGGGAGCTGCCTGCGGGCCTCGACCTGTCGCGCATCGTCGCCGAGCCGCCGCGCGATGCCAGCCATGGCGACGTGGCGACCAACGTGGCGATGGTCCTGGCCAAGCCTGCCGGCGCCAAGCCGCGCGATCTGGCTACTGCCGTCGCCGCGCGCCTGAAGGAACTGCGCTACGTCGAGAACGTCGAGGTCGCAGGGCCGGGCTTCATCAATCTGGCCCTGTCGGAGGATTTCTGGCGCGACCGGCTGCGCGAGCTGCTGAAAAGCGGGCCCGAGGCGTTGATCGACGATCTGGGCAAGGGCCGGCGCGCCAACGTCGAGTATGTTTCGGCCAATCCCACCGGGCCGCTGCACGTCGGCCATGCCCGCGGCGCCGTGGTCGGCGATGCGCTCGCCTCCCTGCTGGCGGCGGTCGGTTATGACGTCACCCGGGAGTATTACATCAACGATGCCGGCGCCCAGGTCGATACGCTCGCCTGGTCGGCCTACCTGCGCTACCTGCAGGCCATCGGCGAAACAGTCGACGAGGCCGATTTCGAGGGTTTCTATCCCGGCGACTACCTGATCCCTGTCGGCGAGGCGCTGGCCGCTAAACATGGCAAGGCGCTGAAGGATGCGGTCGGCGGTGCCCAGCGCGGCGCAAGCCCGCTGCCCGAGCCGCTGGTCGCGGTGCGCGCGTTCACCATCGATGCCATGATGGACATGGTGCGCGACGACCTCGCGCGCCTGGGCGTGCGTCAGGATGTCTTCAGTTCCGAGCGGGCCATGGTCGAATCCGGCGCGATCGAGCGCTGCCTGTCGGCGCTGGAGCAGGGCGGCCACGTCTATACCGGCGTGCTGGAGCCGCCCAAGGGCAAGAAGCCCGAGGAATGGGAGCCCGTGCCCCAGACCCTGTTCCGCTCGACCGCCTTCGGCGACGACCTCGACCGCCCGCTGAAGAAGTCGGACGGCTCCTGGACCTATTTCGCGCCCGATATCGCCTATCACAACGAGAAGGTCGGTCGCGGCTTCGATCTGCTGATCGACGTCTTCGGCGCCGACCACGCCGGTTACGTCAAGCGCCTGAAGGCCTCCGTCGCCGCGCTTTCGGGCGGCAAGGTCGCATTCGACATCCTGCTCACCCAGCTCGTGAACCTCTACGAGAACGGCGAGCCCTTCCGCATGTCCAAGCGCGCCGGGCGTTTCATCACCGTGCGCGACGTCGTCGATGCCGTGGGCAAGGACGTCATGCGTTTCATCATGCTGACGCGAAAGTCCGACGTGATGCTCGATTTCGACCTGGTGAAGGTCAAGGAGCAGTCCAAGGACAACCCGGTCTTTTACGTCCAGTACGCCCATGCCCGGATCTGTTCGGTGATGCGCAACGCTGCGGAAGCCGGCGTCGATGTCTCTGGCCTTGCTTGCGCCGATCTCTCCAGCCTGACCGATCCGAGCGAAATCGCCCTGGTCAAGGCGATGGCGCGCTGGCCGCGGGTTGTGGAATCGGCCGCGGAAGCCCATGAGCCGCACCGCATCGCCACCTACCTGCATGAGCTTGCCTCCGACTTCCATGGCCACTGGAACCGGGGCAGGGACGATCCCTCCCTGCGTTTCATTGTGGATGACAATGCCGATGCCACCCGTGCACGGCTTGCATTGATCGACGGTGTCAGGCAGGTGATAGCTGCCGGTCTCGCCATCTTCGGCGTCGATCCGGTGGAGGAGATGCGCTGACCATGCGGCAGGAGCCCAAGCTCTTTTCGTCAGGCAGTTCGGCACCCCAGCAGCAGGACGGCTTTCACGTCGAGCCGCGCCGCCCGCAGGGACCGCCGCGCCAGGATGACGACGACGAGCGGCCCTCGCGGCGCCGTGGCTTTCCCTGGCGTCTGCTGATCGGGATTGCCGTTCTGGCCGTCCTGGGTGTGGCCGTCTGGCAGGGTGCCGGGCTGCTTTCGGGCGGCGGCGACAATGCGCAGGGCGTGCCCGTGTTCCAGGCCTCCATCGATCCCTTCAAGCACCGCCCCGACGACCCCGGCGGCATGAACGTGCCCAACCAGGACGTCACGGTCTACGACACGATCGGCGACGCCGAGAACGGCGCGGGCATGGAGCAGCTGCTGCCTGCGCCCGAGGAGCCGATGGCCATTCCGCCGGAGACGGTCGAGGTCGATGACGGGGTCATCGATGTCGGCAACACGCCGACGTCCGAGGTGCAGTTGCCCGACACGGCGGCCGAACCGATCTTCACCGCCGATCAGGTAACCGATCTGGTCGATCAGGCCCTTACCGAAGCGCAGGGCGACATCCCCATCCCCGGTACAAAACCCGCTGTTCCAGCCTCGGCACTGGCCGAGACCGGCACCGACAGCGAGGTCGGACAGACCACCACCGGCGGCGGCCTCTCGTTCTCCGATGTGGCGGCAGCCCTGGAAGGCAATGGTTCGGGAGCAGCGCAGACGACGCAGCCGGCCCAGAGCGAAGTCGTCGAGGAAACCGTGGCCAACGAGGTCGCGCCGGAGGTAACGGCGCCCGCGGCGGGCCAGGGTGACTACTGGGTGCAGATCGCGGCCTATTCGAGTCGTGAGGCCGCCGCCGGCGCCTGGGACCGTCTGGCGCGGGAAAATGCCGATCTTCTGGGCGGCGTGTCGCCGCGGGTGATGGAGACCTCGGTCGCCGGAACGACCCTCTATCGCCTTCAGGTCGGCGTCTTCCCGGCTGAGGCCCAGGCCCAGGGGCTGTGCGACGACCTGAAGAAGCGCACGGGCGATCAGTGCATGATTGTCGGCCCCTGAGCCATGCCCCGCGCTCTCATCACCGATCTGTCGGGCACCACCATCGGAGCCGAGGAACGCGCCTTCCTGCGCGAAGCCGACCCTCTGGGCATTATTTTCTTTGCGCGAAACATTGAAAATCCGCAGCAATTATCGGATTTAGCTGATGATTTTCGCTCTATCGTCGGACGCTCCGACGCGCCGGTGATGATCGATCAGGAGGGCGGCAGGGTCGCCCGCCTGCGCCCGCCGCACTGGTGGGGCGGGGTCGCCAATGGCCGCATCGCCGCCCTCGACGACGACGAGGCCGAACTGGCCGCCTGGCTTGCCGCGCGCATCATGGCCGACGACCTGAGCGCCTGCGGCATCGATGTCGACTGCGCCCCGGTGCTGGACCTGCTGGTTCCCGGCATGCACGACGTCATCGGCGACCGCTCCTTCGGCAGCGATCCCCGGCGGGTGGCCGACCTGGGCCGGGCCGCCTGCGAGGGCTTCCAGGCGGGCGGCGTGCTGCCCATGGTCAAGCACATGCCCGGCCACGGCCGGGTCGGCGTCGATCCCCACGAACGCCTGCCCACCGCCGAGGTCGACCGCGCGACCCTGGAGCGGGAGGACTTCGTGCCCTTCCAGGCGCTGGCGGATGCTCCCTGGGGCATGACCGCCCATGTCATCTATCCCGCACTCGATCCGGAGCGGCCGGCGACCCAGTCCCCTACCGTGATCGGCGAAATCATCCGCGGCGTCATCGGTTTCACCGGCGTTCTGGTGAGCGATGCCATCGACATGGAGGCCCTTTCGGGCAGCCATGAGGAGCGCGCCCGCCTGTCGCTGGAGGCCGGCTGCGATGTCGTGATGCACTGCAACCAGCCGCTCGACGTCCGCCGCCGCGTTGCCGAAGCCGTGCCGGCGCTGCGGGGCGCATCGCTGGAGCGTGTCGAGGCTGCCGCCGCCCGCCGTTCCGCACCCGCCGGGGACTTCGACCGCGCCGCTGCGCTTGCCCGCCTGGACCGCCTGCTGGCCGCCACGGCCCGATGATGGGTGACATCGGCGGCATTCTGCATGCGATTTCTGTCTGGATCCTGCCGGTCCTGACGGCCGTCACCCTGCACGAGGCCGCCCACGGCTGGGTCGCCTGGAAGCTGGGCGACGAGACCGCGCACCGCATGGGCCGGGTCAGCTTCAATCCGCTGCGCCATGTCGACCGTTTCGGCACCATCCTGCTGCCAGGGCTGCTGATGCTGGCCCATGCGCCGTTCCTGTTCGGCTACGCCAAACCGGTGCCGGTCAACTTCCGCCAGCTTGGTCATCCCCGGCGCGACATGGTTCTGGTGGCCGCCGCCGGGCCGGGCAGCAACATCCTCATGGCGCTGATCGCCGGCGGCCTGCTGCATCTGGCCGTGCAGGCGCCGATGGAAATTGGCCCCTGGCTACGGGAAAACCTGATCAACGCCATCCAGCTCAATGTGGTCCTGGCGCTCTTCAACATGCTGCCGCTGCTGCCGCTGGACGGCGGCCGTGTCCTGGCGGGACTGCTGCCGCGCCGGCTGGCGATTCCGTTCGCCAGGACGGAGCGCTACGGCATGTTCGTGCTGATCGGCCTGCTGGTGCTCTTCCCCCTGATCGCCAGCCAGATGGGCAGCAGTTTCAGCCTGATCGGCTGGATTCTGGGCCAGCCGGTGCAGTATGTCCTTAATCTGGTGCTGATGCTCACGGGATGGGGAGGCGCTGGTGGCTGAGACGCCTGAAACCTTCGAGGATCCCTGGCCGGCGGAGAAGGCGCCGCCTTCGGCGTTCATCGTCGATGTCGCGGGCTACGAGGGCCCGCTCGACGTGCTGCTGTCGCTGGCGCGACAGCAGAAGGTCGATCTGGCGAAGATCTCGATCCTGGAACTGGCCGACCAGTACCTGCTGTTCGTCGCCGAGGCGCGCCACATCCGCCTCGACCTCGCGGCCGATTACCTCGTGATGGCGGCCTGGCTTGCCTACCTCAAGTCGCGCCTGCTGTTGCCTGCCGAGGAGCAGGAGGACCCCAGCCCCGAGCTGATGGCCGAGGCCCTGCAGTTCCACCTGCGCCGCCTGGAGGCGATCCGCGAGGGCGCCAAGCGCCTGATGCAGCGCCCCCAGCTCGGCCAGGACCTGTTCCGCTGCGGCAATGCCGAGGGCCTGCCCTTCGAGATCGACATTCAGTGGACCGCCACGCTCTATGAGCTTCTGGGCGCCTATGCCGCCCATACGCGGCGCACCGAGGCGCGCGGCTACCGGCCGCCGCCCATGGAGCTCTTCAGCATGGAAGACGCCCTGGTACGCCTGCGGCGTATCGTCGGCACGCTGCCGGAATGGGGCGACATGTTCGCGCTGCTGCCCGAGGAGATCAAAGGCGGCATCATCTATCGCTCGGCTGTGAGCTCCACCCTTGCCGCCAGCCTGGAGCTGACGCGCCAGGGGTTCGTCGAGCTGCGTCAGGCGGGGCCCTTCGCGCCCATTGAAATCAGGACCAAGGCCAAAGGGGAGGGCGCATGAGCGCGCCATCGGAAGAACTGCGCATCGTCGAGGCCTTTCTTTTCGCCTCGCCCGAGCCCGTGAGCGAGGAGGAGATCGCCGGCCGCCTGCCACAGGGCACGGACGTTCCCGCGCTGCTCGTGGAACTGATGAACCACTACGAGGGCCGCGGCGTCGAGCCGGTCAAGACCGCCGAACGCTGGTCGTTCCGCACCGCCGCCGACATGGCGCCCAAGCTGAAGATACGCCTGAAGCAGTCGCGCCGGATGTCGCGCGCGGCGCTCGAGACGCTTGCGATCATCGCCTATCACCAGCCGGTGACGCGCGCCGAGATCGAGGAAATCCGCGGTGTCAGCCTTTCCAAGGGCACGCTGGACCTGCTGCTGGAGATCGGCTGGATCCGCCCCTCGGGACGCCGCAAGGTGCCGGGCAAGCCGCTGCAGTGGCGTACCTCGGACGGTTTCCTCGAGCACTTCGGCCTCGATCGGGTCGACGATCTGCCGGGCAAGGAGGAGATGAAGGCCGCCGGCCTGCTGGACCGCCGCCCGGACCTGCCGCCGATCGGCTTGTTGAAGGACCATCTGGGCGCCGATGCGGCAGAGGATGCCGACGAGGAAGGCGGCGAGGGCGACGAGACCGAGGATTGAGCCAGATCAAGGCTTGTTTACCGGTCCCTGCGTTACGATCTTGCCAGTGAGAATGAATTGCAACAGGATCGCGGGTTCCACGACCCCGGGCGAGGGATGGCACGACTTTCCTTTCACGGCGTAAGCCATGCCTACGACGGCAACCAGGCGCTCTCGGGCATCGACCTTTCGGTCGAGGCCGGCGAGATCGTGTGTCTGGTCGGCCCGTCTGGCTGCGGCAAGACCACGGCCCTGCGCCTGGCCGCGGGTCTGGAACGTCTGCAGCACGGTGAAATCCGCATCGATGACCGTCTGGTCGCCGGAGCCGGTATCAACCTGGCGCCGGAATTGCGCGGTGTCGGTCTGGTGTTCCAGGACTTTGCCCTGTTTCCCCACATGAGCGTCGCCCAGAACATCGCCTTCGGGCTGCGTGGCGAAAGCGGCGGTCGCCGCCGCGAGCTGGTCGCCGAACTGCTCGCCATGGTCGGCCTGGAGCGTTACGCCGATAGCTATCCCCACATGCTGTCGGGCGGCGAGCAGCAGCGCGTGGCGCTTGCCCGTGCGCTCGCGCCGCGGCCCTCCATCGTGCTGCTGGATGAGCCGTTTTCGGGCCTCGACGTGCGCCTGCGCGAGGACGTGCGCGAGCAGACGCTGACGATCCTGCGCGAGGTCGGCGCCTCGGCCCTGGTTGTCACCCACGATGCCGAGGAAGCCATGGTCATGGGCGACCGCATCGCCGTGCTTCAGAAGGGCCGCATGGTCCAGGTCGGTGAGCCCGCCCATGTCTATCGCAACCCGGCTTCGGCCTTTGTCGCCCGTTTCCTGGGCGAGGTGAACTGGCTGCACGGCGTGATGCGTTCGGACTGCGCCGATTCCCCGATCGGGCGCGTGCCGGTCTCGGGCATTGCGGAAGGCCAGCGTGTCGATGTGCTGATCCGGCCGGAGGGGTTGCACCTGTGCAGCGACCCGGAGGCCCCCGGGCTGCCGGCAGTGGTCCTTGGCACGCGCCTGCTGGGCCATAGCAGCCTGGTACGCCTCAGGCTTGATGACGGCAGCGAAATCCGCGCGCGGATCGCGGGCCATGCCATGCCGGCGGTGGGCGCCGACGTCCATATCCGTGCCGAGCGGGACTCGATCTATATCTTTCCCTGCCTGCCGGATGCGGGCCGGGGGGGTGTCGACAGCCTCCGAACTGCCTGCTAGGACAGCTTGAGCGGACGACAGGGGCCGGTCCGTAACGCGCCACTCGCGGAGATTTGCGCTGGCGGGGCTTGGACCGGGCCATTATATGTTTGCACTACACACGCCATGCGCCGAGCCGGAATCAATTCGGGGTGCGCGCGACGGGAGGAAAATCAATGGGTTCTTTTTCGATCTGGCACTGGCTCATCGTTCTGGCGATCGTCGTGCTGCTGTTCGGCGGCGCCGGCCGCATTCCGCGCCTGATGGGCGACATGGCCAAGGGCGTGAAGGCCTTCAAGTCGGGTATGAAGGACGAGGGCGAGAACGCTGACAACGCCGCGGCCAGCAAGCAGGTGACCGACGAAGGCACCACGACCACGACCACGGTAGAGCGCGACAAGAACGTCGCGTAGTACCGCGCGTTCCCGCTGGGTGCGCACGGCCAGGACACCGCAATGCTGGACATAGGTTGGACGGAGCTCCTTGTGATCGGGACGATTGCGCTTGTCGTGGTCGGGCCGAAGGATCTTCCGCGTGTCCTGCGCTACGTCGGTTACTGGGTCGGCAAGGCAAGGTCGATGGCGCGTGAGTTCCAGCGCGCCATCGATCAGTACGCCAAGGAAGCCGATCTCGAGGACGTCAAGAAGGTCGCCACGGCACCCAGCCGGGCCAAGGGCGCGCTCAAGAACGCCATCGACCCCAAGGGCGCCCTGACCAAGTCGATGACCGAGACCGAGTCATCGATCAAGGACAGGCTGAAGGATGCCGCCTCGGGCGGCAAGGCCAAGCAGGAGGTGGCGACGCCGTCGCCTGCAGCCTCCAAGCCTGAAATCCCGGCCGCGGCCGTATCGACCGGTGCGGCCGCTCCGGCCACAACGATCGCTGCCACGGAAGACGACAAGCCCAAAGCCCAGGCAGGCTGACCGACCGTGATCAGTGACATCGACAACAACAAGATGCCTCTGCTCGACCATCTGGTCGAGCTGCGCACCCGGCTGGTCCGCTGCGTCATCGTTCTGGTGATCGCCTTCCTGCCGTGTTTCTACTTTGCGCAGGACATCTACAACTTCCTCGCCAAGCCGCTTTACGACGTGACCGTGAAGTCGGCCTGCCAGGAGGCCGGCCTCACCGAGTGGGTCGATGGCCTGGTGGTCGATCAGTTCGGTTTTCATCTGTTCGACGAATCCGAGCTCAACACGGTCTCGGTCGAGGATTGCGAACAGGCGCTGATCCTGCAGGGCGCCTCGCTTTCGACCGCCGACAAGGCCGTCGACATCATTTTCACCAGCCCCGCCGAGGCCTTCCTGACCTACGTGAAGGTCGGTTTCTTCGTCTCGCTGTGCATCTCGCTGCCGTTCCTGGTGTGGCAGATTTGG
>CALLQH010000087.1 GCA_938014945.1 uncultured bacterium | reverse complement strand
GCGCCTCGGCGACATCCCAGTGGTAGAGCACCTCGCAGAACTCGTAGCCGCCCTTCAGCAGCTTGACGAACTTCTCCGTATCGACGCGCTTCACCCGGAAGCGGGCGTCGATGTCGAAAATGCCGATATGCACGGCCCGGATGCCCTTGCCCTCCAGCAGCGAGAGGACATGGGCGACCGCGGCCTGACGGTCCGTGCTCACCCCTTGTTCTCGCCGAACGCCCAGGAAGCGGGATCGGGCACGGCAACGCCCTTCTGCAGCCAGGAGATGCCCTTGACGCAGCGGATCAGGACCCAGAGACCGGTGAGGATGCCGAGGAGGATGCCGAGACCCAGCAACGGCACCGTAACGCCCGAGATGACGCCGAACAGCAGGCCGATCCAGAAGGTGCGCACCTGGAAGCGCAGGTGGCTGACCTGCCAGGCGGCCACGCTGTCGCGGCCGAAATGGGCCATGACGCCGCCGATCAGCCAGGTGATGCCGACGATGAAGGAGGCGAGGTACAGGATGTAGATCGCCATCGGATAGCCGCTGTCGGGCTCTCTGGAAACGACTTCTTGGCTGTTGTCACTCATGAACGCCCCCGTTGCGATGGAACGAGGGAACATTGGCCAAGCCGGCAGGCCGACGCAAGTCTGCTGCGTGGGGCTGGAAATCAGCCGCAATCGTTCTACTCTAAGAGGCAGTCAGGTCCGTGGGTCATACGGAGATCCTGACCTTCACAAGCAACAAGCAGAACCAGGGAGGTTCTCATGCACGTTAAGCGACAGTTCGATGTCGATCGCTTTTTCCGTCGCATCAAGGCCGGAGAGATGACGCGCCGCGAGGCAACCGCCAGCTTTGCCGCCGCGGGCCTCGGCACGCTTTCCCTGCCCATGGGCAACAGCGCCAAGGCCGACGACGGCACCGGCGCCGACATCACCTATTTCACCTGGTCGGGCTACGACATTCCCGAACTCTTCGAGCGTTATGTCGAGGCCCATGGCGAGCCGAGCTATTCGGTCTTTGCCAGCGCCGAGGAAGGCTTCCAGAAGATGCGCGCGGGTTTCACCCCCGACGTCGCCCATCCCTGCATCGAGGACATGGACCGCTGGATGGAAGCCGGCATCATGCGCCCGATCGACACCAGCAAGCTGACCAACTGGGAGAACGTCTTCCAGCGCATGCGCGACACGCGCGGCGTGAAGTATGACGGCGAGGTCTTCATCGCGCCGATGGACTGGGGCAACAGCTCGGTCATCTACCGCACCGATCTGGTGCCCGAGGGCACCGAGGAGAGCTGGTACATGCTCTTCGACCCCCAGTACGAGGGCCGCATCGGCGCCTCCAACACCTCCTCGAACGCCTGGGCCGCCGCCGCGGTTCTGGGCTTCGACATGTTCAACCCGACCGAGGAGCAGGTTGCCGGTCCGATCGCCGACCTGCTGCGCCAGCAGCGCGAGCTGGTGCGCTTCTACTGGGACGACCAGTCGGAGGTCGAGCAGGCCATGGCCTCGGGCGAGATCATCACCGCCTACGCCTGGAACGCCGCGCTGAAGAACCTGACCGACGCCGGCGCGCCGGTCGCCTATGCCAACCCCAAGGAAGGCATCTGGACCTGGATCTGCGGCATCTGCCGCATCGAGGGCGGCAACGACAAGGTCGACCTGCAGCACGAGCTGATCGACGCCTGGCTCGATGCCGAGACCGGCAAGTGGCTGATCGAGAACTACTACTACGGCCATTCCAACACGAAGGCCTTCGAACTGGCCGACCCGACCCTGCTCGCCGAACTGGGCTGGTCGAGCCCGGCCTCGCTGTTCGACGAGGGCATCCTGTTCGAGCCCTACGATCCGCATGTCGAGGAGCGCTACACCGCCCTCTTCGAGGAGATCAAGGCTGGCTTCTGACGCCTGCGCCTGAAACACAGCGGGCCCGCCGGAGCGTTTCCGGCGGGCCCGTTTCGTTTTCGGGGCAGGGCCTCAGCGTTCGCCGAGCGCCTTGAGCACCTTCATCTGGAAGTCGTGGACGGCGTGTTCGCTGATCTCGCTCCTGGCCTGATCGACGACGAAACGGCCCTGGCGGTAACCCAGGCTGTGGAGGCCCTGCTGCACGCTCTCGCAGATCGGGATGTCCTCCTTCCTCACGACATCGACGAAATCGATGATCTCCTGCTCGGCGGCCGTGGGCGTCTCGTGGGGGAAGTACCACTCGATACGCTGGTCGGTCGTCTCCGGGCCCGTCGGCACATGGTGGAAGATCGTCAGGTTGCCGCCGGGATAGGCCTCGATGCACCAGTTGGGCCAGAGCAGCCAGCTGCCGAATTCCTGCGGCTTGGCGGCACCTTCGGTCACGGTGCCGTAGCCGACGTTCTTGTCGCGGCTGTGGTGGCTGTGGTGATGCTCGTGCGTGGTGATGCGGTAGGAGGACCAGTCCAGCGCCTCCTCGATCAGGGTGCGGTGCTGGTTGGGGCAGTGGAAACACTCGTCGTAGTTCTCCACCGAGTTCTTCCAGTTGGCCTTGAGCAGATAGCTGTCGCGGTGGGCGCACTTCAGCTCGGCGGCATGGGGCGAAAAGGCCGCGACCTCGGCCTCGAGGCCCGCGCTGACCTCGGCGAAGTCGGGCGCCTTGCCGTCCAGGTTGACGAACAGGAAACCCAGCATGGTGCCCAGGCGCACCGGCTCCAGGCAGAACTGGCTCTTGTCGAAGGCCGGCAGGTGCTCGCTGCCGCGCGCGGTGCGCAGGGCGCCGTCCGTGCCATAGGCCCAGCTGTGATAGGGGCAGGTGATGACCGGGCCGATGCGCCCCTCGCCCTCCAGCAGGCGATGGGCGCGGTGCTGACAGACGTTGAAGAAGGCGCGGATCTCGCCATCCTGATCGCGTACCAGGGCGACCGACTGGTCGGCGATCTCGCGCACGATGTAGCTGCCGGGCTTGGGCAGCATCGAGACATGGCCGACGTACTGCCAGGTGCGGTGGAAGATCGCCGTCCTCTCCCGCGCGAAGATCTCCGGGTCGTAATAGTAGGACGCGTTCATCGTCTGCGAACGCATGGGATCGTCCTGGAACCCGTTCACCTTCAGCGCCGTCACTGTCGACATGTCGTGCCTCCCAGCGGCCTTGGCCGTTATTGAACGATCATACAAGAACCCTGCAGATGCCGCAATCCGGCTGCGGCCCCCCACGGGACGCTATCGCACGGCCCGACTTCGCGTTAGCCTTCCTTCATGAGCAGTGGGGAGAAGGTCGACATCGCCGCCCGTCTGCAGGCCCGCCTCGCCGCACTGGACGAGGCCCATTCCACGAGCGGGGAAGCCCGCGCGCCGGTTGCGCTCGACCAGCAGAGCGTGGGCCGCGTCTCCCGTGTCGATGCCCTGCAGATGCAGGCCATGGCCCAGGCCCAGGAACGCCGCCGCCGCGGCGAGCGCGGCCGCATCGAGGCCGCCCTGGAGCGACTCGAGACCGGCGAATACGGCTATTGCAGCGAGTGCGGCGAGGAGATCGGCCTGCAACGGCTGGAGTTCGACCCCGCCGTCGCCACCTGCATCCGCTGCGCCGGGCGCAGCGACTGACCCTTCCTGCCCTTGGCAGGGCCCGGCGAATTGGCAAGACTGCGCCAGCCCCGCGCCAAGGATCGCATCGCCGATGCCCATGATCTCAGACACCTCGCCTATCGCCTTCGCTGACGCCCTGCCGGAGGCGGTCGACGTCGTCGTCATCGGCGGCGGCATTGCCGGCACCGCCACCGCCTGGTTCCTGGCCAGGGCCGGGGTGAAGGTGCTGCTCTGCGAGAAAGGCCGCATCGCGGGCGAACAATCCAGCCGCAACTGGGGCTGGGTGCGCCAGCAGGGCCGCGATCCGGCCGAACTGCCGATCATGATGGAATCCAACCGCATCTGGCGGGGTCTGGCGGCCGAGACCGGCGAGGCCGACCTCACCTTCACGCCCTCGGGCTGCGTCTATCTGACCGACAGCCAGGCGGGCATGGACAAGTATGCCAAGTGGTACGAGACCGCGCGGGAATACCAGCTCGACACGCGCATGCTCTCGAAGGCCGAACTGGAGGAGCTGATCCCCGGCGCCGGGGCCAGATGGCTGGGCGGCATGATGACGCCCAGCGACGGGCGCGGCGAACCCTTCGTCGCCGTGCCCGCCCTGGCGCGCGCCGCGCGACACGCCGGGGCGCTGGTGATCGAAAACTGCGCGGTGCGCACGCTCGACACCGCGGGCGGGCGCATCGCCGGGGTGGTCACCGAAAAGGGACGCGTACGCGCCGAGCAGGTGGTGCTCGCGGGCGGGGCCTGGTCCAGCGCCTTTGCCGCCAATGCCGGCATCGACCTGCCCCAGCTTGCCGTGCGCTCGACGGCGGCACGCACCAAACCGGCGCCCGAGCACTATGCCCGCAACATCTCCACACCCGGCCTTGCCATGCGGCGGCGCGCCGACGGCGGCTACACGGTCGCCAGCGGCGACATCGCCGAGCACTACCTGGGCCCGGCCTCGTTCCGCCATGTCCTGAAGTTCCGCAAGCTGATGGCGGCATCGGCGCGCGACATCCGCGTGCGCCTGGACGCCCCGGCGGGTTATCCCAACGGCTGGCGCACGGCACGGCGCTGGAGCGGCGACGAGGAGACCCCCTTCGAACGCGCCCGCGTGCTCAACCCCGAACCCTCGCCCGAGGCGGTGCGGCGCATCCGTGCCCGCCTGCCCGAGCGCTTTCCCGCCATGGCGGGCGTCGAGCTGGCCGAGGCCTGGGCCGGCATGATCGACGTCACGCCCGATGCCGTGCCGGTGCTGGGCGGGATCGATGCCGTGCCCGGCCTCATCGTCGCCACGGGCCTGTCGGGCCACGGCTTCGGCATCGGTCCGGCGATCGGGCGCATCGCCGCCGATCTGGTGCGCGGGCGCGATCCCGGCCACGCCATGACCCGCTTCCGCCACAGCCGTTTCTTCGACGGCAGCCCCATCGTGCCCGGCCCCTACTGACGCCGCGCCTTTCCGACCCAGGGACACCCTTCATGAACGAACCGGTCGACATCGATCGCCTGTGGCGCGGCTGGCGCCGCTCGCCCTTCCACCAGTTCCTGGAGATGGAGCTCACCGCCCACGACCGCGACAAGGGCGAGGTGACGTTTCATGTGCCCTTCAAGCACGACTACAAGCGCACGCCGGGCGCCGAGGGCATCCACGGCGGCGTCATCGCCAGCGTCATCGACATCGCCGCGGCCTTCGTCCTGGCGGTGGCGGCCAACAGGATGGGCTTTCCCACCATCGACCTGCGCATCGACTATCTGCGCATGGCCGGCGACGGCGACATGACCGTCACCGCGCGTGCGCTCAAGGCGGGCCGCACCATCGGTGTCGCCGATGTCGAGGTGAGCGATGCCCGTGGCCGCCTGTGCGCCATCGGGCGCGGCACCTACGCCACGGCGGCGGGCTGAAACGCACAACGCCCCCGGGCCGAAACCCGGGGGCGCTGCGTTGGATGCCGGTCAGGCGCCGGTCGTTACGCCCACTGGAAGTCGGCGAAGTACCAGGCCCAGGCGTTGGGCCGGATCGAGACCTCTAGGTCCTCCTTGCGCAGGATGCCGAGCGGCGGGAACATGAGCCATACGTAGGCCCCCGTGTCCTCCATGATCTCCTGCATGCGCAGGTAGATGTCGTTGCGCTTCGACTCGTCGGTTTCGGCCAGGCCGGCGGTGAACAGATCGTCGAACTCCTGGTCGGTCCAGCGCTCCCAGTTCCAGACACCCTTCTGGCTGGAGACGTACCACTGCACCATCTGACTGGGATCGGGCGAATCGCCGTACTGCATGATCCAGAGCTGCAGATCCTTCCAGTCGTCGCCTTCCGATTCCAGGCCCAGGTTCCAGAACGGACCGGCGTCCATGGGAATGATCTCCAGCTCGATGCCGACATCGGCAAGGTTGGCCTGGATGATCTGGGCAGCGGCCATGCGGTCGGCCAGGTTGATCGTCTTGAGCTGGACCTTGAGATCGCTGACCCCGGCTTCGGCGAGCAGCTCACGCGCCTTTTCGGGATCGGGCTTCTCGAACTTGGTCTCCTCGCGGTAGCCGATCAGGCCCGGCGTCACGATGCCGCGGGCGCGCTTCGGCACGCCGCCCCAGGCGCCCTCGATGATGGTGTCGACGTCGATGGCATACTGGATCGCCTGGCGCACCCGGATGTCCTGGAGCAGCGGATGCTCGGTATTCATGCCCATCCAGTACCACTGGGTGCTGGGGTAGACGGTGAGGACAGCACCTTCTGGCACGCTTTCCTGGTAGCGCGGGATCGATTCGATGGCGACGAAGGTGATGTCGATCTCGCCCGCCTCGAAGGCGATCTCGGCGGACTTGTCCTCACTGATGATGAGGACCTTGACGTCCTTGATGTGGGGCTCGGGGCCGTTCCAGTCGGGATTGGCCTCGATCTCCCAGAACTGGCTCTGGACCCACTCCTTGGTGCGGTAGGGGCCGCAGTAGAACGGCGCCAGGCCCTCGAAGTTCGGCTTGTCGAGCTTCTCGACCACCGACTTGCAGACGATGACGCCCGTGCCGTCGGTGAGCCACGTGTACCAGACGGCCGCAAACGGCGCGTTGAGGTGGATGACGCCGCTGTGCGTGCCGGTCACCTCGACGTTGTCGAGCGAGGCGGCCTTGTCCTTCCACTCCGATTCCTTGACGCGCTCGAGCGAGAACTTCACGTCATCGGCGGTAAGCTCGCCGATCACCTCGTGGCTGGCTGCATCGCGCCACATCAGGCCGGGCTTGAGGGTGAAGCTGATGGTCTGGGCATCGACCTGCTCGATCGAGTCGACGAAGTCCGACGGCTCCCAGCCCCAGACGTCGCCCGGGGTGTTGCTGGCCAGGCGCGGCAGGCAGGCGAACTGCCAGATCATCTCGAAGCCGCCGACCATGTAGCCCGGATCGACGGTGTTGATGTCGCGGTTGGAGCGGACCCGCAGCATGCGGTCGGACATGTCGTCGGCGTTGGCCGGCGTGATGAGTTGCTGCACGAACGCGGAAGCAGAAGCCGCTGCCGCAGCGCCCTGCATGACGCGGCGGCGGTCGAGTTTCAGTCCATTCATAATGTTGGTGCCTCCCAGACACTGTTTCGTTGTGAATCATCTTTCAGGTCAGTTGGACAAGCGTCAAGAACTCCAACACCAGACCCGGCACGACTCATCGTTCGGATTTTCGACCATGGCGTGCTGCCCCGCCTTCAGGTCCCGTTGCGCGGAATCGTCCTTTCCCAGTTCCTGGCCCACACCCGCACGCCCTTGCTGTGGGCTTCCGCCGTTGTGGTGAGCAGGAAATCGCTGGCCGAAGCGGTCAGCGCGAAATGGGTGTCGACGGTGACATCCCAATCGGCGCCACGCTTGAGCGCCATGTGATAGGCGACCTCGGCGCGTGCCGAGAGCGGCGTCTCCTCCAAAATGCGGTAGGTCTCGACACCGCTCCCGGCAAGCTCGGTGCCGGTGGCCGCGATGGTGTAGTGGCCTCGGTCCTTCAGCATGCGGATGCT
>CALLQH010000086.1 GCA_938014945.1 uncultured bacterium | reverse complement strand
TCTCGACGCCCGAGCACGGCGAGCGCTTTCACGATGCCTCGGTCGCCGACCTGACCGCGGATTACCGCGCCTTCCTGTCGGCGGCATGACGCCGCCGGCCGAAGGGGCATCCGGAGGATCGCTGCCATGCTGACACGACGCCATCTGTGCTGCGGTGCCGCGGCGAGCGCCGCGGTCCTGGCTTCCATACGTCCGAGCCCTGCGTCCGAGTGTGCGGTCTTCACGAGCGAAAGCCAGCAGGCCCTGAGCCCGGATGACGCGATCGCGCGCCTGCGCGAGGGCAACGCCCGCTTTGTCGCCGGTACCATGATGAACTGCGACCGGATCGAGCAGGTTCGCGCCACCGCCGGCGGCCAGGCGCCGTTTGCCGCGGTTCTGGGCTGCATCGATTCGCGGGTTCCTCCCGAGCTGGTCTTCGACCAGGGCGTCGGCGATCTCTTCGTCGCCCGCATCGCCGGCAACTTCGCCAACACCGACATCATGGGCAGCCTGGAGTTCGCCACCGCGGTGGCCGGCGCGCGCGCCATCGTCGTGCTGGGGCACAGCGGCTGCGGCGCCATTCGGGGCGCCATCGACGGTGTCGAGCTCGGCCTGCTGACCGCGACGCTCGCCAACATCAAACCCGCGGTACGGGCCGTGGCGCCCGAAGGCGGCAGCTCCGGCGATGCCGCACTCGTGCAGGAAGTCGCCGACGCCAACGTCGCCCTGACGGTCGCCAAGCTGCAGGTCGAAAGTTCCGTGCTCGGCGGGCTTGTGGCGCAAGGCAGGCTCGTCATCGTGGGCGCCATGCACGACATCGCGACGGGGGAGGTCACCTTCCTGTAGCCGGCCTGCCCGGGCGCAGGGGCCGCAGTGCGGACCTAACGCCGTGAAATGGCCCGATATTCACGTTTAGACGGATGCAATCCGAGCCGATCTTGCTCTAAGGTCGCGCGAACCCAACGGAGGAAGCATGAACGGAGCCGAGAGTCTGGTGCGTACCCTGGTCGAGGGGGACGTCGATGTCTGTTTCACCAATCCCGGCACGTCCGAGATGCATTTCTGCGCCGCGCTCGACCGGGTCGACGGCATGCGCTGTGTCCTGGGCCTGTTCGAGGGTGTCGTCACCGGTGCGGCCGACGGCTACGGCCGCATGATGGACAAGCCCGCCGCGACGCTGCTCCACACCGGGCCGGGCCTGGGCAACGGCATCGCCAACCTGCACAACGCCAAGAAGGCCAAGACCCCCATCGTCAACATCGTGGGCGAACACGCGACCTATCACATCGCCCACGACGCGCCGCTCACCGCCGACATCGAGGCCATTGCCTGGCCGGTCTCCCACTGGGTGAAGACCTCGCCGGATGCCCCCTCGGTGGCGCGCGACGGCGCCCAGGCGATTGCGGAGGCCAGGGCCGCGCCGGGCCGCATCGCCACCCTGATCCTGCCCGCCGACACCGCCTGGACCGAGGCCGAGGGCACCGCGAAGGTGCCCGAGGTAGCCCCGCCCGATTCCGTGGGCGAAGGCGCGATCCGCGACTGCGCCGAGGCCCTGCGCTCGGGCGAGCCCACCCTGGTCCTGCTCGGCCACCGCGGTCTGCGCGCCGCACCCCTGGAAATCGCCGGGCGTATCGCGGCCAAGACCGGGGCGACGGTGATGAGCGAGTTCCCCGCCAGCCGCATGGAGCGTGGCGCCGGCCGTTTCACCGCCGAACGCATGCCCTATGTCGTCGACCAGGCGCTGGCCGTCACCGGCAAGTACAAGCACATCATCCTCGTCGGCGCGAAGATCCCGGTCGCCTTCTTTGCCTATCCCGGCAAGCCCAGCGTGCTGATCCCCGAAAGCTGCCAGCCCCATGTCCTGGCGACCGAGGAGGATGACATCACCGGCGCCCTGGAGTGGCTTGCCGACGAGGTCGGCGCGAGCAGCGCCCAGGCGATGCTCCAGGAGGCCGCCCGACCCGAACTGGTGACGGGCGGGGAGCTCACCATCGAGGCGATAGGCGCCGCCATCGGCCACCTGCTGCCCGAAAATGCCATCGTCTCGGACGAATCCATCACCGGCGGGCGGGGCCTCCATCCCTTCACCAAGGGCTGCGCGCCGCACGACTGGCTCTACGGCACCGGCGGCTCGATCGGGCGCGGCATTCCCGAGGCGGTGGGCGCGGCGGTCGCCTGCCCGGACCGCAAGGTGCTCTCGCTCGTGGGCGACGGTTCGGCGATGTACACGATCCAGGGCCTTTGGACCCAGGCGCGCGAGAACTGCGACGTCGTCACGGTGATCTACGCCAACCAGACCTACAACATCCTGCATGGCGAACTGCGCAACGTCGGCGCCAATCCCGGGCCCAAGGCCCACGACATGTTCGACCTCGACCGGCCGAACCTGGACTTCCTGGAGATGGCCAGGGGCATGGGCGTGGACGCGGTGCGCGCCGATACCGCCGAGGGCTTCAACCGGGCCCTTGCGGCCGCCTTCGCCGGCGAAGGCCCGCACCTGATCGAGGCGATGATCTAGGACGGATCACATGTACCCGGAACCAAACCCTGGTTCCGGGTACATGCGTGAGACCGCCATTCATTCATGCGTCAGAGAACACGCGTACCTATCTGCCCAATCCTCAGGCGAATGCGCAGAGAGGCCGTTTGCTCTTGCCCGCACGAAGCTTCCCGCGTGCCTGGGACCATCGCAGCCGTTGGCTCGCCCGCTCAGTCCGGGCTGGCGTCCTGGTTCGGATTCTCCTCGATCACCAGATCGAGGAGGTCACTGTAGAACAGTATTGACGAGTAGCCGCCGATCACCGTCCTCTCCCAATCGGCGTAACTGTTGACGACGGAGCCAACGGATTCGGCGCTGATCTGACGGCCGGTGGCCGCGGAGGCCGCGCCGGCGATACGCGTGGCTGCCCCGGTGGTGTCCTGGCCGCGCGCCTGGGCGATGCCGATGGCTGCGCCAATCATGTCCTCGATATAGAGCGTTGCGATGCCGTGGTCGGCGGCGGCCTCGGCGCCCGCCACAGCGATGGCCTCATAGGCGGCCGGATTGACACGCACGGCCGCGATCACGAGATCGGTGATGTCGGTTTCGCCGAAGCTGGCGTTGTTGGCTGAAAGGGCCTCGATCGCCGCCGCCAGCTCTTCGCCGGTGGCGTTGGCCGGATCGGCCACCCCGTTGACTCTCAGCTGCTCGGTGAGGGCTTCGGCGGGGCTCAGGGCCTGTTGCGCCCGAGCAGGCAGGGTCGTCGCCAGACCGGCGACCACCGCCAGCATGATCATGAAGCCACGGACCATCATCACGTATTTCCTTTCGCAACTGTGTCAGAAACCGAGCGTTTTGCGCCTGACCGGCAGGAGACGGAGCAAGAACCGCACAGTGAATCCAATGCGGCGTCCTATCTGTCAAGGTCTTGTAAAAGGGGATGCCGGAACCGGTTGGCGGCGCCGTGATGCCGGAAGGACGGCCTCAGGGCTTCACGCCGGCCATCTCGCACAGCGCCTTCCAGTGCGCGTCCGACACCGGCACCACCGACAGGCGCGACTGTTTCACCAGCGCCAGGTCGGAGAACCGCGGGTCGGCCTTGATCTGCTTCAGGGTGACCGGCGTCTTCACGGGCCGCAGGGGCTTCACGTCGACTACCACCCAGGGGCTGCCGGGCTCGGCGGTGGGGTCGGGATAGGCGGCACGGGTGATCTCCATGATGCCGACGATCTGTTTCTCGTCGACCGAGTGGTACAGGAAGCAGCGGTCGCCCTTTTTCATCTTGCGCATGTTGGCGGCGGCCTGGTGGTTGCGCACGCCGTCCCAGTAACTGCTGCCTTCGGCGACCAGGTCATCCCAGCCCCATTCGCTGGGTTCCTGCTTCATCAGCCAGTTGGCCATGGCTGTTTCCTCATCCTGCCGGCCGGCATCATACCAACAAAAAGCCCCCGGCGGGTCTCCACCGGAGGCTCTTTGTCGACGTTATGCCGGTCGATCAGCTCGGGCTGGCATCCTGGTTGGGATTTTCTTCGACGATGAAGTCTTCCTCTTCTTCGTCGAGGTCGATCAGCTCCTGAACGTCGGCATCGGCGACGATCACGGCATTGGTCGCCTCATCGGAGAGGGTGGCGACGTCGATGCCCGTGCTGGTGGCGACCGCCTGGGCGACGTCGTTGATCGTGGTGCCAACGCCGTTCGCGTTGGCGACGGCCACCGCGTTGGCGATGATGCCGCCGACAAGGTCGCGCCGCCCGCCGTTGATTGCGGCCTGGCTTGCGGCTGCGGCGATCTGGTTGACCTGCGTGGGCGCGGCGGCGACAGCGGCGCGGCTGATGGCGACCGCAGCGGCCGGGCGCTGGGCGACGGCCTGGCTGGTGATCTGGCCGGCGGCCGAGGGGCGCCCGTTCACGGCGGCCGAGACCAGGGCCGCGACGGCGCCATCGCTCAGGGCCGGATTGTTGTTGATCAGGGCCGCCACGGCGAGCGAGATCTGCCCGTCCGTTGCGGTCGCGGGGTCGAGGCCGACCAAGGCGAGCTGGGCCGTGAGCGCGCTGTCGAACACCGCCTCGGTCGCCGCCGCGATATCGGCCTCGCTCGCCGTGTCGAGCGACAAGCCCTGAGCGGCAAGCTCAGCGCTCACCTGATCGCTGAGGGTCTGGGCCATCGCCGGTGAGGCGATCAACAGGCAAGCCGCAAAAGCGGCCGCAATCATACGGATCATCGTCGTCACTCCTCGTGTTTCGTCCGAATCCGCACTTGACCGGCGCAGGTGGCCCGTCCCCCCAGACGGAAAAGCGCAAGACCGGATTCGACGTTACATAAGATAGCATTTCCGTGCCGCCCCGCCACTGGAATGGCGCGGCCGTGCGGCCGCTCTGTCAGGCAATCTGGGTCGTTCCGACCACGGCCTTCCAGGGGCGGATGTCGACGCTCTCGAACACCCCGGCCTTGGCATAGGGATCGCCCGCCGCCCAGGCCCTGGCGGCGGCGAGGTCGGCCGCCTCGATCACGAGCATGGAACCGACCATCTTGCCGCCGTCCTCGGAAAGGAACGGCCCGCCCAGACGCACGCTGGCGGCTTGTTCCTTCAGGAAGGCGAGGTGGGCCTCGCGGTTGGCCATGCGCAGGGAGCCGTCACCGGCCTTGTCGATGCAATGGATGACAAACAGCACGTTTCGTTCTCCTCAGGGGTTTCTCCGGCAGGCCGGAGGTTTCAGAATTCCTCGCCCGGGCGGCGCGCCAGCAGGCCGGCGATGGCGCTGCCGACATCGCTGCGCCCGGCCAGAACGTCGTCCACGGCGGTGCAGATCGGCATCTCGACGCCAAGGCGCGCGGCCAGGGCCGTCACGGCGGGCGCGGTGACAGCGCCTTCGACGACGCTGGCGCGCCCGGCCATCAGGGCTTCCACGGTCTCGCCGCGGCCCAGGCCCTGGCCGAAGGTGTAGTTGCGCGACAGGGTGCCGGTGCAGGTCAGCACCAGGTCGCCCAGGCCCGAAAGCCCCATCTGGGTCTCGCGCCGCCCGCCGGTCGCCTCGGCCAGGCGGACCATTTCGGCCAGCCCCCGGCTGATCAGCGCCGCGCGGGCGTTGAGCCCCATGCCCCGCCCGTCGGCGATGCCGCAGGCGATGGCGATGACGTTCTTCACCGCGCCGCCGATCTCGATGCCGGCGATGTCGTCGCTGCGGTAGATGCGGAAGGTGGGCCCGCCCAGCGCATCGGCGACCGCAGCCACGGCATCGGCCGGGCCGGCGACGGTGACGGCGGTCGGCAGGGCGGCGGCGACCTCGGCGGCAAAGGAGGGGCCCGAAAGGCAGCAGAGATCCGTGCGCCCCAGGGCGGCACCCGCGACATCGGTCATCAGGCGGCCGCTGCGCAGCTCGATCCCCTTGGTGCAGACGCAGACCGGCGTGGCGGCGGGCAAGTCCGGCGCCAGGGCCGCCGCCACCGCCCCGAGATGGGCAGAGGGGGCGACCAGCAGCACCAGGTCGCAGGCTCCCGCGCGGGCCAGGTCGTCGGTCGCGGCGATGGCGGGATCCAGGGCGACGCCGGGCAGGAAGGTGGGGTTCTCGTGGCGTTCGTTGATCGCAGCGACCGTCTCGGCTTCGTGCGCCCACAGCAGCACGTCGCTGCCCGCGCGGCGGGCTGCACAGGCCAGCGCCGTGCCCCAGGCGCCCGCGCCGACGATGCCGACCCGGCTCATGCCGCGTCGTCCAGCGGCCAGCGCGCCCGCGCCGGCGTATCGAGCGGATCGCTCTGGCCCAGGCGCAGCCGCTCCAGTCCGGCCCAGGCGATCATGGCGGCGTTGTCGGTGCACAGCGCCGGTGGCGGCGCGACGAGGCGCAGGCCGGCGCCTTCTGCGGCTTCCGTCAGGCGGGCGCGCAGCAGGCGGTTGGCAGCCACGCCACCGGCCACCACCAGGGTATCGCCGCCCGGCCAGCCTTCGCGGAACAGGGCCGCGGCGTTGGCGACCCGGTCGGCCAGGACCTCGGCGACGGTCTGCTGGAAGCTTGCGGCAAGGTCGGCGATGTCCTGCGCGCCGGGCGATGCCAGGCTCTCCAGGGTCTGGCGCACGGCGGTCTTGAGACCGGAGAAGGAGAAGTCGCAGCCCTGCCGCCCGACCATGGGGCGGGGCAGGCGAAAGCGGCTGGAGTCGCCCGTGGCCGCTGCGCGCTCCACGGCGGGGCCGCCGGGATAGCCGAGATCCAGCATCTTGGCGGTCTTGTCGAAGGCCTCGCCCGCGGCATCGTCGATGGTGCCGCCCAGGCGCGTGTAACGCCCCACCCCCTCGACCGCCAGAAGCTGGCAGTGGCCGCCGGAAATCAGCAGCAGCAGGTAGGGAAAGGCGACATCCTCGACCAGGCGCACGGTGAGCGCATGGCCCTCCAGGTGGTTGACGGCGACGAAGGGCACGCCCGCGACCGCGGCGATCGCCTTGGCCTCGACCAGGCCGACCATGACGCCGCCGATCAGGCCCGGTCCGGCCGTGGCGGCGACGGCGTCGATGGCGTCCCAGCCGAGCCCGGCATCGGCCATGGCGCGCGCGATGAGCCCGTCCAGGTGTTCGACATGGCTGCGCGCGGCGATCTCGGGCACCACACCGCCATAGGCCCGGTGCTCCTCGATCTGGGAGGCGAGCGCCTGGGAGAGGATGCGCCGCTTGTCGTCGACCAGGGCGGCCGCCGTTTCGTCGCAGCTGGTTTCGATGCCGAGCACGATCATGGCGCCAGACTAGAACAGATTTTCCCGCGCCGTCATCGCGGCAACGGGGCCGCGGCGCTTTTCAGCGGCGGCGATCTGCCGTAAACGCCCCCCATGCGTCGACTGCGATTAGCAACCCGTGGCAGCAAACTCGCCCTCTGGCAGGCCGAGGCGGTGAAGGCTGCCCTGATGGCGGCCCATCCCGGCCTGCCCGAGCCCGAGATCGTCGTCATCACCACCACGGGCGACGTCGTGCGCGACCGGCCGCTGGCCGAGGTCGGCGGCAAGGGCGTCTTCACCCGCGAGATCGACGGCGCCCTGCTGGGCGAGCGCGCCGATGCCGCGGTGCATTCCATGAAGGACGTGGAAACCGACCTCACCCCCGGCACGGCGCTGGTCGCCATGCTGGAACGGGCCGATCCGCGCGAGGCCTTCCTTTCGCCGGTTGCGGCCTCGCCCGCCGAACTGCCGCAGGGCGCCAGGGTCGGCTCGTCCTCGATCCGCCGCCGGGCGCAGCTTCTGGCCGCGCGCCCGGATCTGGAGGTCGTGCTCTACCGCGGCAATGTCGACACCCGCATCGCCAAGCTGCAGGCGGGCGAGGTGGCGGCCACCCTGCTTGCGCTGGCCGGGCTGCAGCGCCTTGGGCGCCATGGCGAGGTGACGCGCGTGCTGGAGGTCAGCGAAATGCTGCCGCCGGCCGGTCAGGGTGCGGTCGGTATCACCTGCCGCGCCGACGATGCCGAGGCTGCCGCCCTGCTGTCCGCCATCGACCATGGCCCGACCAGCCTTGCGGTGGCTGCCGAACGCGCCGTGCTGGCGCGCCTGGACGGCTCCTGCCGCACGCCGATCGCGGCCCATGCCGTGCTCGATGGCGAGCGTCTGAGCCTGGAGGCCATGGTCTTTTCGGCCGACGGCGCGCGCACGGCGCACGCCCGGCGCGAGGGCCTGGCGGTGGACGGCCCGGCCATGGGCGAGGATGCCGGGGCGGAGCTTGCGGGCATCGCCGGCCCGGACCTTTTCGGGAGCCGCCCGGTTTGAGGATTCTTCTCACCCGCCCGCGCGAGGATGCGGAAGGGTTCGCAGCCCGGCTGGCGGACTGCGGTGTCGAGAGCCTGATCGTTCCCCTGATGGATGTCGTCTTTCACCACGATGTTGCGCTCAACATGGACGGCCTTGCCGCCATCCTGCTGACCAGCGCCAACGGCGCGCGGGCGCTTGCCGCGCTCAGCGCGGAACGCGCCGTGCCGGTGATCGCCGTCGGCCCGGCGACGGCGCGTGCCGCGCGGGAGGCCGGGTTCACCGTCGCCGCAGTGGCGGGCGGCGATGTCGTGCGCCTGGCCGAAACGGTGCAGGAGAACCTCGACCCCGTGGATGGCGATCTGCTCCATGTCAGCGGCAGCGTCGTGGCGGGCGATCTGGCCGGGCGCCTGGGCGATGCGGGTTACACGGTGCGGCGCGCGACCGCCTACAGCGCGCGGGCGGCCGATCAGCTGCCGGGCGAGGCGGCGGCGGCGCTGGCGGGCGGAAGCCTTGCAGGTGCGGCGTTTTTCTCACCGCGCAGCGCGGCGCTGTTCGCCCGTCTGGTGGCAAATGCCGCGCTCGGGGGGACATTGTTGCCACTTGCGGGTTATTGTCTGAGCGAGGCGGTGGCGCGGGAACTTTCCCGCCCGCCATGGGGCGCCCTTCATGTGGCGCCGCGTCCGGACGGCGAAGCGCTGGCCGGACTGATCTGCGCGCAAGCGGGGCGGCCATGACGAACGACAAGAAGCAGAGCGACAAACACGAAAAGACGGTGGCGCCGCGCAGCGCCTCCGACAGCGTGGCCGACGACACGCTGACCGCGAGCAACGTCACCGACGAAACCTTCGCAGCGGAGAACACGGCCGGCTCCACGGCATCCGCCATGCCGGGTGTCGAGGCGATCTCGCTGGAAGAGGCGGGGCTGCGCCATGAGCGCGAGCCGCGCAAGGAAGGCGGCGAGAGCGGCGCGGGCCGCGCCGCGGGCGTTCTGCTGATCGTCTTCCTGACACTGATCGCCGCCGGCGCCGGTGCGGCGCTGGGGCCGCTGATCCATCCCGTGGCCAGCCAGGCGCCCGATCTTTCGGCGGTCGAGGGGCGCATCGCGGCGCTTGAAGCCAAGGTCGCCGATGCCGACGGCCTCTCCGACAGGATCGCCGCCCTGGGCCAGGAGGCCGATGCCCTGAAGGAGCGCATTGCCGCACTGGAAGCGACCCCGGTCGCCACCACAGGGGGCGACGTGCCGACGGTCGATGTCACGGCGCTGACCCAGCGCATCGGCGCGCTCGAAAACGGCGTCAGCGCCCTGGCCTCGCGGGTCGACGGCACGCTCGACCAGAAGCTCGAGACCATCGATACCCGCATCGCCTCGCTCGAAAGCGGCGCGGCGGCGGCCGGCACGGTGGATGGCACCGATACCGGCGCAGCGGGCACCGGAACCGTGGCGGGGTCCGGCGACGGTGCGCTGGCGGGCGAGGTCGCCAGCCTGCGTGCGAGCCTTGCCGATCTCACGACCAGGATCGAAAGCCTGTCGGGCGAGACCGCCGAAATCACCGACCTGAAGAGCCGCCTCGGCGACCTCGACAGCGAGGTTTCTGCACTCTCCACGGCGACCGCCGATCTCGACACGCTGCGCAGCGATGTCGCCACGCTCAACGAACGGGCGACCGATCCACGCGCGGCCTTTGCCCTGGCCGTGGGCCAGCTGCGCGAGGATGTGCTGGCCGGCGGCAGCTACAGCGAGACCCTGGCCACCGCCGATTCCCTGGCGCCCGACGATGCCGACAGCAAGGCCGCACTCGCCACCCTGGCGACCTGGGAGACTGACGGCGTGGCGACGCGCGCACGGCTTGCCGATGCGCTCAACGCCGCGGCCTACGAGGCGGTCGAGGAGTCGCGCCGCGATGCCGCGCAGGGCTGGTTCGACAAGACGGTCGCCGAACTCGCCTCCATCGTCAGCATCCGCCGGGTCGACGGGGAATCGGGCGGCGCGGGCGCCGATGACGTCACCGCGCGGGCCGAGGCGCGGCTGCGCCAGAACGACCTTGCCGGCGCCATCGACGAGATGGCGAGCCTCACCGGCGCGGCCGCCGAGGCCGCCGCGGGCTGGCTGGAGATGGCGCGGGCGCGCCAGGCCGCCGAACAGGCGGTCGACACGCTTTCGGCGCGGGCGCTTGCCATGGTCGGCGGGGCGGCGGGCTGAGCCATGCGCACCCTCTTCAAGGCTCTGATCTTCCTGCTGGTCCTCATCGTCATCGTCGTGGCGGGCACCTGGATCGCCAACAACGGCGGCGAGGTGCGCATGAACTGGGGCGCTTACGAGATCCGCACCACGGTCGCGCGTCTCGCCCTGCTGGCCGCGTTCGCCTTCCTGGTGCTGCTGATCGTCGTCGGCATCGTCAACCTCATCCTGCGCGGCCCGGCGCGCCTGAAACATCACATGCGCGAGAAGCGCCAGGAAAAGGGCTACGAGCAGCTCACCCGCGGCCTCGTCGCGGTCGCCGCGGGCGATGCCCAGGAAGCCCGGCGCAAGGCGCGCAAGGCCGACCAGCTTCTGGGCCACCCGCCGCTCACCATGCTGCTGGTCGCCCAGGCGGCCCAGCTCGACGGCGACCGTGAAGCTGCGCGCGCCCAGTTCACCGAGATGCTCGATCACCCCGAGACCGAGTTTCTCGGCCTGCGCGGCCTGATGGTCGAGGCGCTGCGCCAGGGCGACGAGACCGCGGCGCGGGGTTATGCCGAGCGCGCCCATGCCCTGCGCCCCGATGCCGCCTGGGCGGCCGATGCGCTGTTTGCCCTGCAGGGCCGCACCGGCGACTGGCTCGCCGCCCAGAAAACCCTGGAGCAGGCCAAGGACCGCCGCGCCGTCGATGCCGTCGGCAGCCGGCGCCGCCGCGGCGTCGTGCTCACCGAACGGGGCCGTCAGGCGCTTGCCCGGCTGGAGCGCGACAGCGCCCTGCAGTTCGCCCGCGAGGCCCATGGCGACGCCCCGGGCCTTGTCGCGGCAACCGCGCTGCTGGCCCTGCTGCTGATCGAACAGGAGAAGCTGAAACCCGCCGCCAAGGTGATCGAGAAGAGCTGGGCCACCACGCCCCATCCCGAACTCGCCGAGCTTTACCGCCGCACCGGGCGCGACGACGGGGTCGAGCGTTACAAGCGTATGGGCAAGCTGGTCGATCTGGCGCCCCAGGCGCCCGAATCCCATCTCGCTGCGGCGCGCGCCGCGCTCGATGCCGAACTCACCGGCGAAGCCCGCCGCCACCTGGAGGCGGTCGCCGCCGCACCGCTCGACCATCGCACGGCCCGCCTCTGGGCCGAGCTCGAAGAGGCCGACGGCCATCCAGAGCGCGCCCGCGAGTGGGTCGCACGCGCCGCCGAGGCAGAGGGCGATCCGGTGTGGCATTGCGGCCAGTGCCTGCATGTCGCGCCCCGCTGGCAGGCGATCTGCGAGCAGTGCGGCGCCTTCGACGCCATCGGCTGGGGCCGCCCCGGCAACCAGGAGATCGAGCCCGGCATGCGCATCCTGCCCTTGCCCTCTCTGCTGGCCGGGGCCACCTGATAGCGCCACGGCGGGAACACAAAACCGCCATCGCCCGCGCCTATTGGAAGACCTTGAGCGCCCTTCAAGGAGAGCCCCTGCATGTCGTCCCATCTCGTACCCGCCCTGCGCCGCGCGGCCATCGCCGCCGTGCTTGCCGCCGCCCCGGCCGCCGTCCAGGCCGATGAGGGGGGCAGCCTCGAACTCAAGCGCGTCGTGCTGTCGACCGGGGGTGTCGCCTACATGGAATACGAGGCGACGGTCGAGGGCGATGCCAGCCTCTCGTTCGATGTCGGCCTCGATCAGGTCGACGATGTGCTGAAGAGTTTCATCGTGCTCGATGACGAGGGCGGCGTCGGCACCGTCACCCTGCCGGGGCGCCAGCCGCTCGACGAGACCTTCCGCGACCTGCCCTTCGATGC
>CALLQH010000085.1 GCA_938014945.1 uncultured bacterium | reverse complement strand
TCCGCGCTGAAGCCGGCTTCGGCCAGCACCTCGTCGGTGTGTTCGCCGAGCTCCGCGCCGCCGCGGATCAGCTCGAAGTCGGTCTTCGAGAACTTCGCGGCGGGACGCGCCTGGCGCAGGCGGCCGCTGCCGGGATGGACGCTTTCGAACAGGATGCCGTTGGCCTCGATCTGGGGATGCTTGATCATCTCCGAGCGGCGCAGCACCGGGGCGCTGGGCACGCCCGCGGCCTCCAGCCGTTCGATCCACTCGGCGGCGGGTCGGGCCATCAGCGCGTCCTGGGTCATCTGCAGGCGGGCGTTGATGTGCCGGTGGCGTCCCGATGAGGTCTTGAAGCGTTCGTCCTCCAGCCACTCGGGATGGTCGAGCGCATGGCACAGCGCCTTCCATTCCTTGTCCTGCTGCACGGCGACGGAGATGTAGCCGTCGGCGGTTTCGTAGATCAGGTCGATGAAGCTCTGGGCCTCCTGCTGGGGCACCTCGACGTCCATCAGGGTCTGGCTCTCCATGTCGGAGCCCCAGAGGAAGGCGACGACGCTGTCGAGCATGGAGATGTTGATCGCCTGGCCCTCGCCGGTCTTCTCGCGGCAGTAGAGCGCCGCGCAGATCGCCTGGGCGGCGACCACGCCGGTCAGCTTGTCGGGCAGGATCGTGCGCACCAGGCGCGGACGCTCGCGGTCGGAACCGGCCTGCACGGTGGTCAGGCCCGACAGCGCCTGGATCAGCGGGTCATAGACGGGCTTGGCGGCATAGGGGCCGGTGAAGCCGAAGCCCGCGATGGAGGCGTAGATGATCTTCGGCGCAACCTTGCGCACGGCCTCCTCGCCCAGACCGATGCGCTCGGCGACACCCGGGCGGAAGTTCTGCAGCAGCACGTCGGAATCGGCGGCAACACGCAGCAGGGTCGCCAGCCCCTCCGGATGCTTGAGATCGATGGTGAGCGAACGCTTGTTGCGGTTGTTGTTGAGGAAGGAGGTCGCCAGACGGCCGTCGTGGTTGGAAACGTGGCGCGTGTGATCGCCCCCGCCCGCCGGGTTCTCGACCTTGATGACGTCGGCCCCCTGGTCGGCCAGCATCATCGCGGCCGAGGGGCCCGAGATCATGCTGGTGAGGTCGATGACACGAACACCGTGAAGCGGGCCGGGCATGGCTTGGATTCCTCTGAAGACTGCTGTTGTTTCAATAGGGGCGCCGCAGGGCGTCTTCAAGGGCAGAGCGCTACCATTGCAGGCGCAGGCCGCCGCCCATGAAGGGGGTTGGCTCGTAATGGGCGGTGGCAAAGCTGACGCCGTCCCGGTCCTGGAACTGCAGCGCGCCCGAGACCTTGTAGCCGGCAAAGCCGAACACCTGCAGTCCGCCGCGCCCGCCCCAGGACACCGAGGCATAGATCGGCCAGCCCGATTCCTCGGCGACGCCGTCGGGTGCCGGGCCGCTGTCGTCCATGCGGAAGCGCAGATCCTCGTAACCCGCGCCAAGGGCCAGCGAGAGTTTCGGGCTGGCCTGCCAGGACAGTGTCACCTGCGGGCCGTCGACCGCGCGGGTCGCGCCGCGCGATGCGAGCGTGAGCTCGTCCGTGATTCGCCAGTCGAACAGCAGGTAGGGAAAGATCTGCGCGCTGTCGTCGAGCCGTGTGTTGATGCCGAAGCCCGGGCCGATGGAGAAGTTGTCGGTGACGCGGTAGCTGACGGCAGCCAGCATGTTGCCGGTGAGACCGTCGCTCATGTCCGCACCCGATTCCCAGCGGCTCTGCACCGCGGCGACCACCAGCACGTCGACGTTTTCGGTCGGGCCCCAGCGATAGGGCACGCCCAAGGACATTTCGTTCACCGTGTCCCAGGGATCGAGGCCGCCGAAGCCCGTGGTGCCGTCGAAGCCGTAGTCCCAGCGCGCCACGCGCATGGCCACCCCGATGGTGTCGCGCTGCGACTTCAGATAGGTCGCGCTGGCGCCGAGCTGGGAGCGGGTGACATCGAAGCTGCCGCCGGAATTGATGTCGGTGTCGAACTCGTGGTCGGCCTGGCCTTCGATCTTGTAGTACCAGCCCGGTTCGGGCGGCGCGGCCTCCTGCGCGGCAGCACCTTGAGAAAGGCCCGCCATGGCGCAGGCGGCGAGCAGGAAGGTGGGGCGCATGGGTAGCGTCATCGGCGGAACTCCCGTTCTTGTCTCGCGGGTTGGCCCCGACCCTATCAGCGTTCGGCGCCGGCGGGCAGGGCCTCGGGCGGAAGAACAGGCGCTGTCTCCTCCCCGCCGCGCTTCACGCGGCGGAACAGCAACACCACAGGGATCAGCGCCAGGGAGAGCACGAAGGTGGCAAAGAAGGCGTTGTTGTAGGCGATCATCACGGACTGGCGGTTGATCTCTGCCTCCAGCGCGGCAAGGCCCGCCGGGCTGTCCATGGCCCAGCGGCTGGCGACATCGGCATAGCGGAAGAGTTCGTTGAACGGGTTGATGTGTTCGGTGAGTGCGGCGTGGTTGGTCTGGATGTCGCTGATGTGGCGCCCGACGATCACCGCCACGCCGATCGAACTACCGATCTCGAAGACCAGGAAAAACAGCGCATAGGCCTGGTCCTGCAGCCGCTTGGCGACACCCGCCAGGGTCAGCGTGCTGATCGGCACCCAGATGAAGCTCGACCCGAAGCCCTGGATGAAGTTGGTCGAGGAGACCGCGAACGGCTGCAGTTCCACGGTCCACTGGGCCATGAAGTAGGACGGTATCCCCATCACCAGCAGGCCGAAGGCGACCATGGCGCGCGGCTCGAAGAGATGAGCGATGCGCCCGACCAGGATCAGGCCGATGAGCACGCCGCTGCCGCGCCAGATCAGGATGCGCCCGGTCTCCACCGGCGGGAAGCCGCCGACCTGCTGCAGCATCAGCGGCAGCAGGAAGGCCGGCAGGACGACCAGCGCCCCGATCACCGCGACGATGGCGCTGCCGGTCATGAAGTTGCGGTCGAGGAACAGGGCGCGGTCGACGAAGGGTTTCTTCGCAAACACCGTATGGACGATGAAGAGATAAAGCAGGAGGCCGGCGACCAGCCCCTCGACGATGATCTCCGTGGAGCCGAACCAGCCCTCGCGCTCGGCCCGCGCCAGCATCAGCTGCAGCATGCCGATGCCGCCGACCAGGGTGAGGAAACCGAACCAGTCGAAGCGGGTGTCGCGGTTGCCCGGCACGGCGGGCACGAAGAGCCAGATGCCGATGAAGGCGATGATGCCGACCGGCACGGTGACGTAGAACACCCAGGGCCAGTCGTAGTGCTCCAGGATGAAGCCGCCGCCGATGGGGCCCGCGACATTGCCGACCATGACGCCGATGCCCCAGATCGAGGTCGCCCGGCCGTGCCGCTCGGGCGGAAAGGCATCGACCACGATGGTCTGGCCCAGCGGCAGCAGGGAGGCGCCCACAAGCCCCTGGACGAAACGCCAGATCGAGGCCTCGATCAGCGTTTCCGACATGGCGCAGCCGATCAGCGTCAGCGTGTAGCCGGCGGTGGAGAAGAGAAAGAGATGCTTGCGCCCGAAGCGTCCCGAGAGCCAGCCGGTGCAGGCGGTCATCGTGGCGCTGCCGACCATGAAGCCGATCAGCACCCAGGCGATCTGGTCGCTGGTGGTCGAGAAGGTGCCCTGCATGTGCGGCAGGGCGACCGAGACCACCGTCCAGGTGAAGTCGTAGGCCATGGTCGCCAGGGTGGCGAAGCCGACCAGCAGCCACAGGCGCAGGCCCACGGGACGGGGTGCGGCAGGGCTGTCGGAATCGGGGATGGGCGCGCCGGCCATGCCGGCGGATCAGTCGGCGCCGACCGAGGCGAGAACTCCCTGGATGACACCGCCGAAGGTGCGCTCCTGCCCGGTGTCGATGCTGACCGACACGGTCATGCCCGAGCGCAGCAGAGTGGTGTCACGGCCATCGAGCAGGACGAGGCGCACCGGGACCCGCTGCACCACCTTGACCCAGTTGCCCGTGGCGTTCTGGGGCGGCAGCAGGGCGAACTCCGCGCCGGTGGCGGGCGAGATGCTCTCCACCTCGGCGCGCCAGGTGACATCGGGGAAGGCGTCGACCACCACCGTGGCGGCCTGCCCCAGCACGACATGGGTGAGGTCGACCTCCTTCAGGTTGACCTCGATCCAGGGTTCGCCCGTGGCGACCAGGGCAAACACGGGATCGCCCGCCTCGATGTATTCGCCGACCTCCAGGTCGACCTGGGAGAGCTGACCGTCGATCGGCGCGGTGACGAGGGTGTTGGAAAGCGACAGGGAGGCCTCGCGCCGCTTGGCGTCGGCAGCGCGGTACATCGGGTGCTTTTCATCGGGCAGGTCGAGATCGCCGCCCAGGGCGGCCAGCACCATGGTGTTGCTTTCCATCAGCACGGATAGCGCGCGGCGCGCGGCGTTGAGCGCGTGTTCAGCCTCGTCCATGCGCGACTGGGTGCCCGCACCCTGGGCGACAAGCTGCTCCTGGCGCTCGTACTCCAGCTTCAGGTAGCGGATGTCCTCCTGGGCGGCGGCAATCTCGGCCTCGCCCTGGCGGTACTCCGCACGCAGGGCGGCCAGATGCTGGATCACACCCGCCATCTCCGCCTCGGCGGCGGCGATCTGGATGGCGAAGGGCTCGGTATCGATCTCGAACAGCGGCTGGGCCAGGGTGACCTGCTGATAGTCGTCGACGAAGACGCGCACGACGCGGCCGTCGACCTCCGAGCCGATGTTGACGATGTCGGTCTTCACATAGGCGTTGTCGGCGGTGACGTAGCGTCCGCCCGCCAGATAGAGCGCGATCGCGGCATAGATCGCCAGCGCCGGGATGACGACGAGAAGGAAGGCGCGAAGAAGAAATCGCCTGCGTCGGGCCATGAACGTCCGTGCTCCATCCGGCCTTCGGCATGAGGGCGACAGGACGGACGCCCCGGAAGACCGGCCGCGGCCCGGACATCTGTCCCGAACCGCCCTTGCCCTTTACGCCCTCGCCTTCGAGTTGGCAATTCACCGAACAGGCCGATTGGACCCGCCCCCTTGCGCCGGTCCACAATGGGGTGCCGCCAAGCGAACGCGGTACCAATAAAAAAAGGAGTTAGAGTTTATGAAGCGTATGGGTCTCAACGAATTCCAGGACAAGCTGTTCACCGGTCGTCTCTCGCGCCGTCAGGCCGTGGGAGCGATGATGGGTGCCGGTCTCGTGCCGGTGGGCATGTCCATGGGCGCGCGCGGCGCACGCGCGGCACAGCAGCCCGTGGTCTTTACCTGGTCGGGCTACGAGGTTCCGGAGTTGCATCCGGGTTATGCCGCCGCCCACGGCGAGCCGGATTTTTCGTTCTTTGCCACCGAGCAGGAAGCCGCCACGAAGATGCGCTCGGGCTTTCCGGCCGATCTGGTGCATCCCTGCTCGGACAGCTGGGTGCGCATGGGCGATGCCGGCATCCTCAAGCCGGTCGACACCAGCCGGCTCAGCAACTGGGGTGACGTCTTCCCCGGCCTTGCCAGCTTCCCCGGCATCATGGACGCCGACGGCAACCTGATGATGGTGCCGCTGGACTGGGGCAACAGCTCGATCATCTACCGCACCGATCTCTACGACGGTGAGGAGAGCTGGTGCATGCTCCAGGACGAGCGTTATGCGGGCCGCCTCTCCATGCTCGATTCGGAGACCGCCGTTCTGGTGGCCGGTCTGTGCCAGGGCTACGGCGACCAGATCTTCAACATGACCGACGAGATGCTCCAGGATCTGCGTCCGGCGGTCGAGAAGCAGGTCTCCCTGATGCGCTTCTACTGGGGCGACCAGAGCGAGATCGAGAGTGCCATGGCCTCCGGCGAGATCGTCGCCGCCTATGCCTGGAACTCCGCGCTCAAGACCCTGAAGGACCAGGGCGTGCCGGTCGCCTACGCCCAGCCCAAGGAAGGCATCCTGACCTGGCTGTGCGGCATGTGCATCGGCGTCAACGGCCAGGGCGACGAGGATCTGGTCTATGACTACCTCGATTCCTGGCTCTCGCCCGAGGCCGGCAAGTTCCTGATCGAGGACTACGGCTACGGTCATTCCAACCAGAAGTCGTTCGAGCTCGCCGATCCGGCGAAGGTCGCCGACCTCGGCTTCCCCGAGAATCCGGACGAGATGCTCGCCAGCGGCATCATGTTCCAGCCGCAGGATCCGGCCATGGTCGAGAAGGAAGTGAACATGTTCGACGAGATCAAGATCTCCATGTGATCATGATGGCGTGTTCCGGCGCCGGGCGTGCTGTGCCCGGCGCCGGACACGACTTCGGGAGACCCAGCGCAACGTGACCGCAGACGCCCTTTCCTCCCTGTGGCAATCGGCCGGCGGCGATGCCGACGCCCTGGATCACGTACGCCTGACCGGCGAGGGTCCGGTCCTGCCTTCCTCCTTCCGTGTTGCCGACATGGCCCAGGCGACCATCGCCGCCGTCGGGCTGGCTGCAGCGCAGGCCTGGTTCGCCCGTACCGGGCAGTGGCAGGAGGTCACGGTCGATCGCCGCCACGCCGCCGCGGAGTTCCGCAGCGAACAGCTACTGACCATCGACGGGCGCGGCCCCGGTTCCCTGTGGGACCCCATCGCCGGGCTCTACGCGACCCGGGGCGACGGCTTCATCCGCCTGCACACCAATTTCGAGCATCACCGCGACGCGGTCTGCGACCTGCTGGGCTGCTTTGCCGAGCGCGCCATGGTCGCCGACGAGCTGGCCTGCCGCGATGCCGTGGCCTTCGAGGATGCCCTGCACGCTGCCGGTGGCGTCGGCGCTGCCCTGCGTGGCCAGGCCGAATGGGATGCCCACCCCCAGGGCAAGGCGGTCGCCACCCTGCCGCTGATCGCTACCACGCGCATGGACGGTGCGCCGGCGCGGGCCCTGGCCGACGGGCCGCGCCCGCTGTCGGGCCTCAAGGTGCTGGACCTTACCCGCATCATCGCGGGCCCGGTCGGCGGCCGTGTCCTGGCCGCCCATGGCGCCACCGTGATGCGCATCGCTTCGCCCGGCCTGCCGTTCATCGACTGGGCGGTCAAGGACACCGGCCAGGGCAAGTATTCTGCCTACTGCGATCTCACCACCGGCGAAGGCCGCGCCGCGCTCGAGGCCCTGATCGCCGATGCCGACATCGTGCTCGACGCCTATCGCCCCGGCGCGCTGGATCACCTGGGTTTCAGCCCGGCGGCGATGGCGCGCCTGCGTCCCGGCATCGTCCATGTCAGCCTCAACGCCTGGGGCCAGGAAGGGCCATGGGCCGGGCGGCGCGGCTTCGATTCGCTGGTGCAGACGGCGACAGGCTTCAACGACGAGGAAGGCCGCGCCGCAGGCGAGGGCAAACCCCGCGCGCTGCCCTGCCAGGCTCTCGACCACGGGTCCGGTTATCTGATGGCGCTCGCCGCGATCCTGACGCGCCTGCGCCAGGCCCGCGAGGGCGGCAGCTGGTCCGTGCGGGTGAGCCTGGCGCGCACCGCCCTGTGGCTGCGCGGCCTGGGCCGCGTGGAGGGCGCCTTCGGCCTGCCGGTTCCCGCCGCCGCCGATGTGACGGACCTGCTGGAGGAAGCCGCCTCACCCTTCGGGACCATGCGCCGCGTGCGCCATGCCGCCCGGCTTTCGGCGACACCCGCCCGCTGGGAACGCGCCAGCGTGCCGCTGGGTAGCGACCCGCCGGTCTGGCCGGCAGACTGAAGGAGCGCGCGGGCCGCCCCACTTGCGTTAGGCTGCCGCCCGTCACGACCAGAGGGACGACCCATGACCCTGCCCACGCAGATGACCGCTGTGCAGCTCACCGGCCACGGCGGCCTCGACAAGCTGGTGGTGAACCACGACGTTCCGGTACCGCGTCCCGGCCCCGGCGACGTGATCATCGCCGTCACCGCCGCGGGCATGAACAACACCGACATCAACACACGCATCGGCTGGTACGCCCGGGACGATGACAGCGGCGGCGGCTGGTCCGGCGGCCTGCGTTTTCCCCGCATCCAGGGCATGGACGCCGTCGGCCGCATCGCCGCCGTGGGCAAGGACGTGGATGCCGCACGCATCGGCGAGCGTGTGATGGTCGACCCCTACATTCCCCATCCGGCAACGGGCGAACCCGGCGTGCTGGGCAGCGAGCGCGACGGCGCCTTCGCCCAGTTCCTGTGCGTTCCGGCGAGCCACGCACGCACCATCCCCGAGGACCTGCCGGCCGACGACACCGCCCTTGCCACCCTGCCCTGTTCGGGCGGCACGGCGATGAACATGGCCCTGCTGGCAGGCGCGCACGAAGGCGATCTTGCGCTGGTCACCGGCGCGTCGGGTGGCGTCGGCAGCTTTCTGGTGCAGATCCTTGCCCACATGGGCGCGGAGGTCGTCGCCATCGCGGGCGCGGCGAAGGCCGACGCCGTGAAGGCGCTGGGCGCGGCCCATGTCGTGCCCCGCGAAAGCGGCGACATCGCCGCAGCGGTCATGGAGGCGACCGGCGGTCGTGCACCCAGCCTGATGGCCGATGTCGTGGGCGGCGATCACTTCGCGCCCCTGCTTGGCCTGCTCGGGCGCGGCGGGCGCTATGTCGTTGCCGGGGCCATCGGCGGCGCCGTGGTGCCGCTCGACCTGCGCACGCTTTACCTCAACGACCTCACCTTCTTCGGCTCCACGGTCTACCGCGAGGCAGTCTTTCCCACCCTGCTGCGCTTCGTTGCCGAGGGCGGCGTGCGCCCGGCGGTGTGGAAGACCCGGCCGCTGGCCGAGATCGCCGAGGCACAGAGCGAGTTCCTGGAAAAACACCACGTCGGCAGCATCGTCCTGCTGCCCCCGCCGGCCTGACGCAGCCCGCCGCGCCATGCACTCTTCGCGAGGCCGCGCCGGTGCTATGATCGACGCGCGGCGAGGGGGCTCGCCCAAGGGAGGGGATCATGACGCAGGACACCATTGCGTGGCCGGTGAAGCGGCGCGAGCTGCACAACCATCACTTCAATTCGACGATCTGGAACGACTTCGCCTTCCGCGACGACGACATCATCATCGCGACCTACGCCAAGTCCGGCACGACGTGGACGCAGCAGATCGTCAGCCAACTCATCTTCAACGGGCAGGAGGGGCTGGAGGTCGCCGAGATGTCGCCCTGGCTCGACCTGCGCATCCCGCCGCCCGAGGTGAAGCTGCCGGCGGTGGAGGCGCAGAACCACCGGCGCTTCATCAAGACCCACCTGCCGGTCGATGCCCTGGTCTTCAGCCCGAAGGCCAAATACCTCTACATCGCCCGCGACGGGCGCGACGTGGTGTGGTCGATGTACAACCACCACGCCAACGCCAACGCCTTCTGGTACGAGGCGCTCAACGACAGCCCCGGCCGCGTCGGCCCGCCGATCGCGCCGCCGCCCGCCGACATCGCCACCTATTTCCGCGACTGGCTGGAGCAGGACGGCCATCCCTTCTGGCCGTTCTGGGAGAACATCCGCAGCTGGTGGCAGATCCGCGACCTGCCCAACGTCATGCTGCTCCACTTCGCCGAGCTGAAGGCCGACATGCCGGGCCAGATCCGCCGCATCGCCGGCTTCCTCGACATCGCCATCGACGAGGACCGCTTTCCCGCCATCGTCGAACACTGCGGCTTTGCCTACATGAAGGCCAACGCGACCAGGAGCGTGCCCCTGGGCGGCGCCTTCTGGGACGGCGGCGCGGAGACCTTCGTCAACCAGGGCACCAACGGCCGCTGGCGCGACGTGCTGACCGCCCAGGACAATGCCGACTACGAAGCCAGGGCGCGCGCCGAACTGGGCGAGGAATGCGCTGCATGGCTGGCGGGGAAGGCGTAGCGCGGCGTGTCAAAAGTATGATTTAATCATACCCGTGAAATGCCTGCCGCAGGGAGGAAAGCCTTGGCCGCCCCGGAAAAACGCACGATCAGCCTGCCCACCCGGCACGCGCTCTACATCGACGAGCAGGTCTCCAGCGGCCGCTTCGCCTCGGCCAGCGAGGTCGTGCGCGCCGGCCTGCACGCCCTGCAGGAGCGCGATGCCGCAGTGCAGGCCTGGCTCGAGCGACAGGCGGAAAAGGCGGCATCCTGAAAGGGGCCGCAAGCGTCCCTGTTCACACATGGCCCACGGGCCTACCATGGCCTGCTGCCAATCCGGCAGCGAGGCTGTCGCTGCCGCCGGCAACCCGATCCCACGGTCCCGTTCAGGCGGCCACGACACAGGGGAAGGGAAACACCATGTCCAGGACCTACAAGGGTGGATGCGAACACGTCCACACGACGGCGGCCCACGAGCCGATCGACAACCACACCTGCCACTGCTCGGTGTGCAAGGGCGTCACCGGCCAGCCGACGACCCATGTCGTCTTTTTCAAGCACGACGACCTGAAGGTCGACCATCCCGAGAAGCTGAAGCGCCAGCCGTTCAACGCCAAGAACCCGGACGGCCCGCTGGAACTGTGCACCTGCGCCGACTGCGGCACGCCGATCATGCTGGACGACAAGCAGCACCGCATCCGCGTCATCGTGCCCAACCTGATGGGCCATGACGCCGCAGCCATGCCCGCGACCTACCATGCCTTCTACGACCCGGCGACCGGCGTGCCCAAGCCTGCCGACGGCCGCCCGGTCTACGAGGGTCTGCGCCCGGACTTCGTCTGGCCCAAGGGCAGCTGAGCCACCATCCTTCGCTTCCGGCCCGGCCCGCCAACCGGCGGCCGCCGGGCCGGCAACGCGGAGCAACAAAAGCGCTGACCGTTGCGGCCCGAGCCGCTAGCCTCCCGTCATGGTTGCACCGGTCCTCACTGTCGCGTTGAGCGGGATCGAGGCGGCACCCGTGGAGGTGCAGGTCTCGCTGGTGCCCGGCCAGCCGCAGTTCGCCATTGTCGGCCTGCCCGACAAGGCGGTGGGCGAGAGCCGGGAGCGGGTACGCGCGGCGCTGGCGGCCATCGGCCTGGCGCTGCCCGGGCGGCGCATCACCGTGAACCTTGCCCCCGCCGACGTCCTGAAGGAGGGCAGCCACTACGACCTGCCCATCGCGGTCGCCCTGCTGCAGGCCCTGGGCGCGGTGCCCGCCGACGTGGTGGAGGAGAGCCTGATCCTGGGCGAACTCTCGCTCGACGGGCGCATCACGCCGGTGGCGGGCGTGCTGCCCGCAGCCATCGCGGCGGCCCGCCTGGGACGCGGCATCGTCTGCCCCGCCGCCAACGGCTCGGAAGCCGCCTGGGCGGGCAAGGCGCCGGTGCTGGCCCCCGATCACCTGGTCGGCCTCATCAACCACTGGAAAGGCACGCAGGTTCTCTCGCCGCCGCGCCCGCAGCTTGCCGAAGACGACAGCGCCGTTCTCGACCTTGCCGACATCAAGGGCCAGGAAGCGGCCAAGCGCGCCCTGGAGATCGCCGCAGCCGGGGCCCACAATCTTCTGATGATCGGGCCGCCGGGATCGGGCAAGTCGATGCTGGCCAAGCGCCTGCCCGGCCTGCTGCCGCCGCTGACGCCCGAGGAGGCGCTGGAGGTGAGCCTTGTCGCCTCCGTCGCGGGCGAGTTGAAGGGCGGGCGCATCAGCCGGCGCCGCCCCTTCCGCGATCCCCACCACAGCGCCAGCATGGCCGCACTCACCGGCGGCGGCATGCGCGCCCGGCCGGGCGAGGTGAGTCT
>CALLQH010000084.1 GCA_938014945.1 uncultured bacterium | reverse complement strand
CGATGAGCAGTTCGTCGCCCTCGCTGGCGCGCAGGGGCTCGCGCAGGTCGGCGGCATCCTCCTGGCCCAGGCACATGTAGAGCGTGCCGGTGCAGGTCAGGCGCACGCGGTTGCAGGATTCGCAGAAGTTGTGGGTCATCGGCGTGATGAAGCCCAGGCGCCCGCCGGTCTCGCGCACGGTGACGTAACGCGCCGGGCCGCCGGTGCGGTAGGGGCTTTCGTCCAGCGTCCACTTCTGCTGCAGACGGCCGCGCACCAGGGAGAGCGGCAGGTACTGGTCGGTGCGGTCGCCGTCGATGTCGCCCAGCGGCATGGTCTCGATGAAGGTGAGGTCATAACCCTCGTCGCCGCACCACTGGATCATGGTGTCGATCTCGTCCTCGTTGACGCCCTTCATGGCGACGGCGTTGATCTTGATGGCAAGGCCCGCCTTCTTCGCGGCGGCCAGGCCATCCATGACCTTGTCGTAGTTGCCCCAGCGCGTGATCGCCTTGAAGCGGTCGCGGTCGAGGGTGTCCAGCGAGACGTTGATGCGGCGCACGCCGGTATCGACCAGCTCCTCGGCGAAGCGGGAAAGCTGGCTGCCGTTGGTCGTGACCGTCAGCTCGTCCAGGCCGCCGCCGCCCAGATGACGGCCCAGGCTGCGGAAGAGCTGCATGATGTTCTTTCGCACCAGCGGCTCGCCGCCGGTGATGCGGATCTTCTTCGTGCCCAGGCCGACGAAGGCGCTGCCCAGGCGATCGAGTTCCTCCAGCGTCAGCAGGTCCTTCTTGGGCAGGAAGGTCATGTCCTCGGACATGCAATAGACGCAACGGAAGTCGCAGCGGTCCGTGACGGAGATGCGGATGTAATCGATCGTGCGACCGAACGGGTCGACAAGCTGGGACATGGGAACCTTTCGTGGACCTGTGCCGGGTTTCGAAAGCCGAATGTCACCATATAGGACGCCGGCCCCGAGGGGCAATGGCAGCCCCCGCCGCCCCGATGGCCGGCAGGGACAAGCCGCCGTGTGCAAACGTCGTTGTGAGGGCGGGGGGAACCTGCTTGTGTGCGCACCACAAACCTTGCTGCGGGGATGGGCATGACGGAGGCGGACCTGAAGGGGCGACACTGGCTGGGGCCGATGCTGGCGCCCCGTTCGGTGGCGCTGGTCGGGGCATCGGAGCGGGCGGGCACCGTGGGCGCGGCGATGGTCGAGGTGCTGGCCGGCGGCGGCTACGCGGGGGAGATCTGGCCCGTCAACCCGCGCTACGAAAGCCTGGGCGAACGCACATGCTATGCCGGCCTCGATACCCTGCCGGGCGCGCCCGACCTTGCCGTGCTCTCGGTCGCCAGCCACCGTATGGAGGAGACGCTGGCGGCTGCGATCCGGGCGGGGGCCAGGAGTGCCGCGATCTTCGATCCCTGCATGATGGAGGGCGACGGCGAGCCGCGCCTGCTCGACCGCCTGAAGGCCATGGCGCGGGAGGCCGGTGTGCCGGTCTGCGGCGGCAACGGCATGGGCTTTTACAACTACACGGCCTCGACCTTCGTCTCCTTCCAGGCGCCGCTTCAGACGGTGCCCGGCGGCATCGCCCTGTTCTGCCATTCCGGTTCGGTCTTCGTCCTGCTGGCCAACGCCGACCGGCGCTACCGCTTCAATCTGGTGACGAGTCAGGGACAGGAGATCAACGGCTCGGTCGCCGATTACATGGACTGGGCGCTCGACCAGCCCGAGACGCGGGTGCTGGCCCTGTTCCTGGAAACCGTGCGCGACCCGGAAGCCTTCGTCGCCGCCCTGGAGAAGGCCAGGCGCAGGGATATCCCGGTCGTCATCAACAAGGTCGGGCGCACCCCTGCCTCGGCGGAGCTGGCGCGCAGTCATTCGGGCGCCATCGCCGGCTCGGACGCCGCCTTCCAGGCGATCGTCGAACGCCACGGCGCCGTGCGCACCGACGATCTCGACGGCCTGCTGGCGACGGCGCAGTTCCTGGCGGCCGCGCCGCCGATGGGCGAGGGCGGGCTTTCCGCCGTGCTCGATTCCGGCGGCCTGCGCGAAGGGCTGATCGATCTGGCCGAGGAGATGGGCGTGCCGCTGACCCAGCTTGCGCCGGACACGGTGACGCGGCTGAAGACCTTTCTGCCGGCGATGCTGGAACCGGTGAATCCGCTCGATGCCGCAGGCCCGCTCAACGAGACGTTCAACGACGTCATCACACAAGGCATGGATACCCTGGCGGCCGATCCCGGCACGGCGGCGCTGTTCGTTGAGGTACATGCCGACGACCGGTTCGCTTATGCCCCGGAGTTGCTGGAACACGTCAAGGGCATGCCGGCACGCACCGGTCTGCCTGTCGCCTTCGTTTCCAGCGTCGCGCAGGTGAGCAACCCCGTACTGGCGGCGGGTTTCGCCGATGCCGGCGTGCCGGTGATCAACGGCATGCGCACGGCGCTGATCGCGGTGCGCGCGGGGTTCCGCATGCGGGACCGGCGCCGCGCCGCCGAGGAACCCGCACCACCGCCGGCGGACCCCGGCCGTGTCGCCTTCTGGCGCGAACGACTGGCAAGCGGCGCAGCGGTCGATGAATCCGAGGGCCTGGCGCTGTGCGCGGATTTCGGTGTGCCCACGGTGGCAAGCGAGGTCGTGGAGGACCGGGAGGCCGCGGTCGCTGCCGCCCTGCGCCTGGGGCTGGATGCCGGCATGCCGGTGGCGCTGAAGTCGGCTCAGCCCGGCCTCGATCACAAGTCGGACGCCGACGGGGTGCGCCTGGGCCTGGGCGGCGAGGGTCAGGTGGCGGCCGCCTATGACGACATTGCCTCCAGGCTGGGGCCGCGCATGACCGTGGCCGCCATGGCGGGCGCGGGCACCGAGCTTGCCTTCGGCATGGTGCGCGACGCCCAGTTCGGGCCCCTGGTCGTGGTTGCAGCAGGCGGTGTGCTGATCGAGGTGCTGGAGGATCGCGTCTTCGCGGTGCCGCCCTTCGGGCCGCAGACGGCGCGGGCGCTGATCGACCGGCTGAAGGCTGCCAAGCTGCTCGCGGGCGTGCGCGGCAGGCCGCCGGCCGATCTCGATGCCGTTGCGGCGGCGCTTTCGGCATTTTCGGTGCTGGCCGATGCGCTGGGCCGCGATGCCATCGCCGAGATCGACCTCAACCCCGTCATCTGCGGCCCCGACGGCGCCCTGGCGGTCGATGCACTGGTCGTGCCGGGCTGAAGCGTGCGAGGCTGGTATCCGTCTGGACTGGCAAGACGAGGGTGAGAGCATGACCAAGGTCGGAACGGTGGAGAGCGTGTGGCGCTACCCCGTCAAGAGCATGCGCGGTCACACGCTCAATGAGGCCTTCGTTGGCTACGGCGGGCTGCACGGCGACCGGCTCTATGCCTTCGGCAGCGCCAAGAGCCCGGCGGGCTTCCCCTACCTGACCGGGCGCGAGGTGCGCCAGATGGTGACCTGGCAGCCGCGTTTCACGCAGCCCGAGCGTTCGGTGCTGCCGACCAACCTGGCCGAGGCGCGCGCGCTCGATCCCGACCTTACGCCGGCACCCGCCGCGCCGGGCGACATGGCGCTGGAGGTGGCGTTGCCCGACGGGCGCGTGCTGGGCATCGACGATCCCGCCCTGGCCACCGAACTGGGCAGCGACGGCCCGCCCATGCGCTCCGACAAGGCGATTGCCGACTGCCGGCCGGTCTCGCTCTTTTCCCTGCAGACCGCGCAGTGCCTCGGCGGGGAACTGGGGCGGGCGGTCGATCACCGGCGCTTCCGCGCCAACCTCTATCTCGACATGGTGGGGACGCAGGGGTTTGCCGAGGACGCGCTGGCGGGCAAGACCATCCGCATCGGCGATGCCGTGACCGTCCACGTCATCGACCGGGACCCGCGCTGCGCCATGATCACGCTGGACCCCGACACGGGCGAGCGGGACTTCGCCGTGCTCAAGACCGTGACCGAGCGTCACGAGGGTTTCGCCGGGGTCTATGGCGCGGTGCTGGTGGAGGGCGTGGTGCGCCCGGGCGATGCGGTAACCGTCATCGGCGGCTGACGCCCGGCCTTGGCGGCGGCGGGGGGCGTCCCCATACTTCACCCATGAACGATTACCTGGTGCAGCCCGATCCTGCCGATCCGCGTCTGACGCGGCGCGTCACCGGCCATGACCACGAGGGCAGGGAGGTCGAGACCGCCGTCACCATGGAGCGGCCGCTGACCCTGTTCCTCAATGGCCAGGAGATCGTCACCATGATGACGATCGGCGACCATCCGGACTGGCTGGCTGTCGGCTACCTGCTGAACCAGAACATGCTGCGCGCCGACGATCGCGTCACCGCCATCGACTTCGACGAGGAGCTGGAGACCGTGGTGGTGCGGACAGAGCGCGCGACGAACTACGAGGACAAGCTGAAGAAGAAGACCCTGACCAGCGG
>CALLQH010000083.1 GCA_938014945.1 uncultured bacterium | reverse complement strand
GAAGCGGCCGTCATAGGCCTTGAGGATCGTGTTCTTGGTCGAGAGGTAGACCGGCCAGCCGAGGTTGAGGCCGTAGTTCATGCAGGCCCGCGCGAAGCCGCGGATCGAATCATCCAGGTTGTACATCGCCATGGCGACGCCGCCGCCGGGGAACTCGAAGACCTCGTGGGTGATCGCGGGGCTGCCGTCGGCGGGCTGGAAGGTCATGGTCAGCTTGCCGGGGCCACCCACCACCATGTCGGTGGCGCGGTACTGGTCGCCGAAGGCGTGACGGCCGATGACGATGGGCTTGGTCCAGCCCGGCACCAGGCGCGGCACGTTCTTGCAGATGATCGGCTGGCGGAAGACGGTGCCGCCCAGAATGTTGCGGATCGTGCCGTTGGGCGAGCGCCACATCTTCTTCAGCTTGAATTCCTCGACGCGCGCCTCGTCGGGCGTGATGGTCGCGCACTTCACGCCGACGCCGTACTTCTTGATGGCGTTGGCGGCATCGACCGTCACCTGATCGTCGGTGGCGTCGCGGTGCTCCATGCCGAGATCGAAGTACTTCAGGTCGATGTCGAGGTAGGGAAGGATCAGCCGCTCCTTGATGAAGGACCAGATGATCCGGGTCATCTCGTCGCCGTCGAGCTCGACGACGGGGTTCTTCACCTTGATCTTGGCCATGATCTCACTCCGTATTGGGGCTGTCGCTCAGTGTTGCGCCGCAACATAACCGCCGTACGACAGGGTGCAAGGGGCAAGCGGGGTCAGCGCTCCAGCCCCAGGGCGGCGGGCAGTTCGGCGGCATCGGTGATCCAGGTCATGAAGTCGAGCACGCTCGCCCGGGCAAAGTCCTGCGCGACGATGGCGTCGAGCATGCGCGCCAGGCCCTGCCAGTAGCCCTTGGCGTCGACCATGATCGTCGGCTTCTCGTGCTGGGCAAGCTGGCGCAGTGTCAGCACCTCCAGCAGTTCGTCGATGGTCCCGAGCCCCCCTGGCAGCACGACAAAGGCGTCGGAGCGCGCGATCATCGCCATCTTGCGCTCCGACATGGTTTCCGTCTCGATCAGTTCGGAAAGGCCCGCATGTTCCACCTCGGCGCGGGCGAGGTGACGGGGGATGATGCCCACGACCCGGCCGCCCTCGGCCAGGGCGGCATCGGCGACCAGGCCCATGAGGCCGACATGGCCGCCGCCATAGACCACTTCGGCGCCATGGCGCGCCAGGATCGCACCCGTGGCGCTGGCCAGTTCGGACCATGCCGGGTCCTTGCCGAAGCCGGAACCGCAGAAGACACAGACGGATCGTGGTTGGACCATGGTGCTCCCACAGCAGGTGAAGCCGGCAGCCGGTGCAGGCACGGCCGGTTTGGTGGCGTGGAGGTAGAGCAAAGCTCCGCCGCCGTCTATGCGCGGCCCGCGATACGCGCCGGGCGGGTCACGGGCAGGGCGGGAATGACACGCCCGCGGCTCTGGCCGATTGACTTGGCCCGCGAACCCTGCCGACATGGCGCAAACGTGTTAGAGAAGGCTCGTTCTGGGCCATGGGAAGAACCGGGTGAAGAAAATTCTCGCCATTGTCGCCGTGCTTGCGATCGTGCTTGCGGTCCTGGCGCTGGTCTTCTGGGACGACGATGCCAGGGAGCCATCGGTTGCCGGTTCGGGAGAGGAGATTTCCGGGCAGGCTGACACCGATGACGCCTCGGCCCCGCCTGCCGAGGATGCCGTCGCGCTGGAGGCAGAGGGTACCGAGGAAGCCGTCGACGAAGCCCTGGGTGCAACGCAGGAGGCCGCGGAGGACACCGCCGCGGAACTGGCCGAGGCCGCCGATGCCGTGGTGTCGGCGCTGGACGGCGAAGACGATGCGACCCAGGCGGAAGACCAGGCCATTCACCCCAGCTTTGATGTCGTGCGCGTCGAGACCAGCGGCGATGCCGTGATGGCCGGACGCGCGGCGCCCGGCGCACGGGTCATGGTGCTCAGCAACGACGGGGTGATTGCCCAGACCCAGGCCGACGGCAACGGTGAGTGGGTGATCGTGCTCGAAGAGCCTCTGGCGCCGGGCAGCCACGAGATCTGGCTGCGTGCCGAAGGCGTCGACGGTACCGTCACGGAATCGCGCGAGGCCGTGGTGATGACCGTGCCCGGCGGGGATGACACTGCGGTCGCCCAGGGCGGCGACGGTGATGCCGCTTCGGGAGAGACCGAGGGTGGTGGTGTGCTGGCCGTGACCGTGCCGCGCGAGGATTCGGATGCCGCGGTATCGGTGCTGCAGGCGCCCGCCGGTGGCGTGGGCATCGCCGGCGGCGGCGCCCTGACCCTCGACAGCCTGACCTATGACGAAGACGGCGCGGTTACCCTTTCGGGCAAGGCCGATCCGGGCAGCGAGGTGCGTCCCTATGTCGACGGTGAAATCGCGGGCAGCGTCCAGGCCGATGCCGACGGCAACTGGAGCCTGACCCTGGACCGGAACCTTGATGCAGGGCGCCACGAGCTGCGCGTCGATCAGGTCGATACGCAGGGGACCGTCGCCGCGCGCCTGGAGACGCCGATCCAGCAGGCGGCGTTCACCATGCCGAGCAGCGCGGAACCCCTTGTCGTGATCCAGCCCGGCAACAACCTGTGGCTGATCGCCCGCCATGTGTACGGCAGGGGCACGCTTTACACGCAGATCTTCGAAGCCAACCGGGATCAGATCGGCGATCCGGACCTGATCTATCCCGGCCAGATCTTCGTGCTGCCCCAGGCAGGACAGACCGGGAGCTGACTTGAGCAAGGGCATCTACGAGCCGCCGGGTCCGGTGAGTGAAGCACTGGCGTCGTACTACGTGCGCCACATCGTGCAGCGCGAGATCGATCGGGCCTTCACCCTTGCCGATACCAGCCGCGGTGAGGAACCCCGTCATGAGCCGGTTGTCGCGGCAGGGCACTGAACCAGGGCAATCTTGCTGTTGCTGGAACCTTCGGAGCATGTCGGTTTTACATTGATGCACGTGAAGGTTGTGTTTTTTCTTCTGCATAACGTAATGTCAACATTACAATGGCCGGCGTCGATGGTTCGGGAGCGGCCTAATTGTGTCAAAATGAGAATGACATGTTCGGTCGTGGGATGAAGTGACCTCGAAAGAACCAGTGTTTTTCGTTTCTCGACTGAGCAATGACTGTGTGATTGAAATCACTCTCATGCTGCAACTTGCGCTGTGCAACCCGCAGATAGTGGCTGAATTGCCTGCATTTGCGTATCTTCGCGCACAGAAATCGGGTTGAGCGCTCTTTTCTTGACCTACGTGAATGAAGGTGCCTGGAGCCGGCGGTTTCCTGTCAATGGCATCGCAGGTTCTGCGTTCTCATGGGTCGTCTTCACCTGTTACCAACCGTGTTCGAGGAATAATCCCCATGGTCGTGCTTGGTCTTGAAACCAGAAAGTTTGTTTTGGCCACCGCCGCCGCGGCCATCGTGGCTGCCGGCAGTGCCGCACTCCTGATTCCCAGCGAGCCTGCCCGCGCGGCGGCAGCGGGTTCGACGTCGGCTGAAACGGCGACGGTCTCCGTCACGGTGCCTGAGCGCGTGAAGCTTTCGGGTCTGACCGGCGCCACCGACTTCCAGTTCGGTAACTGGGATCCCGACGGCGCCACCGACCAGGTCGGCGC
>CALLQH010000082.1 GCA_938014945.1 uncultured bacterium | reverse complement strand
ACCATCGCGCCGGTCTGGGACGGCAACGAGACCTGGCTGATCCTGGGCGGCGTGGTGCTGCTGGCGATCTTCCCGCGCGCCTATTCCATGCTCTTGCCCGCGGTCTATCTGCCGATCTTCGTCATGCTGCTGGGGCTGATTCTGCGCGGTGTGGCCTTCGAGTTCCGCCACCGTTCGCCGGGCAGCGAACACATCTGGCGGCGTGTCTTCGCCTTCGGTTCGACCCTGGCGACCTTCTGCCAGGGCATCGTGCTCGGCCACTTCGTCGGCGGCTTCAACTTCGAGGACGGCGCCTTCGCGGGCGGCGCGTGGAGCTGGCTGCACCCCTTCAACCTGTTTACCGGCGCCGCGCTGGTCGCCGGCTACGGCCTTCTCGGCGCCTGCTTCCTGGTGACCAAGAGCAGGGGCGAGCTGCGCGCCTGGGCGCGCACCATGGCGATGCGCGCGGCGGCCATCGTTCTGGTCGCCATGGCGATCGTCAGCCTGTGGACCCCCATCGCCGATCCCGAGATCGAACGGCGCTGGTTCACCTGGCCGCAGATGCTGTGGCTGATGCCGGTGCCGTTCCTCACTGCGGCGGCCTTTGCCTCGATGTGGTACGGCCTTGTGAAGGACCGCACCCTGCAGCCCTTCCTCAGCGCCATCGCAGCCTTCCTGCTGTGTTTCCTGGGCCTGGGCATCAGCCTGTGGCCCTATGCCGTGCCGCGCGTGCTGACCATCTGGGAGGCTGCCGCCGTCCCGGCGAGCCAGCAGCTCCTGCTGGTCGGCGTCATCGTCGTGCTGCCGGTCATCCTTTGCTACACCGCCTATACCTACTGGGTCTTCCGCGGACCGCCTTCGGAGCACGATGGCTACGGACACGACTGAGCCACCGCGCCGCCGCTGGCTCTGGTTCGCCGGCCTTTATCTGGCGGGCGTCGCCGCGGTGGCCGGCGCGGCCTACGGCATGCACTGGCTGCTGGAGTTCGTTGCCGGCTGATCCGCGCGGCCAAGTCGGTCGGCATAACTCTCGTTGGTGCCCTCCGGCCAGCCCAGCGCCCGCACGGCCTGCATCACGTGTTCGGCACGTTCGTGTTCGAGGGCCCGGCTGCCGTGCCAGCGGCCGTGAAAGCGCACCTGCGCGGTCTCCCGGCGGCAGTCGAAGGCTTCGTCGAGAAGCCGGCGCTTGAGCACGCCGACCACCGCCGTCGTGCTGCAGCGGGCAAGGCGGGCAGTGGCGGCTTCGGGCGAACCAAGAGCCTCGCCCAAGCCGGCCCGTTCGTCCTTGTCGAGACAAAGAACGGCCGCCAGCCGGCCCGCATCCAGGGGAAAGCCGTAACGGCCCGCAGGCTTCCAGCGCTGCAGGCCGTTACGGGTGTCGATCAGTTCCTTCACGTCCAGCGCACCCTCGCGCAGCTTGACCAGACGGGCGGTCATGCCCGGGCGAAGCAGATAGACGTCGGTGCGCTCTTCGATTCCCTCCAGGGGAAGCGGGGGCGGTGCGTCGTGCCAGACGCGGTATTCCCAGCGCGGCGCCGCCACCCCTGTCGCCTCCCTCAGGCCGCCTTGCGCTGGTGGCGGCCCTCGGCGATCTCCTCGATCAGCTTGTCGCAGAAGGCGTCGAGATCGTCGGGTGTGCGGCTGGTGACGATGCCCTTGTCGGTCACCACCTCCGCGTCGCGCCAGTTGGCACCCGCATTGGCCATGTCGGTGCGGATCGACTTGTAGCTGGTCGCGTCACGTCCGCGCAGGACATCGGCCTCCACCAGCAGCCAGGGGCCGTGGCAGATGGCGCCGATCGGCTTGCCTGCGTCATGGAAGGCGCGCACCAGGGCGACCGCCTTCTCCTCGACGCGCAGCAGGTCGGGGTTGATCTGGCCGCCGGGCAGCACGAGTGCGTCGAAATCCTCGGCCCGTGCGTCATCCAGGCTCATATCGACCTGCACGTCGCTGCCCCAGTCGTCGCCCTGCCAGCCCTTGATGGGTTCGTTTTTCAGGCTGACGACCACGACATCGGCGCCCGCCGCGCTCAGCTTGTCGCGGGGCACTTCCAGTTCGGACTGCTCGAAACCATGGGTCGCCAGGATGGCGATGCGTTTTCCGTTCAACTTGCTCATGGGATTGGCTCCTTCTTTGCGTTGCTGATGGAGTCAACCGATGGAACGGGCTTGCGTTGCATCGCTGGTACGGCGAAACCTTCATCCATGAAGATCTGGCTCGTCCTTGCCGGCCTTGCCGGCGCGGCAGCCGTGGCGCTGGGCGCCATGGCCGCCCACATCGCCGAACCCGAGGCTGCCCATCGCCTGGAGGTCGCCGTGCGTTACCTGATGTGGCACGCCCTGGCCATGGTCGGCATCGCCTGGCTGGCGGGTACCGCCGTGCATCGCTGGGCGACTCTGGCCGGCTGCCTGTTTGCCACAGGCATGGTGCTGTTCTGCGGCTCGCTCACGGCTTCGGCGATGACCGGAGATATGGGCATCACCATGCTCGCCCCGGCCGGCGGCATGGCCTTCATTGCCGGCTGGCTGGCGCTCGCCATCGCCGGATTGCGCTGGCGCGGCTAGATCGGCGGCCGCTGGTCCGCCCAGGGGCGCGCCCGCTCGATGGCGGCGCCGATGCGCAGGGCCATCAGGTCGTCGAAGCGGTGGCCGACAATCTGCAGGCCGGTCGGCAGCCCGTCCCGCGTCCAGCCCGAGGGCACCGACAGGGCCGGGCACTGCGCAATATTGTTGAACACCTCGGTCATGGTGGTGGCGCGCAGCTTGCCGTCGGCGGTTTCGCCGTAGAGTTCGGCGTCGCGGGCATCGGCTGAGGGCGCGGGAATCGGGCAGGTCGGGCAGATCAGGGCATCGTAGCGCTCGAAGACGTCGCACAGGGCGAGCCACTGGCGCGTGCGCACGAACTCGAGCCGCTTGAAGGCGATGGCATCCACCTTCCGTGCGGCATCGAACATGGCGGCGATCGTGGGATCGAGATCGTCGCGCCGGCTGTCGAGATGCTGTTCGAAGAAGGCGGCGAGATAGACCTCCCAGTAGACATTCCAGGCATCGCTCATCTCGCGGGTCCAGCCAAGGTCGACCTCCTCGACCGTGGCGCCCGCGTCGCGCAGGGCCGCCACGCAGGCCTCCACATTGGCTGCCACCTCGTCGTCCACGGCGTAGAACCCGAGGTCCATGTCGAGCGCGATCCTCAGGCCGCGGACGTCGCCGCCGACCGGCAGGGTGATGTCGAGGGGCGTCTGCAGCGACATGATGTCCCGCTCGAACGGACCCTGCGCCGCGGCCAGGAACAGGGCGGCATCGTCGATGGTGCGCGCCAGGGGGCCGAAGTGGCTGATGTTGTCGAAGACCGTGGGCAGCACGGTCATCGGAATGCGTCCCAGGCTGGGTTTCAGCCCGACCGTGCCGCAGCACGAGGCGGGAATGCGCACCGAACCGCCCATGTCGGAGCCTTCGGCCAGGGGCACGCAGCCCGATGCGACCGCCGCGCCCGAACCGCCGGAGGAGCCGCCCGGCGTCCGCTTCGTGTCCCAGGGATTGCGCGTCACGCCCCACAGCGGGCTGTGGGTGAAGCCGGCATGGGCGAACTCCGGGGTCGTCGTCTTGCCTACCATGATCGCGCCGGCGCCGGTGAGGTCCTTGACGATCTGGGCGTCCTCCTCGGGCACCCAGTCGGCATAGACCTTGCTGCCCATGGTGGTGGTCTTGCCCTTGGTGGGGGTGAAATCCTTGATCGCGATCGGCACGCCGTGCAGCGGCCCGAGCTTGTCGCCGCGCATCACGGCGGCTTCCGCCTCGGCCGCTTTTGCCAGCGCCTCCTCGGGGAAGGTGAAGCAGAAGCAGTTGAGGGCGGGATTGACCTCCTCGATGCGCGCCAGGCTGTTGGCGACGATCTCGACGGGCGAGAGTTCCTTGCTGCGGATGCGGCGGGCCAGCTCGCTGGCGGGCGTGAAGCAGAGATCGAGATCGGTCATGACGGGTTCCCTCCGGGCTGGGGTGATCCCATGGCAGGGCGCGCCCGCCGTCAACCCCGCACGTTGCCGCAGCCCCGCGCACGGGCTAAACGATGGCCCCTCTCCAACGCCTTCCGGGTTCCATGACCGACGGCCCCCTAGACCGCTATTTGGCGCTGTGTGCGTCCGGCAAGCTGCGCCGGGACCCCGCCCAGGAAAACGCCGCCGAACGCCTCCAGAGGCTCTCCCAGGCCCTTGCAGAGACCTCCCAGCCCGCGGGGGGCTTCCTGTCGTCGCTCTTTGCCCGGCGTTCCAGGGCGGAAATTCCGCGCGGGGTCTATCTGTGGGGTAGTGTGGGCGGCGGCAAGTCGCTGCTGATGGACCTCTTCTTCGAAAGCGCGCCGGTCACGCGCAAGCGCCGTGTCCACTTCCACGCCTTCATGCGGGAGATCCACGGCCGCATCCACAAGGAGCGCCAGGACGGCCATCAGACCAACGACACCATCGCCATGGTCGCCGACCAGGTGGCGGGCGAGGCGCGCCTGCTCTGCTTCGACGAGTTCCATGTCACCGACATCGCCGATGCGATGATCCTGGGTCGCCTCTTCGACAAGCTGTTCGAGCGCGGGGTGGTGGTGGTGGCGACCTCGAACCGGGTGCCTTCCGACCTCTACGCCGGCGGTATCAACCGCCAGCTCTTCCTGCCCTTCATCGCCATGCTGGAGGAGCGGCTCGACGTGGTGGCGGTCGAAGCCAGGGAGGACTACCGGCTGGCCTTCCTTGCCGCCCACGATGTCTACCTCACGCCCGCCGACGACAAGGCGCGCGCGGCGCTGGACGAGGCCTTTGCCCATCTGATCGGTGACGGCGAGCCAGCACCGGACACGGTGGAGGTACAGGGGCGCACCATCGCGGTGCCCTGCCAGGCCCGCCAGGTCGCCCGTTTCGCCTTTGCCGATCTCTGCGCCCGGCCGCTCGGCGCGTCCGACTATCTGGCGCTGGCCGAGCGTTTCCACACCTTCATCGTGGACGGCATACCGCGCATGGGGCGCGAACAGCGCAACGAGGCGATGCGCTTCATCACCCTGATCGATGTGCTCTACGACAACCGTGTCGGGCTCATCTGCTCGGCCGATGCGCCGCCCGAGGAGCTTTACGGCGGCCGCGACGGCGCCTTCGAGTTCGAACGCACGGCATCGCGCCTGATCGAGATGCGCTCGGCCGACTACCTTGCGCACGTCAGGGGCTGATACAGAATGAAACAGGAATATGGCCCCTCGAGCGATCTTTTGCCGCATTTGCGCGTTACTTCCCTGATGACCTGTTCGGGAGACCCGTCATGAACTCTGCGCGCCTTCTCATCTGCACCGTTGCCCTGGCCCTGTCCGCGGGCGTTGCACACGCCGGTTTCAATGTTCCCGACCTTGGAACACCGGCCAATTCCGGCTTTGTGCGCGTCGCCACGACAGTCGATGAGATGCCGTCGGAAATGGCGCGCGCCTATATCGAGGATATCCAGACCGAGCTCACCGCGCGCGGTTACAACGCCGGTCCGATCGATGGCGTGATGGGGCGTCGCACCGCGGGCGCCATCCGCGCCTACCAGCGCGATGTCGGTCTGCCGGTGGACGGCGTGGCGAGCAAGGAACTGCTCGAATACATGCTGTTCAACACGGGTGGGGCGACCTCGGGGCCCGAGCCGGTGCCCTCGCTTGATCCCACCTTCGTGCGCTCGGTGCAGATCGAGCTGGTCGAACGCGGCTACTACCATGGCGAGATCGACGGCATCGCAGGGCCGAAGACGCGCGAGGCCGTGGATGCCTTCCAGCGCGACGCCGGTCTGGTGGTCAACGGCGCAATGGATCAGCGCCTGCTCCAGGAATTGCGCAACCAGCCCTACAGCGTGCGCGCCGGCAACTGAGGGCCCTTGGGCTTGAGGTTCTTGGGGCTCAGCCCTTGCCCGTGCCCTGGGGCAGGGTGGTCCAGGCGTCGGCTGCGAAGGCCGCCTGATAGTGCTCCATCTGGCGGCGCGCGGCGGTCACCGTGTTCTGCATCAGCATGGCCACGGTCACCGGACCGACGCCGCCGGGAACCGGGGTGATCCAGCCGGCGATCTCGCGGCATGAATCATAATCGCAGTCGCCCACGGTGCGGGCATTGCCATCGGCGTCCTCGACACGGTTGATGCCGATGTCGATGACGGCCGCGCCCGGCTTGATCATGTTGCCGGTGACCAGGCCCGGCTTGCCCACGGCGACGAAGACGGCATCGGCCTGGCGGCAATGGACCGCCAGATTGCGCGTCATGTGGTGGCATACGGTGACGGTGGCGCCCTCGGCCATCAGCAGGAAGGCGATGGGCTTGCCCACGATCTCGCTGTGGCCCACGACGACGACTTCCAGGCCCGACAGCGTCAGGCCCGTGCGCTTGAGCATGTGGACCGAGGCCATGGCCGTGCAGGGGCCAAGGTCGATCTCGTTGTAGACGATGTTGCCGATGGAGGCCGGGTGCAGGCCCTCGACATCCTTCAGCGGGTGGATCGCCGACTGCAGGTGCTTGACGTTGATGTGGGCGGGAGCGGGGCGCTGCACGATGATGCCGGTGATGCGCGGATCGGCGTTCATCGCCTGCATTGCCGCCAGCATCTCGGATTCGGTGATGTCGGCGGGGAAGTGACGCTCCTCGAAGGCGATACCCAGCTTCTCGGCCGTGCGCTTCTGGTTGCGCACGTAGATTTCCACCGCATCGACATCGCCGATCAGCACGGAGATCAGGCGCGGCGACCAGCCGCCATCCTTCAGGGCGTCCACCTGGACGCGGCACTCCTCATGGATCTCGGCGGCAATCGCCCTGCCGTCGAGATCCTTGTGCTTCAGATAGGAGTCGTCGCTCACAAGCGCTCCCTGGCCGCGCTGGCCGTTGTCTTACTGGCCGGCGTTGAGCGGCACGGGGTCGGTGGCCTGCAGACGCATCCAGGCCAGCAGGTTGTCGATATCCTCATCGCTCTTGAGGCCCGCGAAGGTCATCTTCGTGCCGGGCACGACGCCGCGCGGATCATGCAGATAGGTCCACAGACGCTCGTAGGTCCAGTCGCCGCCGAATTCCTCCATGGCACTGGAGTAGGCGTAACCTTCATGGCTGGCGACCGGACGGCCGACCACGCCCCAGAGGTTCGGACCGACACGGTTCGGGCCGCCTTCCTCGAAGGTGTGGCAGCTCTTGCACTTCTTCATCACCTGCTCGCCGGCCTCGGGCGAGGCGGCGGCAATGGCGGCCTCGATCGAGGCATCGCCGCCATTTCCGGTGACAGTCTCTTCAACGGCATCGCCTGCCGATTCCATCGCGGCACCGGCGTCGTCGGCCAGTTCGCCGGCGGCATCGACCACCGCATCGACCATGTTGTCCGAACCCGTTTCGGTCTCGGTGGCGGCAGCGGCGTCTTCGCTCTGCTCGACCGCCTCATCGGTGGCGGGCTCCTCGGCCGGCGGCTCGGGGCTCGCCTCGGCCTCCGCGTCCGACGCCTCCAC
>CALLQH010000081.1 GCA_938014945.1 uncultured bacterium | reverse complement strand
GCCACAGCAAGCTCACCGGCGGCGGCGTCAAGCGCCTGACGGTGGCGGTGGTGGTCGATGACCGGCGCGGCACCGACGACAAGGGCAAGGAGACGATCGCCGCGCGCAGCCCGGAGGAGCTCGACCGCTACACGGTCCTGGTCAAGGACGCCGTGGGCTTCAACGCCGAGCGCGGCGACAGCATCAACATCGTCAACGCCGCCTTCGCGCCGACCGAGCCGGCACCCGCCGCGCAGACGACGCCGGTGTGGGAACAGTCCTGGGTGTGGCAGGCAGTGCGCCTGCTGCTCGGCGTGGGCGCGCTGGCGGCGGTGCTGCTTGGCGTGCTGCGGCCGCTGCTGCGCAGCGTGCGCCAGGCCGGCGCCGCGGTGATTGCCCAGACCGGCCCGGCCCGCAGCGTTGCCTTGCCCGCGCCGGAACCCCAACTGACCACCGCCGCGCCGCAGCTTGCCGCGCCCGCCGCCGAACCATCGCTGCCGAATGTGCACCAGGCGGACCCGCAACGGGTCATGCAGGTGATGCGCAACTGGATGGCCGCCGATGCCTGAGGCCAAGAAACTGAGCGGCACCGAGCGCTCGGCCATCCTCATCCTGGCGCTCGGCGAGCGCAAGGCGGCGGACGTGCTGCGCCAGATGGAGCCCAAGGAGGTGCAGCGCATAGGTGCCGCCATGACGCGCCTTGGCGACATCAACCGCGAGCAGGTGAACGCCGTGCTGGCCGAGTTCGGCCTCGCCATTCAGAGCGACGCCATGCTGACGGTCGGCGTCGAGGACTACCTGCGCAACGTCATGGTGACGGCGCTCGGCGAGCAGAAGGCGCGCGGCATTCTCGACCGCGTGCTCGACCAGAACGAGGACACGCTCGGCAACCTCAAGTGGATGGATCCGAAGTCCATCGCGGTGGTACTCCGGGACGAACACCCGCAGGTAGTGGCGCTGGCGCTTGCCTCCATGGAACAGGAGCAGGCGGCGCTGGTGCTGGCCATGCTGCCGGCCGACCAGCGCGCCGATATCGTCAGCCGCGTGGCGACACTCGACGAGTTGCAGCCGGGGGCTCTGGCCGAGGTCCGCGCCATACTGGAGCACCACTTCTACCGCAACGCGGACGGCAAATCGGCCAGCGTCGGTGGAATCAAGACCGCAGCCGGCATCGTCGGGCGGCTCGACCCGGCACTCGGCAACGGCGTGCTGGAGGAGCTGCGGCAAACCGACGAGGAGCTCGAACAGCAGATACAGGACAACCTGATCCTGTTCGAGAGCCTGGTGGACGTAGACGACAAGGGCTTGCAGGCAATCCTGCGCGAGATCACATCCGACGTGCTGCTGGTGGCGCTCAAGGGCGCCGACCAGGTCATCCGTGACCGCTTCTTCAAGAACATGTCCAAGCGTGCCGCCGAAATGCTGCGCGAGGACATGCAGCTGCGCGGTCCGGTGCGCCTTGCCGAAGTGGAGCTGGCGCAGAAGGAAATGCTGTCGGCCGCGCGACGCCTGGCCGAGAGCGGCGCCATTCGTCTTGGCAAGGGAGGCAACGATTTTGTCGAGTAAGCCCTTCCAGCGCTGGCAGGTGGTGAGTCCTACCCGCCTGTCGGCAGTTGACCCCCGCCTCGAACAGGCGCTCGAACAGGCGCGCGAGACCGGCCATGCGCAGGGCTATGCCGCCGGACTGGCGCAGGGCCTTGCCGACGGCCGCCAGCGCGCCACGGACGTGCTGGCCGGCGAGGCGGCGCAGTTGGCGACGCTGCTCGACAACCTGGCACAGCCGCTGGTGACCCTGGAACAGGAACTGCTCGACAACCTGCTGCAACTGGCCTGCGCGCTGGCGCGCCAGATAGTGCGGCGCGAGCTCACGGCGGTACCGCAGCGGATCGGAGATCTGGTGCGCGAGGGCGTGGCCGCACTGCCACCGGCGGCGCGGCAGATCAGCGTGCACCTGCACCCGCTCGACCTCGATCTGGTACGCGGCATCAGCCCGCGTGGGCGCAATGACGCACGCTGGGAGCTGGTGGCAGACGCTGGCCTGTCGCGCGGCGGCTGCCGCATCAGCACCGAGTCGTCACAGGTAGACCTCACGCTCGAAGCACGGCTCAGCGAGGTATTCGCGCGCCTCATGGACGGCGGGCCATGAGCGCCACCCTGCAAAACCGGCTCGCCGGCCAACTCAACGCCCGTGCCAGCGACCTGCTTGCGCCGCCACCGGTGCAGGTGGAGGGCAAGCTCACGCGCATGGTTGGCCTCACGCTGGAGGCCATCGGCCTGCCGGCGGTGATCGGCAGTCGCTGCCTGGTGCGCCAGCCGGGGCTGGCGGACATCGAGGCCGAGGTGGTGGGTTTCTCCGGCGACTTCATGTCGCTCATGCCAATCGACCCCGTCAACGGTCTGGGCCCCAGCGCGCGCGTGATGCCGCTGCGCCACGGCGCACTGGCGCCAGTCGGGCCGGCGCTGCTAGGGCGTGTACTGGACGGCGCCGGCCGGCCACTCGATGGCCGCGGCCCGATCCGTGCCGCGGGCCATGTGCCGCTCACCGGCACGCCGCAGAACCCGCTCGGCCGCCCGCAGATCCGCGAACCGCTGGATGTGGGCGTGCGCAGCATCAATGCGCTGCTCACGGTCGGGCGCGGCCAGCGGCTCGGCCTTTTCGCCGGCAGCGGCGTCGGCAAGAGCGTGCTGCTTGGCATGATGACCCGCTACACGGCGGCCGACGTGGTTGTGGTCGGCCTGATCGGCGAGCGCGGGCGCGAGGTGAACGAATTCGTCACGTCGATCCTCGGCGCCGAGGGCCTCGCAAAGGCCGTGGTGGTGACCGCACCGGCCGACACCACGGCGCTGCAACGCCTGCAAGGCGCCATGCTGGCGACGGCGATCGCCGAGTATTTTCGCGACCAGGGCCTGTCGGTTCTGCTGTTGCTCGACTCGCTCACGCGCGTCGCCCACGCGCAGCGCGAGATCGCGCTGTCGGTGGGCGAGCCGCCCGCCACCAAGGGCTATCCGCCGTCGGTGTTCGCGCGCCTGCCGGCGCTGATAGAGCGCGCCGGCACGGCGCCCGGCGGCGGCTCCATCACCGCCTTCTACACCGTGCTGACCGAAGGCGACGACCCAAACGACCCGATCGCGGACTCGGCGCGCGCCATCCTCGACGGGCATATCGTGCTCAGCCGCGACATCGCCGAGCGTGGGCTGTACCCGGCCATCGACATGGAAGCATCGGTCAGCCGCCTGATGGTGGAACTCGCCACGCCCGCACAGCTCACCGCGGCGCGGCGCTTTCGGCAGCTGTACTCGGCCTTCCGCCAGAACCGCGACCTGGTCGCCGTCGGCGCCTATCAGGCCGGCGCCGATCCGCTGCTTGACGAGGCCATCGCCCGGCAGCCGCACCTGCTCGACTTCCTGCGTCAGGACCTGCGCCAGGGCGTCGATTTCGCCAGCAGCGTAGGCGGGCTCGAAACCTTGTTCGCCGGGACCGACACGTGACGCGCGCCGATCGCCTGCGGCCGATCTTCGACCGGCTGCTGGAGGTGGAGCGCCAGGCGCGCCATCGCCTGTCGGCCTGCGAAGCCGAGCGCGTGGCACAGCAGGCGCGACTCGACGACCTGCACCGCTATGCCGGCGAGTATCGCCAACGTACCCAACGCAGCCAGGTCGGCGTCGCCACGCTGCGCGAACATCAGCAGTTCGTGGCGCGCCTGGAGCAACTGGCGCTCGCACAGGAGCGCGTCATCGAAGCCGCCGAGTTGGCCTGCGCGAGCGCGCGCGAGGACGTGCAGCGCCAGCACCGTCGCAGCGAAGGCCTGCACCGCCTGATCGGGCGCTACCAGAGGCAGGCGCGGCAGGCCGGCGAGCGACGCGAACAGCAGGCACTGGACGACTGGGTGAGTGCACGCGCCGGCAGGACGTAGCGCCGCGCGGTCCGGGGGCACGGCCCCGGCGCGACCTGGCCCGCACTTGGCCTGCCGTGTGCTTTGAATGTCATCAGCCACGTCGCCACGCACCCGGGCGCGACACCGTTTTGGGGAAATCCAACGTGCAGACAGTCACACGCATCACTGCTGGCGGCGCCGCAGCGGGCGCCGCCCCGGGTCCGGATGCCGCCGACAAGGCGGCATTCCCGACCACCCTGCGCGGCGCCATGACACCGCGTGACGGCAATACCTCGCCGCCCACGAACGGCAGATTTCCGCCGGACGACACCAACGCGGCAGCGCCCGCTCCCACGGCACCGTCCGACACCTCGCCGTCGCCCGCCACCGCCGCTGCCGAGGACGGTGCGAAGACCGCGGCTGTCGAGATGACGCCATCGCCGAAGGCACCGGCGATCTCAAGCGCACTCCACGACATAGCAGCCAGCCGCAAGGCCGCCCAAACGGATGCAGCACCCATGGCCAGCGACGCGGTCGCCGAAAACGAAGCCGCACCGAGTATGGCCGCCGGGCGTGTCATGTCCGTTCAATCCATCAAGCAGACCAAGCCCCCGGCGGACACCGCACTGGCGCTCGACACCAATCGCGACTCGCAGATCGACCCCAACACGGCGGCGATCGCGACTGCCTCTGCGGCGGAACAGTTGGTTGTGCCCACCCCGCCCCCTGTCACACCGCCCGGCAGCCCCGGCAACAGCAACCCGGTTGCCGCCGCCGCCACGCAGCACGCACGCGAGGTGGTGCTCGACCGGCCGGCGGCCAGCCCCGCCTGGGGCCTGTTGGGCAAGGTGACTGCGGGCGATGCCGCACCTGCGGATGCCTGCGAAACATCAGCCGAGCCACCGCTTCCGGCATCGCTCACGGTGCCGGTCGGTGCGGGCGACGATGCGACTGACGCCGCCCGCGCCTCGGCCGGCCCGGCAGCTTTCGCCGCCGCCGCGCCGCCCATGCAATCGGCACCGGACCTCGCCGTGCCCAGCGCACCGGCCCTTGTGGCGCCAGGCGGTCAGGCGACACTGCCGCCGACGGTCGCCGCGGCCAGCGACACCGCCGCCAGTGCGCCGTCCAATCTCAACATTGCGGCCACGCCCGGCAGCGTGCAGTTCGGCCCGGAGCTTGGTGAGCGCGTTCTGTGGCTGATACGGGATGGCCTGCACGAAGCACGACTGCAACTGAACCCCCGCGAACTCGGGCCGGTCGAGGTGCGGCTCAGCGTCGGCGACGGCGCGGCGCAGGTGAACTTCAGTACCCAGCACGCCGGCACGGCGGCTGCGGTGCAGCAGTCACTGCCGCAACTGCGCGACCTGCTCGCCCAGCAGGGCCTGCAACTCGGCCAGGCGACGGTATCGCACCAGCCAGCCGGTGACGGTCAGGCCGCGCAGCAGCAGACGCAGACGTCCGCAAGCCGGCCGGACTGGGAACGCCAGCACGGGGACGACATCGAGGATGGCCTGCCAATGCCCACGGCGCGCGTGGTCGGCCACGGGCTGGTCGACGCCTACGCCTGATCGGCTGACTCCGGCGCAGGCACAAATAAGCCGCCGTCACCCACTCCGGGCAACGGCGGCTTTTGTTGCGCGCAGTGCGTTCGGGGCAGCGCGTCAGGCCGCCTGCGCGGTGGCCTGCATCGGCGCATCGCCCAGCCAGTCCGGCCATCCCGCGCGGCGGTTCGCCTCGCGCGCCAGCGCCCGCTCGTCGGCGTTGGCGTGGTTCAGATCCCAGTCCTTCAGACGCGGCTGGATCAGGCGGCTCCAGAGCGGCGGGAAGAACGCCGCGATGCCCCACAGCAGGATGTTGCGCATCTGCGGGCCCTGGCGGCGCGGCACCAGCGCGTAATAGGGCCGGTCCGGGTCCTGATGGTGCTCGACGTGGTTGGTGATTTCGAGCCCAAGGATGCGCGTGGCCGCCGACAGGTGATTCCAGGTATGCCGGTCCTCGATCGGCTGCCCCGGCACGCGCAGCAGACCGAAGTGCTGCAGGTAGTTCAGCGCCTCGCCCAGGATGCGCCCGCCGATCATGGCCGCCGCCTGCGCCAGCATGGCCGGCAGGCCGCCGGCCCAGTACATACCGGCCAACACCGCCACCGTGAGCACCACGCCCCACACGATCTGGCTCTTCCAGTGCCACGGGCGCAGACCCTGCGCGGCCAAGCGGCGGCGTTCGAACTCCCACTCGTCGCGCGTGTTGCCGACGATGCAGCGTGGCACGAAGCGGTACACCGACTCGCCACGCTGGGCGGTGTCGAAATCACGCTCGGTGTCGAAGTACAGGTGGTGCGTGACGGTGTGCGAGATGTCCCGGTTCGGCGCGCCGATGATGCCGAAGCCGAGTTTGCCGATGAACGCCGCCAGCGGATTGTGGCGGTGCATCAGCTCGTGTGCGGCGCCGACGTTCGCAATGAGGCCGATCCACACCAGCGCAAGCGCGCTCGCCACCCACGGCTGCACGCTGCCGAGCGAGGGATCGAAGCCAACGTGCGCGCGCCAGGCGAATACGCCGAACGTCGCCAGCACCAGCAGCATCTGCACGTAGATCACGACATCCGCCAGCGCGCCATTCTTGATGTTGCGCGGCGCGTAGTCCTGCGGCGACAGCGCGTCGATGACCAGCAGCGGCAGCAGCGTGCCGATGCCGAGCCACACCCACTGGCCGTCCAGCACAAAGCCCGCGATGGCCGCCAGCGGCAGCAGGCAGTTGAGGTAATAACGCAGGTAATCCATGACCTCCTCCTCGTTATCAAAGCGGCACCTCGACCGGTCCTGATCGAGCGTTCGGCAATGTGCGCGAGGGCACCGACGGTGTCAATCGGCCGCGCGCCGGTTGCTAGCATTCGCATATGTCGACGTCGCTGCTTTCGCCCCTTCCAATCGATGCCGCGCTGCCGGCGCTGCGCGCCGCGCTCGCAGAACACCCCTCGGTGGTGCTGGAGGCGCCGCCTGGCGCCGGCAAGACCACGCGCGTGCCGCTCGACCTGCTCGCCGCGCCGTGGCTTTCGGACCAAAGAATCCTGCTGCTGGAACCGCGGCGTCTGGCCGCCCGCGCCGCTGCCCGGCGCATGGCGAGCCTGCTTGGCGAAATCGAAGGCGACACCGCCGGCTACCGCACGCGGCTCGAAACGCGCGTGTCGGCCGCCACGCGCATCGAGGTGGTCACCGAAGGCATCCTGACGCGCCTGTTGCAGGCCGATCCGGCGCTTTCGGGTTACGGCCTCGTGATCTTCGACGAATTTCACGAACGCAGCCTGCAGGCCGATCTCGGCCTCGCGCTCGCCGTGCAGACACAGACGCTGCTACGCCATCGGCGATCCGGCCCTGCTGGTGCATTCGCGCAACGAACACGCCGAGATGATCCGCCAACTGCGCGAAGGTGATCGCGACGGCTTCGTCAAGCTCTGCGTCGATCACATCTGGCGCCCGTTCGAAGCCTACAAGCGCGCCCACGGCGGCTGGACCACGCTGCAGCAGAGCGCATGAACCACGCTGCAGCAGAGCGCATGAACAAGCCTCCGGCCAGCCCGCGGGAGCAGGATCGTTGACGCCTGAACACGACGTGGTGGTGCAGGGCAACAGCCTGCGCCTGCGGAACGATTTCCTCGGCATCGCCTCCATCACCCTGATCCGCTGCGACGGCGGGCCGATCCTGGTCGACACCGGCGGTTACATCTCGCGCCTGGGCCTCATCAAGGCGCTGAAAGACCGCGATCTGGAACCCGGCGACATCAGGCAGGTGTTCCTGACCCACCTGCATTTCGACCACAGCCACAACATCGACCTGTTCCGCGGCGCCAAGGTGCTGGTCAGTCGCACCGAGTGGGACTACGCCCGCCACCCCCACGAAAAGGACATCCTGATGCCCTGGGGGATTCACGCCGAACTCGAGGACAACCACGATCTGGAGCTGGTCGAGGGCGAAGGCAGCCTGGGCGGCGGCGTCGATTTCTTTCATGCGCCCGGCCACACGCCGGGCTCCTATGCGCTGGAGTTCCAGTCGGCGCACCAGGGCCATGTGATCGTGGCGGGCGATGCCCTGAAGTATTCGAAGGAAGCGATCCTGCGGCGCTGCGACATGGCCTTCGACACGACGGAGGCCGGCACCGCGACGATCGAACGCATGCTCGACCGCGCCGACCGCATCGTGCCCGGCCACTTCCCGGAGCTGATCCGCCAGCCCGACGGCGCGTTTGCCTGGACCGAGGCGGCCTCCTTCGACCTGCTGGTGCGCTGACCCGCGTCTAGTATCGCAGCGCCAGCATGGCGCCGCCGAAGACCATGACCACGCCGATGACGCGCATGATGTTGACCGGATGGTTGCCCGCGCTCAGTACGCCGAAGTGGTCGAGCAGCAGCGAAGCGACGAGCTGGCCGAAGATGACCAGCGAGAAGAGCGCCGTGGTGCCAAGGCGCGGCGCCACGATGGTCGCCGAGGCGACATAAAAGGCACCGAGGAAGCCGCCGACAAACAGCCAGGGCGGCACGGAGCCGAACTGCGCCAGGCTCGGGATATTGGCCCGCTGCACCGTCTGGTAGGCGAGCAGGCCCAGGGTGCCGATGAAAAACGACACGGTTGCCGCCCAGATCGGCCCGCCCAGGTGGTGACCCAGGCGTCCGTTCATCAGGGCCTGCAGCGGCAGGATCATGCCCGCGATCACGCTGAGGCCGACCAGGGTCCATTGCATCGGAAATTCTCCAGAGACGAATGAGGCGGGCGCTTCAGTCCGCGCCGAAACCATAAAGCTGCGCCGGGTTGTCGACGAGGATGCGGTTGCGCACCGCCTCGTCGGGCACCCAGTCGGCCAGCATGTCGATCAGCGCGCCGTCGTTGGGCATGGGCACCGCACAGGCCGGATGGGGCCAGTCGGTCGCCCAGACGCAACGCTCGGCATTGGCCGCGACCAGTGTGCGGGCGTAGGGCGCCACATCATCGTAGGGCGCCTGCTGCTGCGCGGTCAGACGATAGGCGCCCGAGAGCTTCACCCAACCGCGCCCGTCGGCGACCAGATTGCGCATGGCGACGAAACCCGCGTCATCGAGGCCGCTGCCGGTCGCCAGATGACCCATGTGGTCGAACACCACGGGCAGGCCGAGGTCACCCAGGCGCAGAGTGAGATCGGCCATGCACGAGACGTCGATCAGCACCTGGACATGCCAGCCCATGGACCTGAGCTGGTCGGCCAGGCGCTCGGCGGCGGCGAACTGCACGCCGCCACGGAAGAGCAGGTTGATGCGGATGCCGCGCGCGCCCGCCTCGTGCATGCGCTCCAGCTCAGCCGGCCCCGTGTTCTCGTCGATCACGACGACGGCACGGGCATCCAGACGCGTATCGCGCACGGCATCCAGCGTGCAGCGATTGTCCGTGCCGTAGATGCTGGGCTGGACGATGACGAAGCGGGAAAAGCCGATGACGCCGGCCAGCGCCTCGTACCGGGAAAGCGGCGCCTCGGGCGGCGTGTAGCTGCGGTCCGGCGTGAAGGGATACTCAGCCTGGGGACCGAAGATGTGCATGTGGGTGTCGCAGGCGTTCGCCGGCATGGCGAAACGGCCCGGACGCGGATGAGGATCGGGAGCAAGGCAGCCCGGAATCTCCGGGCTGCCTTGCGGCGTTGTTGCCATGAACCCGTCCGCTCAGCGCGGCGTCGACTTGTAGATCGCGCCCCGGCGCGTCACCCGCTCGATCATGCCGTCGACCATGTAGTCCGGCACGGCATGGGCATCGTAGGTGAGGCTTTCCTGGCCGGGATAACCCAGCGCCTCGCGCGCCTGCGGCGTCATGTAGTAGGCCGCCGAGGCGACCAGGCTCATGGCGTTGAAGGCAGCCTCGTCGTCCTTGTAGAGGGCGTTGGCGGCGGCGCCGGCCTTCTCGCCGGTGATGGCCTCCAGGCCGCGCATGAAGTCCTCCTGCAGGTCCGGGCGCAGGCGCAGCACCTCGTCCAGCAGCGGCCCGGCGACACCCACGGACGAGGCCGAGGGCATCTTCTTGTGGGCGGGGATCAGCAGGTCGGCGAACGCGGCGAAGGCTTCGCGACCCTTGTCGTCGATCTTGGCGGCCATCACGCTGCCTCCTGGTTGCGACGCTCGGCGATCATGTGGCGGGTCTGGCGCAGGGCCACCGACATGATCGTCGCCGTGGGATTGAGACCGCCCGAGGTCGGGAAGGTGCTGCCGTCGAAGACGAACAGGTTCGGCACGTCGTGGGTCTGGCCCCAGCGGTTGACGACCGACTTCTTCGGGTCGTCGCCCATCAGGCAGGTGCCCAGCAGATGCCAGCCGGTATCGGCCATCTGATGGACCACGGAAGTCTCGATGGCGCCGCCGGCCTGCATGGCCTCCAGCACGCGGTCCTCGTGGAACTTCAGCATCTTCTCGGAGTTGTCGGAGACCTTGTACTTCAGCTTGGGCGCGGGAATGCCGTCGGTATCGACGAGGTTGTCGTCGAGCAGCACCTCGTTGCTCTCCTCAGGCAGATCCTCGCCGATGATGCCCCAGACCATGGTGTGGCCGAAGCGACGGTCGACCATGTCGTGGAAGTGGGGGCCCCACATGTCCTCGACCTTGGCGTTGGGATCGGTGAAGACCTTGGTGCCGACGAAGCTGGTCGCACCCAGCGGGCCGCCAGCGGGCATGGCGCCCCACTTGGCGCCGCGCACGAAGCCGCGCTTCTCGTCGGTCTCGTAGAACTCGAACGAGGCGATGTTCTGGCCGAACGGGCCGCGCCAGGATTCCAGATCCTCGTCGAACGTCGCCATGACGGCCGAGAACGGATGCATCATCAGGCGCTTGCCGACGAGGCCCGAGGAATTGGCGAGGCCGTCGGGGAAGTGCTTCGACTTCGAGAGCAGCAGCAGGCGCGGCGTGCCGACGCCATTGGCGCAGACGATGACCGTGTGCGCCTTCTGGCGCCGCTCGCGGCCGTGCTCGTCGATGTAGATCGCGCCGGTGGCAAGGCCGCGGTCATCGACCTCGATCTCGCGCACGCGCGCGCCGGTGACGAGACGGGCGCCGGCCTTCAGGGCATGGGGCCAGTAGGTGATGTCGGTGGTCGACTTCGCACCCTCCGGGCAGCCCGACATGCAGGTGCCGCGGCGCACGCAGGCGTTGAGGCCGTTGTAGGGCAGCGAGGGAATGGCGTTGGTGCCCGGCCACCAGTGCCAGCCCATCTTGTCGAGGCACTCGGCGGCCTTGCGGCCGACCTTGCCGATCGGCAGCGGCGGCGTGGGATAGGACATCTTGGGCGGATAGGCAGGATTGCCCGGCAGGCCGGAAACGCCGACCTCGCGCTCGACCGTCTCCAGGTCGGGCAGCAACTCTTCGTAGCTGAAGGGCCAGTCGTCGGCGACGCCGTCGAGGCTCCGCACGCGGAAGTCGGACGGCAGGAAGGGGGTCCAGTGACCGGCATAGATCGTCGCGCTGCCGCCCACACCCGCAAACATCAGCGGATGGACATCGGACTCATCGGTGTTGATGGGATAGTCGCGCGGACGGTCGCGGAAGTTCGGGTTGGGATGCCACTGCTTCTGCGTCACCAGCTCCCACTCGGGCTTGCGGCCCGGGAAGTCGTTGCGGTCGGGCATGTGGCCCTGCTCCAGGGTAACGACCGACATGCCGGCCTGGGCAAGGTGCTTGGCGGCGACAGAGCCCGAAGGACCCGCGCCGATGATCAGAACGTCGACGACTTCATCCCGTTTGGCGGGACGCGAACCGGTGGCCATGTTGTTGTTCTCCCCAGTCTCCTGATGGACCGCCGGAAGGCTCCTGACCTTCCGGCAACCCGATGGTTTAGCGCGGCGTCGGCTTGAAGATCGGGCCGCGGTCGATGACCTGCTGCAGCATGCCGTTGGCGACATACTCCGGCGTCGCGTCGGGATCGGCCTCGGGCCGCGATTCCTGGCCCTTGTAGCCGATCAGCTCACGCACCTTGGGCGTCATGTAGTAACCCGCCGAGGCGACCAGGCCGATCGCGGTGAGCGCGGCCGGGTCCTTGGTGTTGAGCTCCTGGGCGGCGGCCTCGGAGGACTTGCCCTCCGCCGCCTTCAGGCCGCGCATGAAATCCTCGCGCAGGTCCGGGCGCAGACCCAGGATGCGGTCGGCGAGTTCGCCGTGCACGTCGACCTGGCTGGCCGAGGGCATGCCGAGCGCCTCGGGGATCAGGAAGTCGGCGATGCCGGCAAAGACGGCACGCAGGTTGTCGTCGAGTTTGGTGCTCATGCTGCCACCTTCTGGTTACGCCGGTTGGCGATCAGGTTCTTGACCGAACGCAGCGCGATCGCGGTGATCGTGCCGGTGGGGTTGAAGCCCGAGGACGTGACGAAGACGCTGCCGTCGTAGATGTAGAGGTTCGGCACGTCGTGGCTCTGGCCGTACTGGTTGACGACCGAGGTCTTCGGGTCGTTGCCCATGCGGGCGGTGCCCATGAGATGCCAGCCGCAATCGCGCATCAGGCGCGTTGCCGACATCTCGATGGCGCCGGCCGCGGCCATCGCCTCCTTGGCCCGCTCGAGATGGAAATCGATCAGGCGTTCGGTGTTCTCGGAGTTCTTGTAGGTGAGCTTCGGCGCTGGAATGCCGTCGCTGTCGGTGAGGTTGGGATCGATCGTGACCGTGTTGGTCTCGTCGGGCAGATCCTCGGCGATGATGCCCCACTCGAAGGAGCGGCCGAACACCTTCTTGGTGTTGCGGTGCAGGTTCTCGCCCCAGGAATCCTCCAGCGCCTTGCCGCCATAGGCCGCGCGCATGCCCAGAGGGCCGCCCGAGGGCATGACGTTCCACTTGGCACCGCGCACGAAGCCACGGCTGGCGTCGGTCTCGTACCACTGCATGGAGTGGATGGTCTGCCCGGCCGGGCCGAGCCAGCTTTCCAGCGGCTCGTCGAACTTGCCCGAGACGGCGGCGTAGGGATGCATCATCAGGTTCTTGCCGACGAGCCCGGAGGAGTTGGCAAGACCGCCGCTGTCGCGCCCGGTGTTGGAAAGCTGCAGCAGGCGCGGCGTGCCGATGCCGTTGGCGCACATGATGACGACATTGGCCTTCTGCTCACGCTCGCGGCCGTTGCGGTCGATGTAGATGGCGCCCGAGGCCAGTCCCTCGTCGTTGACCGTGATCTCGCGCACGCGCGCGCCGGTGATGAGGGTGGCGCCCGCCGCCAGCGCCTTGGGCCAGTGGGTGTGGTCCATGCTGGCCTTGGCGCGGTCCGGGCAGCCGGTGAGGCAGGCACCGCGGCGAACACACTGGTTGCGCCCGTCATAGGGCTTGGAGGGGATCGCGTTGGGCCCGGGCCACCAGTGCCAGCCCAACTTGTTCATGCCCTCGGCGGCCTTCATGCCGATCTTGCCGATGGGCAGCGGCGGCAGGGGGAAGTCCTTGCCGGGAGGATAGGCCGGATCGCCGCCCAGGCCCGAGACGCCCATCTCGATATCGACCTCCTCGTAGAAGGGGAGCAGGTCCTCGTAGGTGATGGGCCAGTCGTCGGCGACGCCGTCGAGCGTCTTGACGCGGAAGTCCGAGGGCATGAAGCGCTGCCAGTGGGCTGCGAACAGGATCGTGCTGCCGCCGACCGCGTTGTACATCAGCGGATTGACGTCGGAGTCGGAGGTATCGACCGGATAGTCGTTCTCCAGATCGCGCACGTTCGGATTGGGATGCCAGCGCTTCTGCGACATCAGCTCCCACTCGGGCTTGTCGCCCCAGAACTCGCTGTTGTCGACCTTGCCGCCCTGCTCCAGGCAGACGACATCGAACCCGTTCTCCGCCAGATGCTTGGCGGCGATGGAGCCCGAAGCCCCCGCGCCGATGATCAGGACATCGGCGACCTTGGGACTCTTCTTCACACTCGGCATGCGGCTTCTCCCGGCCTATAGGTCATGGTGCGGGCGCGCATTCTTGTTGTTGGCAACGGTTCGACCATGCGCCCTGCATCGACCGTTTCGAGGACGATGCCACACGCATGGATTCCAGACAAGATTGTCAACAATATCGTTGACATTGCCCGTGGCCTCCGACGACATAGCCGTCAGGAGAAGAGGCAAAAGCCAAGCATTCCAGCCGCATCGCGGGGCCTGCGCCCGGCGTGACGGGTCCGACACACCCGCCGATCGGCTATGCTGACTTCAAGGCCGCGCTTCGACTCCGGCCGCTGCGAGCGGCGCCCGCGTTGAGGAGAACAGCGGGCAGATCATGCGAACCACGTGCGGCGGCAAGACCGCAAGGCGAGGAGCAAATCATGCGTGTAGTTGTGGTGCTTCGGTTGGTGCCGGACCTGACCGAAGAGCTCGAGATCGATGAATCGGGAACCGACATCGACCGGGAATGGATCGGCATCAAGCTCAACGAATTCGACGACCATGCCCTTGAGGAAGCGGTGCTTCTGAAGGAAGGCTCGGGCGCGACCGTGACGGCCCTGGCGCTGGACGGCGAAGGTGTGGACCGCATGCTGCAGTCGGCCATCGCGCGCGGCGCCGATGCGGCGGTGAAGGTCGAACACGGCATGGAGCACATCCCCGACCAGCGCACCGCCGCGGCGATCCTGGCCGGCGCGATCAAGGAACTGGGCGCCGACCTGATCCTGACGGGCGTGCAGACGCCCGAGGATGTCTTCGGCCAGCTTGCCCCCTTCCTTGCCGCCCACCTCGACATGCCCACGGTCAACGCCGTGGGCGGCGTCAGCGCCGACGGCGACAACGCGGTCGACGTGCGCCAGGAATACAGCGGCGGCATGAGCGCCATCCTGGGCGTCACCCTGCCGGCGGTCCTGGGCATCCAGACGGCCTCGCAGCCGCCCCGTTATGTCTCCGGCAGCAAGCTGCGCCAGGCCATGAGCGCCGAGATCGCCACCCTTTCGGGCGCCGATGCCGGCGCAGCGACGGGCGCCGAGATCACCGGCCTGCAGGAGCCCGAGCGCGGCGACGGCGCCACCATGTTCGACGGCGATGCCGAGACCGTGGCGGGCAAGATCGTCGATGTCCTCAACGAACGCGGTCTGCTGGGAGGCTGATGATGACAAAGGTACTCGTCTATATCGAAGCCCAGGGCGGCCAGGTGACCGGCACCTCGCTGGAACTGATCGCCGCGGCCCAGAGCCTGGGCGGCACCGTCGAGGCGCTGGTGCTGGATGCCGATCCGGCCGGCCTGACCGGCCAGGTCAAGGGCGCCGACACGATCCTCACCATGGCCGATGCGGCGCTTTCGCCCTATCTGCCCGAGGCGCATGCCAAGGCGCTCGCCCATGTCGTTGCCGAACGCAGCCCCGATGTGGTGCTGGTCGCCTATTCCTCCACCGGCCTGGATCTCGGCCCCGTGGTGGCGGTGAAGGCGAACCGTCCGCTGGTGAGTTACTGCACGAAGCTCGCCATCGAGGACGGTGCGGTCGTGGCGCAGAGCCAGGCCTATGGCGGCAAGCTGACGGCCGCGTCGAAGGCGCCCCTGCCCGCGGTCGTCGCCATCACGCCCGGCAGCTACCGCGAGGAGGATGTCGCCGACCGCGCCGGCGCCACCGAAAGCATCGCCGCGCCCGCGGGACTCGGTGATCTGCGCACCCGCTTCAAGAGCGCCCAGACACCAGACCCGGACGCCATCGACATCACCCAGTGCGACAAGCTGCTCTGCGTGGGCCGCGGCATCGGCGATGCCGACAGCATCGACATCGCCCGCGAAGTCGCGGCCAAGATCGGCGCCGAGATTGCCGGCTCCCGCCCCGTGATCGATGCCGGCTGGCTGCCCAAGGAACGCCAGGTCGGCAAGTCCGGCAACAAGGTGAAGCCGCGCCTGTATCTGGCCGTCGGTGTCTCGGGCGCGCCCGAGCATCTGGAGGGCATGGGTTCGGCCGAACTCATCATCGCCGTCAATTCGGATGCCAAGGCGCCGATCTTCGATCACGCCCACTTCGGCACCACCGTCGACCTCTTCGACCTGCTGCCCGCGCTGAGCGAGCGGCTCGGCGGGGGCTGAGGCCGTGCCCGACCGTCCGATCCTGGTCGCCGTCGTGCTGGCGGCGGCCCTGGCGATTTCGGGCTGGCGCTTCTACCGCGTGTTCCGCCCGGTGCTCAGCGCACCGGGCGAATACCGCTTCGACGAGCTGTGGGAGCGTTTCGTCGGCGTTCTCAGCAACGTCGGCCTGCACAAGCGGCTGCTGAAGATCCGCTATTCCGGCGTGCTGCACGCCCTGATCTTCTCGTCGTTCATCGTGCTCTTCACGGCGATCCTGCAGGCCTTCGGCTCCGGCCTTTTCCCCGGCTTCAGCCTGGCGCCCATCGGCGGCAACACCTGGATCGCAGGCGCCCAGGAGCTGTTCACGGTCCTGATCCTGATCGGCCTGGGCATGGCGCTCTACCAGCGCGTCGTCATCAAGCCCAAGCGCTTCGAGGGCTCCAACAAGCTCGATGCGCTGCTGATCTATGCGCTGGTCTTCGGCGTCGTCGCCACGATGACGCTGGAGTTCGCCTTCCACATCGCCGCGGGCGACGACAGCTCGGCAGCCTGGCGTCCCATCGCCGCGACCATCGCGGGCTGGCTGACCGCGGCGGGCTTTTCCGGCGAGAGCGCGGAAGCCGGTGCGACCTTCTTCTACTGGGCCCACATCCTGGTGATCCTGGGCTTCCTGATCTACATCCCCGGCTCCAAGCACCGCCACATGTTCACGGCGGTGCCCAACATCTTCCTGCGATCCATGAAGCCCAAGGGCACGCTGCCCAAGGCCGATCTCGATCATCCGCCCATCGGCGTGCAGGAGATCGGCCAGTTCCACTGGAAGCACAAGCTGGACATGCTGTCCTGCACCGAGTGCGGACGCTGCCAAGCCGCCTGCCCGGCCTATGCCGCGGGCCAGCCGCTCTCCCCGAAGAAGCTGATCATGGACCTGCGCGACCACATGGTCGCGGTCGATCACGGCCACAGCGACGGCGTCGTCGATCTGGTGGGCGGCGTGATTTCCGAGCAGACCCTGTGGGCCTGCACGACCTGCCGCGCCTGCATGGAGGTGTGCCCGATCCACATCGAGCATGTGCCGAAAATCGTCGAGATGCGCCGCACCATGGTCGAGGACGGCCGCGTCTCGCCCCTGCTCCAGGATGCGCTGGGCAAGCTTCAGCAGTACGGCAATTCCTTCGGCAAGCCGCCGCGCCAGCGCGCCAAGTGGACCAAGGAGCTCAGCTTCAAGATCAAGGACGCGCGCAAGGAGCCGGTCGACATCCTGTGGTTCGTCGGCGACTACGCGAGCTACGACCCCCGCGTCCAGCGCATCACGGTGAAGGTCGCCGAGACGCTCAACGCCGCGGGCGTGGATTTCGGCATCCTGATGGACGGCGAGCAGAACTCCGGCAACGACGTGCGCCGCGTCGGCGAGGAGGGCCTTTTCGAGACCCTGGCCCAGAGCAACATCGACGCCATCGCGGCCTGCGACTTCAAGCGCATCGTCACCACCGACCCGCACAGCCTGAACGCCCTGCGCCAGGAGTACGGCGCCTTCGGCGGCGACTTCGAGGTGCTGCACTACACCCAGCTTCTCGACGAGCTGATCGGACAGGGCCGCCTGAAGCTCGCCAGGGGCGAAGGCGCGACGGTCACCTACCACGACCCCTGTTACCTCGGCCGCTACAACGGCGGCTTCGATGCCCCGCGCAACCTGATCGCCAAGGCCGGCTACACGCTCCACGAGATGGGCCGCTGCCGCGAGAACAGCTTCTGCTGCGGCGCGGGCGGCGGGCGCATCTGGCAGGACGAGGAAGGCATCACCGAACGGCCCAGCGAGAACCGCATCAAGGAGGCCCTGGGCCTGGGCGATGCCACGCTCTTCGTCGTCGCCTGTCCCAAGGACACGGTGATGTACACCGCCGCGGTGCAGAACCTGGGCGTCGAGGACCGCATCACCGTGCGCGACGTGATCGACCTGATCGAGGTCGCGCAGGCCTGACCGCTCGCCAGGGAGCCCGGAAGGCGTCAGGATCGCGCATGCCCATCGCACGCAGGGACGCTGGCCGGAACATGGTTGCTGCACTGGAAGGCATCACGGTCGTTGCACTGGAACAGGCGGTCGCCGCCCCGCTGGCGACCTCGCGCCTGGCCGATGCCGGGGCGCGGGTCATCAAGCTGGAGCGCGCCGAGGGCGACTTCGCGCGCGGCTACGATGCCGACGTGCTGGGCCAGTCGACCTATTTCGTCTGGAACAACCGGGGCAAGGAATCCTGCCGGGTGGACCTGCGCGACCCACAGGATATGGCGCTGGTCGAGGCGATGCTCGCGCGCGCCGATGTCTTTGTGCAGAACCTGGCGCCGGGCGCCATCGGACGCCTGGGCCTTGGCGCCGCCGACCTTCGCGCGCGCTATCCCCGCTTGATCGTCTGCGACATCGGCGGCTTTGCGCCGGGCACGCCCGATGCCGGACGCAAGGCCTACGACCTGCTGATCCAGGCCGAGGCGGGGCTTTCGGAGATCACAGGCACCGCCGATTCCGGGCCCAGCCGTGTCGGCATCTCGCTGTGCGATATCTCCACGGGCCAGGCCGCCTATGCGGCGATCCTGGAGGCCCTGATACGGC
>CALLQH010000080.1 GCA_938014945.1 uncultured bacterium | reverse complement strand
AGCGCCGGCCCATCAGATTGACGGTTAGCTCGGGCCGGTCGGCGGCATCGCCCAGCAGGCGCGGCACGAATCGCACGGTATCGAGCATCGCCCTGTTGTGGGCGACGCAGCCGCCCCGGCCCGCGCCGCCCGTGAGGTATTCCCAGCAGAAGCGGGGCACACGCCGGCGCGTTGCCTGCTCCAGGTACCATACGGAGGGAAAGCGCCGAGCAGGATCCATGTCTGGCCGGGCTTCTAGCGCTGCGCCTCTTCCCACAGGGGGAATCGGTGGCGGCGTGGCGTCCATTCGCCACGCGCGATCAGGCCGTTCACATGGTCGGCGATCTCGTCCATGCGCGCGAACCAGACGTTGCCCTTCTCCATCATGTGGCGGATCAGCCGCTCGATCTGCATGGCGCGCGGCAGGCGGCCGGAAACGAAGGGGTGCCAGACGGAAACCCACAGGCCGCCGTGTTCCCACATGGCGTCGAATTCCTCGACGTGGACGGCATAGGCATCGCTTGCCGCCTTGATCTGCATCCGCACGCCGAAGTCGGGGAAGCTGACGAACTGCGTCCAGTCGTCGAGCGGCATGTGGCTGGGAAGCTCCACCATCGTGCCCCGATCATTCTCGATCAGATAGGGCTGGTCGTCGCCCATCAGCGAGGCTTCGTAGCCGATGCCGTGGTCCTGCAGGAAACCCATGGTGCGCCGCGACATGGCGTAGCTGGGCGCGCGGAAGCCGCGGGGTTTCTCTCCTGTCGCGGAAACGATCGCCTCCACGCCCTTGGCGATGTCCTCGGCCTCGGCCTCGTCGCTCATCTCGCGCAGGCGGCCGTGGATCCAGCCGTGGTGCGCGATCTCGTGGCCGCCGGTGAGGATCTCCTCGATGGTCGCGGGGTAGTTGTTCACGCACCAGCCCGGCACGAAGAAGGTCTGTTTCATGCCGTATTTGGCGAAAAGGTCCACCAGCCGCGGCACCGCGATCTCCGGCCCGTAGCGCAGGTCCGAGGTGCCGACCGGCCGGTCGGCGATGCTGTCGGGCTGGCCGACATGCATCAGGCTCTCGCCGTCCATGTCGAAGGTGAAGGCGACCGCGCAGCGTGCGCCGTTCGGCCAGGGGATGGGATTGCGGATCACGGCAGCCTCATGTTGCGGGAACGGCGTGCGTCACTTTAGGTCAGCCCCGCCGCACGCGCCATCCGTGCGGTGCTCAGCTCTCTGCAGCGCGCGGGATGACAAGGGCATCGACGGCGACGCACCCCGCCGCGCCGACGATGACCGGGTTGATGTCCAGCCCGGCGAGCAGATCGCCGACTTCGGCGGCAAGCACCGAAAGGGCGGCAACCGCGCGGGCGAGCGCGGCGACGTCTGCGGCCGGCTGGCCGCGCATGCCGTCCAGCAGGCGGCGCGCCTTCAGCTTGTCGATGTGGCGTCGCGCGTCGCTCTCGCTGCACGGCGGCAGGATCACGCGCCGGTCGGCCAGAAGCTCCACGAGGATGCCGCCCGAGCCCACCATCACCAGCGGCCCGAACTGGGGATCGGCGACGATGCCGAGCGACATCTCCACGCCCCGCGCCGCCATGGGGCTGAGCATGGCCCGCGCGCCGAGCCGCGTCGCCAGATCGTTGTAGGCCGTCTTCACCTGCTCGGCACTGGCAAGGCCAAGGTGGACGCCGCCGACGTCGGATTTGTGCTGGATGCCGGGGACAGCGGTCTTCAGCGCCAGCGGATAGCCCATACGTTCGGCGGCAGCGAGCGCATCCGCCTCGCTCTCGACCACGGCATGGTCGATCACCGGCACGCCGAAGGCGGCGATCAGGTCCAGGCCCTCGGCCTCATCCAGCGGCTCGCCCGCGGCAAGCCGCTCGCGCCAGACCGCGATCACCTCCGCGGAGGGCGGGGCCGGCGGCGGGCCATCCTTGCGCGCCAGCATGTCGCGATGCTCGAAGGCGTGGCCCACCGCGCGCAGGCCCTCGGTGGTGCCGTCGAAGACCAGCACGCCTTCCTCGGCCAGTTCCTGGCGCAGGCGGAAGTTGTCGGCCGCGCTGAAGTTGACGCAGATGGCAAACGGCTTGGTCGTCTCGCTCATGGCGGTCTTGAGCGCGCGTGTGTAGCCGTGGTGCAGGCGGGAATCCGAACGCACGTCGTAGAAGCCCATGGTCATCGCCGTGTCGGGATCGTCGCTCAGCATGCGGAAGTAGTCGGTGAACTTCTCCTCGTAGCCGTCCGAGGTGCTCCAGGCATCCAGCGGATTGGCCGGCTCCAGGTCCGGATCGAGGCGGGCGCGCAGGCGCTCCATGGTCGCCTGGTTGAGGCGCGCCATCGGCACGCCCTCGTCGCTGGCGATGTCGGTCACCATCTCCCGGTAGCCGCCGGAATCGAGCAGGCCGGCAAGGCCACCCTGGGCGACCCGCCGCTCGCTGCCGAGCATGAGCAGGGTCGCGCCGAACTCGTTGAGGTTCTGGCACGAGATGACGCCATAGCGGTCGAACAGCGCCTCGTAGGCGGCATGGTTGCCCGCGATGGCCCCCGAATGGGTTGCGGCGAAATGGGCTGCCGCCGCCGTGCGCGCAAGTTTCATGGCGACCACGGGGATGCCCCGATCGCGCGCCTTCTCCAGGGCTGCGACGAAACGTTCGGGTTTACGCGCGGTCTCCAGGAACAGGCCCACGACCCGGGTGCTTTCCATCTCCAGGGCATAGTCGAGGTAGTCGGCGGCCACCGTCGCCAGCTCCTGGCCGGCCGAGATGGCGAGGTTGTAGCGCCAGCGCGTGTCGTTGTGCAGGAACGAGCCCCACTGAGAGCCCGAGTGGCTGATCAGCGTGATGCCGCCGCTGTGACAGGGGCCGACGATGCCGAAGGCCGAGGCGCGGAAATGCTCCTCGTTGTTGTAGAAGCCCATGCAGTTGCCGCCGCACAGCTCCATGCCGGCTTCGGCACAGATGGCGGCGATGCGCTGGGTGAGCTTGGGGTTGGTCTCTTCCTGCAGGTAACAGCTTGCGAAGATGACGCCCGCCTTGACGCCCGCCTCCGCGGCCTGGGTCACGGCCTGCTCCATGCGCTCGCTGCCGACGCAGAAGATCGCCAGGTCCGGCGCTTCGGGCAGATCGCCGAGCCCGGCATAGGCCTTCAGCCCCTCGATCTCCTCGTACTTTGGATTGATCGGATAGACACGCCGGCCGCGGGCCTCTGCGCCGTCGCGGGCAAAGAGTACCGCGGTGTTGCCCGGCGCATGTTCGCGCGTGGAGGCGCCGTAGACGGCAATGCTCGAAGGATTGAGGAGAGGCGTGAGCCGATGCTGGAGAGGCCGGCTGGGCGTGGCTTGCGGGGCCATGGTCGTCCTTTGTCATGACAGGCCGCGGAGCATAGCCACAAACCCCGCCGGCCCGCCATGGCCACCGGTGGATTCTGTACCGGGACGAGAGGTGACAGGCGTCACTTCGCCAACGGGACGCCGGAGCGCTAGGCTGATTCCTTGCCGGCTGCGGCCGGCCTGGAGGAGCGCGTGTGTCCACGATCCTGCGATGCCGGATTGCTGCCCTTGTCCTGCTGGCCGTCCTGGCCGGCGGCTTCAGCGTGCCTGTCGTCGCACAGGATGCGGTGTGGAACCTGCGCACGCCCGAATGGAAGGAAGCCTGGACGCGGCTTCCTGCAGGCGGTGAACCCGATCTTGCGCTGATCCGCATCGCCTCGCAGCTTGCCGGCTACAGCGGCAGTTTCCTGCCGGTCGCTCCGGTGGCGCCCGACATGGCAGAGGGCCTCCAGCCCGGCCAGGTGCCCGTCGATCTCGAATGGTTCACGGCGCCGCCCGGCATCCTTGCCTTCGGGCTGGCCGATGGCTGGGCCCATCAGCTGCAGGACCATGTCACGCTGGCCGAGCCCGGTTCGGCCATGGACGTTGCCGCGTGGCGGGCCGGGGTGCGCTACAGCCGGGAGGATACCGCCGCTGCCGATGCCTGGGCCTCGCGCTTCATGGCCGAGTTCGGCCATCCCGTGGAACCGCTTCTGGTGCGGTTGTGTGAAGCAAACCAGGGCAACCGGGTGGGGATCATCGTCGATGCCTATGCCGCCGTCGTCGGCTGGCAACCCGAGGTGCCCTGCGGTCCCCAGCCCGTCGCGGCCGAGTTGCCCGCGCTGCTGCTTTCCTGCGAGGAAGCCTTCGATGCCTGCCGGGCCGATGCCGAGCAGTACTCAGCGGCCTGCAATGCCGCCTGTTCCACCAATGCCTGCGCGCTGGCCTGCAGCGGCGGCAGCTACGAGCAGTGCAATGCCTGCCAGGCCAGTTGCAGCCGCACCTGCAACAGCACGGCGGCAGAGGTCTGGGACGCCTGCGACGACGATCTGGAACTGTGCCAGGCCGGCGACTGACCTTCAGACGTTGACGGTCGAACCTTCGGTGATAAGTGCGCCGCGCCGGAAGCGGTCGACGGCAAACGGCGCCATGCGGTCATCGGTGACGCCGCTGACGATGGCCTGGGCGAGCATGTCGCCCGCTGCGGGTGCGCCCGCGATGCCGTACATCCAGCCGCCGCTGATCCAGAGATCGGCAATGTCCGGGTGCGGTCCCATCATCGGGGCGTGGTCGTCGGTGACATGCAGCATGCCCGTCCAGTGACGCAGGATGCGCAGGTCGCCAAGGCAGGGAAACATCTCCACCAGGTGTCGCGCGAAGGCGGCCATGATCGGCACCGTGTTGGCGAGCGATTCCCTGGGCGTTTCGCCCGGGGTCTCGGAACCGCCCACGATCTCGCCGCGCGCCGTCTGGTGCAGGTAGGTGAACCGTTCCGGCAGCGCGATGCCGGGCCCGATCACGGGCCGCATGGGCTCGGTCGCCATGGCCTCGATGCGATGGGCCTCGCCGTTGAGTTCGAGCCCGGCCAGCGCGGCGACGCGCGTGTTCTGCGCGCCGCAGCAGATCACCGTCGCGTCGGCGGCAATCCTGTGCTCGCCGCACAGCACGCCCGCCAGGCGTCCGTTGCTCGTCTCGAAGCCGGTCACGGGTGTGCCGTAGAACAGCTTCACGCCGCGATCCGTACAGGCCTTGCGCAGGCCCTTCATCACCGCATGGTGCGGTGCGATGCCGCCGTGGTCGAAGTAGAGCGCGCCGCGGATGCGGGCATGGTCGGCATGGGGCAGCACATCGACGATCTGGCTGGCGGCCAGGCGGCGTGATTGCAGGCCGCACTGCCGGTGGGTCGCGGTCATGGTGTCGAGCAGCCCGTCCATGGCGTCGCTCTCGGCGAGGATTGCGTAGCCGCGGCGGGTGAACATGACGTTTTCCCCCAGGCGTCGCGACAGGCCGATCCACAGTTCCAGCGAGCGGCCGAAGAAACGCGTCCATTCGGTGCTCGCGAAGCCGCCGCGCACCATGGTGCCGTTGCGCCCGGAGGCACCGCCCTGCCAGTAGCCGGCATCCAGCACCACGGTGTCGCGGCTGCCCCGCTCGGCGAGGCAGAATGCCAGCATCAGGCCCTGGATGCCGCCGCCCACGATCACCGTGGACGCCCGTTGCGGAAGCGCGTTCATGACAGCGGCACCAGGCCCTGCAGGCCCGCGGCCTGGGAAAGCGTCAGGCCCGCGCCCGGCGGCCGGTAGGTCGGATGGCCGACCTCCTCGGCACTGCGGCCCGTGGCGTGCGCAACGATGTGGGCGAGGTTGTCCCAGCAGGGGATGCCCTGGCAGGGCCCCATGCCGCAGCCGGTCAGGCGCTTGAGCACCTCGACATGGGTCTCGCCCGCCGCGATCAGATCGAGCAGTTCGTCGACCGTGACATCCATGCAGGGGCAGGCCAGCGCCCGTCGGTCGAGGGACACGCCATGGCAGACCGGTTGGTCCTCCTCCTGCGCCGATCCGGCCAGATGCACGATGGCGGGCAGGTCGCCGCGCAGAACCCGCAGGTCGCCGTCGGCCCCGGCCATGAAGGCAAGCCGCCGGTCGGCGCGCCAGGGTCCGGCGTGGACGACACAGTCGCAGGCGACATGGCCGCCTGCGTCGATGCCGCTCACGGCACTCCAGCCGGCGATCCGCTCCAGACGCTCGGCCGGAAGGCAGGCGACGATCTCCACGCCCAGCGCTTCCAGTCGCGCGGCGAGCATGGCCTCGGCACCGCTGCCCACCACGGCGACCCGTTCGCCCGGCGCGACGCCGTGCCGATGGGCGAGCGCCAGGGCCGTGGCGGCATCCATCACGCCCGGCAGGTCGGCGCCCGCCACCAGAGGGGGCACGGAACGCCGCCCCGTCGCCAGGATCACCTCGCCTGCCGCCAGAATGGTCGCGCCCTGCGCGGCATCGTGCGGCGCGCACAGCAGGTGGCGCCCGCGATCGTAGAGACCGCAGGCCTCATGACGCGCCAGCACCGTGATGCGCGGATCGAGCGGCAAAAGATCGACGCCCCAGTCGCGCGCCTGGTCGCCGGCAGTAAGGCCGCGCGTCACCAGGGCGACACTGCGCCCCCGGGCCGCCGCCGCGTTGGCCGCAGCACGTCCGGCCGGGCCGCCACCGACCACCGCCACATCCGGCGTCATCCGCCGGCCTTCCGGGATCGGCCGGCTGCTGCCCGCATGGACGGGGGCTTCACCCGCCATGAAGCGCATGAAACGCTCCCACATCTCGAAGCCTGCCGTGCCCGACGGCAACAGCCGGGTGTGTTCGAATCCGGCGCGCAGCCAGTGGCGAGGCAGCAGGCGTGCGGCGCGCAGCAGGTCGAAGCCGCCGTTGGGCCAGACGTTCTCGCTGGTCACGCGCATGCCCGGCACCGCGGCAGTGCGGTCGAGGCGGACATGTGGGCTGCCGTCGACGCCGCACAGGTGTCCGGCAATGAAGCTGCCTGAAAGGCCGCGGGGACGATGGAACTTGCGCGAACGGGCCAGGGTGCGTATCGCCTGTGCGTGGAGCGCTGCGGCGAGCGTGTCGTTCTCGTGGAACGGCACCCGCCGACCGTCGAAGAGGAAACTGCCGCTCCTTTGCGGCGCATGAGCCAGCCGTTTCATCCCCGCGCTCCGATTGGTGCGCGCAAGGCGCCGTGACCCGGAAGTGCGGGCAGGTGCCGCAAGAAGACCCTGATTGTGATCATGATGGCAAACCCGGCGGACGGGAGAGATCGGTGACGCAGGATCAGACAGAGATCACGGCGGCGCAACAGCGCAGACGCCGCCGCGGCGTCTACGCCGCCTGCCTTGCCATCCTGCTGATGGCGCCGGTGATCGTCGTCCTCGGCTTCAGCATCACCACCGGCACCATGTTTGCCCGTATGGAAGCGCAGGCAGGCTCGGCGAAGGGCGTATCCGCCCGCTACGATGCCTTCGAGCACAGCTATGCCTCAGGTGTCATGGCGGTGCTGTTCGGCGATGCCCTGGCCTCCCTGGCAGGCCATGTCGTCGAACTGGTCGAGCAGAACGGCTGCGTCGAGCGCGAGCATGATCTGATCAACAATCGCATGGGGCGGGCCTTTGCCCTGAGGCTCTACGCGGAGAACCCCGAAGACTGGCGCCGACGCCTCGCCGAGGCGCTCTATGACGAACTGCGCCGTCCCGCCACCGAGTTCAGCGTGTTGCGCACCCGCGATCCGCGTGTCCTGGCGATCTGCAATTCAGACTGATCCGAATTCCGCCAGCCAGGCGGCATAATCGGCCAGGGCCTCCTCCAGGGGACGTGGGCGCCAGGGGGTGTCGGTGCGCAGGCGGCTGGTGTCGTAGGCGCCCCAGGCGCCGCTCAGCCGCGCCGGATTGCCGCTGACATCGGCGCCGGCGGCATCATCCGTGAGCGACCACCGGCTGCCCGGCACCACAGCGGCCACACGTTCGGAGAGGTCCGTCAGGCTGACGGCCTCGCCATAGGCGATGTTGTACATTTCGTGGTTGAGGGCAGGCGCGCGCAGCAGGGCGCAGATGGCGCGCCCGACATCGCCCGAGTGAATCCAGTCGCCCACGGATGTCCCGCCCGCCACGGTCCAGGGCTGCCGCGCCACCGCCTTGTGCATCATCACGTTGGCCGCGCATTTCACCACCCGTCCCGGGGTGTCGCGGTCCATGGGGCCATAGACGCTCGCCAGCCGCACCATGGCGAGCGGCAGTTCGAACAGGGTGGCGAAGCGCCGCGCGACCAGTTCGCCGGTGAGCTTGCTGATGGCGTAGAGATTGCCGGGAAAGGGTTCGACATAACCCTCCTCGGGCAGCGGCGCGCCGTTGCCGGGGCCGTCGTCGCCATAGACGCTGCCGGTGCTGACATGGATCAGGCGCTGCAGGCCGGGAAGTCTGCGTGCCAGTTCCAGAACATGAACCGTGCCCATCACGTTGACGCCCACGGTCAGCGCCGCGTGCGCCTTCTCGCGGGGACCGACGCCCGGGGTGATTGCCGCACCGTGGGCGATGCGGGTGATGCCGCGGTCGATCAGGCTGTCGAGGGCTATGGGGTCGCGCAGATCCGTCGACACGAAGTCGATGCGCTCGATGACGGGTGCGAAGAACTTCCGCGCGACCGGGTCGGGCGGTCCGAGATCGATGCTGATGACGCGGGCGTCGGGATCGTCCAGAAGCCAGTGCAGGATGACATTGCTCATCACCAGGCCGGTCCCGCCGGTCACCAGAAGCGTCATTCCGATCTCCCTTCATCTTGTCAGGTCATGTTACAGTCACCCGATTCGACCCCAGCGACCAGAGGGCGGGCACAAGCGCCGTCCTCCAATAAGAGGAGCCCGTTCACCGATGGCCATGACCGCCAAGCTTCGCCCGGCCGAGATCAGCCCCCAGGAATGGGACATCCGCTGCGATCTCGCCGCGATGTACCGCGCCTTTGTCCGTTACGGCTGGACCGACCTGATCTACACCCATTGCTCGGCCCGCCTGCCTGACGAGCCCGGTCATTACCTCATCAACCCCTATGGGCTGATGTTCGACGAGATCACCGCCTCGAACCTCATCGTCATGGACTACGACGGCAACGTGGTGCGCGGCGACTTCCCGGTGAACGATGCCGGCCACGCGATCCATCACGCGGTGCTCAAGGCGCGCCCGGACGTCGATTTCGTCGCCCATACCCACAGCCGCGCCGGCATGGCCGTCTCCTGCATGAAGTGCGGCCTCCTGCCGCTGACCCAGCAGGCGATGTTCGTCTGCGACAAGGTCTCCTACCACGACTGGGATCTGCAGACCGCCGGCCAGGACGAGTGCGACAAGCTGGTCGCCGACCTCGGCCCCAGCAACCGCGACATGATCCTCTACAACCACGGCCTGCTCACCTGCGGCGGTTCGGCGGGCGAGGCCTTCCTGCGCCTCTACAATCTGGAAATGGCCTGCAAGGTCCAGGTCGACGTCATGAGCGCCAACACCGAGATCGTCATGCCCAGCAAGGAAGCCGTGGCGCGCACGAACGCGGTCGATCTTTCCGAGTGGAACAGCGACAATGCCGCCTGGCAGGCCGTGTTGCGCCAGCTCGACAAGGCCGATCCCAGCTACAAGACCTGATTTTACCGAGGTTGCGGGGGGCATCCGCGCGAGGGGGCAGGGGCCGTTTCCGAAAGGGAACGGCCCCTGGCATTTCCGGTCGGCATTGATGGTGTGCGCATGCCGCCATAGTATCTGACCGCATGGTCAGATACCCGGGAGGGTTACGTTGGCGCTGGAGGCGGTCGCAGACGCGCAGGACGGCGACGGGCGCAAGGCGCGCGGAGAGGCGAGCCGTCGCGCCATCATCGAGGCTGCCATCGACGGGATCGCCGAACAGGGGCTCGCCGGAGCGACCCTAGACGCCGTCGCCCGCCGCGCCGGAGTGTCCAAGCCTCTGCTGCTCTTCCATTTCGGTTCCAAGGACGGCCTTCTGGTCGCCGTGCTGGAGCACATGGGTGCGCTCTATGCGGAGGGCTGGCATGCCATCCTCGCCGACCCCGGGCGTTCCGTGGAAGAGCGGCTGATGGCGTTGTTCGAGCACGACATCGGCTTTGTTGGCAGGAACAGGAATGTCGTGGCGGTGTGGCATGCGGTGTGGGGCGATGCCGGCTGCAGCCGCCTCTACCATTCCCTGGGCACCCCCCGTGACCGCAGCTATCGCAACGATCTCGACAGCCTGCTGCGCCAGCTTGCGCGCGGCGGGCAGGAGGCCCGTGTCCCCGCCCTGGCCAAGGGGCTCGATGCCATGCTCTTCGGTTTCTGGTCGCAGCAGCTCTCCGACCCCGATCCCCGGCACGCGCTGCGCGCGATGGAGGCTGTCAGGGCTTTTCTTGCCTCTGCCTTTCCCGAACGATTCTGTGACGCCTGAGGTCATCACCATGCCGCGCGATCCCCGCTACGACATCCTGTTCGAGCCGCTGCAGATCGGCCCGGTCACCGCACCCAACCGTTTCTACCAGGTGCCGCACTGCACCGGCATGGGCTGGCAGCGGCCGCGCACCCTGGCCGCCATGCGCGGGGTCAAGGCGGAAGGGGGCTGGGGCGTGGTCTGCACCGAATACTGCTCCATCCATCCGTCTTCCGACGACGTGCCGTTCCCCTCCGCCAGCCTGTGGGACGACAGCGACATCGCCGCCAATGCGCTGGCCACCGAGAATATCCACGCGCACGGCGCGCTTGCCGGGGCGGAGCTCTGGTACGGCGGCGCGCGTTCGGTGAACGGGCTGACACGCGACGTACCCCGCGACGTCGCCAGCATTCCGGCGCTCAACGGCGAGCCCTTCGCCACGCGGGCCATGGACAAGGCCGACATCCGCGAGTTCCGCCGCTGGCACCGGGACGCCGCGCTGCGTGCGCGCTCGGCAGGCTTCGACATCGTCTACGTCTATGCCACCCACGGCTACATGCTGGCGAACTTCCTTTCGTCCGCGACCAACCGGCGGACCGATGACTACGGCGGCAGCCTCGAGAACCGTGTGCGGCTGGTCCGCGAGGTGATCGAGGACACACGGGACGCGGTGGGCGAGACCTGTGCCGTTGCCGTTCGCTTCTCCATCGACGACGGCGGAGGCGGCGACGGCAAGCCGGTCCATGGCGCGTTGCGCGACATGTTCGGCATGCTGGCCGAACTGCCCGATCTCTGGGACATCAACATCGCCGACTATTCCTACGAGATGGGTACCTCCCGCTACGTCAAGGAAGGCGCGCTGGAGCCCTACATGGCCTTCGTGAAGTCGGAGACGAGCAAGCCGGTGGTGACGGTCGGGCGCTTCACCTCTCCCGACACCATGGCGAGCCAGGTGCGCCGCGGCATCGTCGACCTTATCGGTGCGGCGCGCCCTTCGATCGCCGATCCCTTCCTGCCCCGGAAGATCGCAGAGGGGCGGCCCGAGGACATCCGGGAGTGCATCGGCTGCAACGTCTGCTACTCGGGCGATGCCAAGGGCGTGCCGATCCGCTGCACGCAGAACCCGACCATGGGTGAGGAATGGCGGCGCGGCTGGCACCCCGAGATCATTCCGCAGGTCGCCCGTCCGACCCGTGTTCTGGTCGTGGGTGCGGGCCCTGCCGGACTGGAGGCGGCGGAAGCCCTGGGCCGGCGCGGCTGCGAGGTGACGCTCGCCGAGGCCGGCCGCGAACTCGGCGGCCGTGTCGCCCGGGAAGCGTCACTGCCCGGTCTGGGCGAATGGATCCGCGTGCGCGACCATCGGGTATCGCGCATCGAGGCCATGACCAATGTCGAGGTCTTTCGCGAGAGTGCGCTCGAGCCCGACGACGTGCTCGCGTTCGGTGCCGACCATGTGGTGATCGCGACCGGTGCCCGCTGGCGGGGCGATGGTTTCAGCCGCTCACGCACTTCTCCTCTGGACGGCCTGCCGGCTGACCGCGTCTTCACGCCCGACGACATCATGGCGGGGCGTCTGCCCCGGGGACGAGTCCTGCTGTTCGACGACGATCATGTCTACATGGGTCCGGTGCTGGCGGAGCGCCTGGTTGCTGCCGGCATCGAGCTGGTGTTCGCGACACCGGCCGATCGCATTGCGGGCTGGGCCAGCGCGACCGTCGAACAGTATCGATCCCAGCGCCGCCTGATGGAGGCGGGGGTGGAGCTTGTGACGGCCCATGGCCTCGCCGCCTTCGACGGGCAGAATGCGCTCCTGCGCTGCGGCTATACCGGCCGGGAGCGGAAGGTTGCCGCCGAAGCCTTGCTCCTCGTCACGGCGCGGCTGCCCCAGGACCGTCTCTACCATGACCTGATGGCCCACCCGCGGGTCGCGGCAGGCGAGGGACCGGCCATCGTGCGTATCGGCGACTGCGAGGCGCCGGGGCTGATCGCCCATGCCGTCTATGCCGGCCACCGTTTCGCACGCGAATTCGACATGAACGAGCATGACCGGGCTGCCGTGCCGCGCGACGGCGTGGCGACGGCGCTGCATTGAGACAGGAAGAGACCATGGACCAGCCGGATTACCACGCGACACTCTGCCGCTACTTCGAGGAGGAGATCGAGGGCGAGGGGTACTTCCTCGAACTCGCCGATCAAAGCTCGGGCGATGAAGCAGCCAAGCTGCGTCTGCTTGCCGCGGTCGAGCGCGAGGCGGCCAACGCCGTTGCGCCGCTGCTCGACCGCCACGGCCTGGTGCCGCGTTCGGATGCCGAGCTGCTGGCCTCGGGCCGGCGGCAGGCGCAGAAGGCGCTGCCGCTCGACTGGCCCGCCTTCATCGACGACATGGAACGCCGCTACCCCGACTACATGCCGGCCTTCGCCCTGCTCGAACGCCTGGGGCCGGAGGCCGATCAGCCTGCCCTGCGCCGTCTCACCGAGCACGAGGTCGAGGTGATCGACTTTGCCGGTCGGGAGCGCGCGGGCGATCCGGCCAGCACCGCGCCCCTCCTGCGTTATCTGGCGGGGCCGGCCGGCGGCTCAGCTGAGGTAGTCTGAATCCTCGCGCACCTCGATCAGGGTCGGACCGTCGGCCTTGAAGGCGTCCTTGATCGCTCCGGTCAGGCCCTTGAGCGACTTCGGCCGCTTGGCGCCCGCGCCGAAGGCCTTGGCCAGCGCCAGGAAGTCCGGATTGCGGCCGGGTTCCACGCCCAGCGGCTTGATGTCGCGCTCGATCATGCCCTGCTTGATCTGGCCCAGGCCGTCGTTGTTCCACAGCAGGATCGGCAGGCCGACCTTCTCGTCGACCGCCGTCGCCAGCTCCTGCACCGTGAACAGGAAACCGGCATCGCCCGCCATCGCAACGCCATTGCGGCCGGGCACGCCGAGCTTGGCGCCGATCGCCGAGGGCATGGCCGAACCCAGGGTGCAGTAGCCGTTGGGGTGGGTGTAGCTGCGCGGCATCGAGGTCTGCCAGTAGGTGTTGCCGAAGTAGGCGATCTGGGTGGCATCGGTGATCAGCCAGCCGTCCTCGGGGATCGCCTCGCGCGTCGCGTCCAGCACCTTGGCGAGTTTCTTGGAGCGCTTGCCCTTCATGAGGTCCGCCATGACCTTCTTCCTGAGGTCGGCGACGACGCGGCTGCCGCCGAAGCCGCGCTTGCCGTCGTTGTTGGCAGGCAGGGCGTCGGCCAGCATCGCCATCGAGGCGCCGGCATCGCCCAGCACGGCGACCTCGGGCATGTAGTCGCGCGACAGGTTGGCAGGGTCGATGTCGATGCGGATCAGCTTGCCCTTGGGCGCGAGGAAATCCTTCTCGGCCCAGATGTCGGTTTCCGACATCTCGGTACCCACGGCGATCAGCACGTCGGCTTCCTCGACCAGCTTGTGGGCGTGGGGGGAGGTGAGGCACGAGCCGGCGTTCAGCGGATGGTGTTCGGGGATCGCACCCTTGCCGGCGATGGTCAGGATCACCAGCGCGCCCATCTTCTCGGCCAGCGCCTGCAGCGCCCCGCCGGCATCGATGGCGCCGCCGCCGGCGATGATCACCGGGGTCTTGGCCTTGGCCGCCACCTTGGCGGCGCGCTCGATGGTGATGCTGTCGGGGCGCGGCGGCCCGGCGACGGGCGAGGGACGCGTCGCGAACTCGGCGGCCTCGGCAATCTTGTCGATCGGCAGTTCGATGTAGCAGGGCCGCGGGCGGCCGGCGCGGAAGGTCTCGAAGGCGCGGTTGATCGCGCCGGGAATCGATCGGCCGTCGAAGATGGTCTGCGCGAAGGCCGCCAGCGGCGCGACGGTGGCGCGCTGGTCGGTGATTTCATGCAGGCGGCCGCGGCCCGCGCCCAGATCGTCGCTACCGTTCGTGCTGGCGATCACCAGCATCGGCTGGCTGTCGGCAAAGGCGTTGCCCATGGCGGTGGCGATGTTGGTGACACCCGGCCCGGTGATGACGCAGCACACCGCCGGCTTGCCGGAGATGCGCGCATAACCGTCGGCCATGAAGCCGCCGCCCTGCTCGTGGCGGAACAGGACATGGCGCATGTCGCTGTCGCCGATGCCCCGGTAGTACTCCAGCGTGTGGACGCCCGGCATGCCGAAACAGGTGTCGATGCCGTAGCCGTGGACAAGCTGCATCAGGGCCTGTCCGCGGGTCAGATTGCTGCTCATGGGAGTTCCTTGTTTCGCTGTCTGGGCGCTGTCGCGCGGCGTCATCTTCGGGACGCCGGAGCCCGCCTGTCAATGCGACGGCGGGGGAAGCCTCCAGCGCCGGAATTCGCTACCATGGCGCGTCACGAAGGAGAAGGCATGGCAGGCAGGTTTCGCAGCGCCGCTGGCCGACGGGGCTGCATGGCCTTGCTTCTGGCCGTTCTGATTGCGCTTCCGGCGGTGTCGGTGCATGCGCAATCGCGTCAGAACGGGCCCGAGCAGGTGACCCTGCAGCTCAAGTGGCGTCACCAGTTCCAGTTCGCCGGCTACTATGCCGCGGCCGAGCAGGGCTATTACCGAGACGCCGGGCTGGAGGTGAGCATCGTCGAGGCCCAGCCCGGCATCGAGCCGATGAACGAGGTTGTCGAGGGCCGCGCGACCTTTGGCGTAGGCACCACGGACCTGCTGCTGATGCGCCGCGACGGTGCACCGGTCGTCGTGCTCGCCGACGTCTTCCAGCACTCGCCGCTCGCCCTGATGGCATTGCGCCGCACCTCCACGGCGAACATTCATGCGCTGGTCGCCGGCAAGCTGATGATCGAGCCGCACTCGGCGGAGCTCTTCGCCTATCTGACGGAGGAGGGGATCGACCCCGAAAAGCTTGATCTCGTCGAGCATGACTTCGATGTCGAAAGTCTCATCAGCGGCCGGGTCGATGCCATGTCGGTCTATTCCACCGACGAACCCTATCAGCTCACCGCACGCGGCATTCCCTATGTCCTGCTGCGCCCCATCGAGAGCGGCATCGACTTCTACGGCGACAACCTCTTCACCATGCAGTCGGTGATCGACGAGAAGCCGGACATGGTGCGCCGTTTCGTCGATGCCTCGATGAAGGGCTGGCAATACGCCATGGCCCATCCCGAGGAGATCGCTTCGCTCATCGTGACGCGGTACGACTCCCAGAAGAGCCTGCCTCACCTGCTGTTCGAGGCATCGGCCATGCAGCCGCTGGTCAATGCCAATGTCGTGGAGGTCGGCTACATCAACCCCGGCCGCTGGGCGCGCATTGCGCAGAAGTATGCTGATGTCGGCATGGTGCCGGCCGATATCGACCTCGACGGCTTCATCTACGATCCCGATGCCAAGGTCGACCGTAGCGGACTCTACCGTCTCTCGGGCGCCCTTGCCGCTGTGGTCGTCGTCCTGGCGGCCGTCGCTCTGTGGTATCAGCGCCTCAACGGGCGGCTCCAGCGCGAGGTCGCCGAACGCAAGGAGGCCCAGGCCGAGCTCGAGCGGCTGGACGGGCAGAAGTCCCTGCTGCTCTCGATCATCGGCCACGACCTGCGTTCGCCCTTCAACGTCCTGCTGAACTACGGCGATCTGCTGGTCTCCGAGGGCGAGCGGATGGAGAAGACGCGGCTGGTCTCGGTCTATCACAACGTGCGCGATGCCGCGGCCGCGGCCTACACCCTGCTCAACAACCTGCTCGACTGGGCGGCCCTGCAGACCGGACGCAACCCGCTTTCGGCCGAGCAGGTGCCGGCCGACGGCCTGATCGAAAGCGTGCTCGCCATCCTGCGTCCACTGGCCGAGGCCAAGGATGTCGCCCTGCAGGCAGAGGTCCCCGAAGGCCTCGCCCTCTACGGCGACCTGCGCATGATCGAGACCGTGCTGCGCAACATCATCGGCAATGCCCTGAAGTACAGTCAGGCGGGAAGCGTGGTGACGGTTTCAGCGGCATCAGAGGATGGCGCGACACGCATCACGGTTGCCGACACGGGTATCGGCATCGCTCCTGATCGGCTGGAGCGCCTGTTCGAGCTGGAGGCCAAACGTCCGGTGCCCGGCACCAACCACGAGACCGGGTCGGGCATCGGTCTCATCCTGTGCCGCGATCTGGTCGAGGCGAATCACGGCAGCCTCTCTGTCGCCAGCGAACTGGGCAAGGGCACCACGGTGACGGTGCTGCTGCCCTCCGCGCCGGACTGACAAACAGGATTTCTCAGGTCATGCGCGCACTCAGGCGGTCGGCAAGCCAGGTCGCCACCGCCTCGCGCGCGCCGGGCCGTCGCGCGCCCTGGGGCAGCATCAGGAAATAGGCGCCCGGCGCCGGCACACGAATCTCGAAAGGGGCGACCAGGCGGCCGGCGGCAAGGTCCGCATCGGCCAGGATCGTGTCGCCCAGCGCGATGCCCAGTCCGTCGACCGCTGCGCCCAGGGAGAGGCTGGCGTTGCCCAGGCGCATGTGGCGCAGCTCGGCACTGCCCTCCAGCCCCGCCGCCGCCATCCAGCGGCGCCAGCCGGTGCCGTCGTCATCGTGCAGGATGGCGTGGCGGGCGATGTCCTGGGGCCGCCGCACGGCTCGCGCCCCGTGGCTCAGGCGTGGGCTCATCACGGGGAAAAAGGAGATGCCGGGCAGGGGCACCGTGCCTACCGCCTCGGCGTCGGGGCGGCCGTAGGCGATGACGATGTCGGCCTCGCGCGGGCTTGCCCGCTGGCGCGGGTCGAACCAGGCGAGTTCCTGGGCCGGCGCGATGTCGATGGCCACACCGGGATGGCGCTCCAGCAGGGCGGTCATCTCCGGCACCAGCCACTTGGCCGCCAGCGCAGGCGCGCAGGCGATGGTCACCTGCTCGGCCGCGCCGTCGTGGGCGAGGCCCGCCGTGGCCTCGGCGATGCGGTCCAGGCTTTCGCTCAGCACGGGCAGCAGGCGCTGGCCCGCCGGGGTCAGTGCGATGCGGTTGCCGGTACGTGCGAGCAGGGCGGTGCCCAGGCTCTCCTCCAGATGACGGATCTGATGGCTCACCGCGCCGTGGGTGACGTTGAGCTCACCTGCCGCGCGCGCGATGTGCAGGTGGCGGGCGGCGGCCTCGAAGGCGCGCAGGGCGTTGAGCGGGGGCAGGCGGCGCATCTCGCACTCCGGGCAGGTCAGCGATAGTTTAACTCACGGAGGCGCGGAATTCTTCTCCCTTGCGCTCACGCCGGGCGGGGACGAACCTTGTTCCACACCGTCACACAAGGGACCGCCCATGAACCCGCTCCGCGCCCGCAATCCGCAAGGCAACACCCCCGTCCTTTCCGAATGGGGCTGCAACTCCGAATACGGCAATCTGACCGACGTGCTCCTTGGCCCGGCCGACAACTACAAGTGGCTGCCGACCAGCTCGATCTCCAAGGCGACGCTGAAGCGCGGCGATGCCTTCGATCACCAGCTCGCCATGCGCCAGCACCGCGAGATGGTCGACGCCTACGAATCGGCCGGCGTGAAGGTCCACTGGCTGGAGCCCGACGAGGAGCTGCCCTACCAGGTCTATGCCCGCGATTCCTCGTTCATGACGCCCTATGGCGCGGTCGTCACCCAGATGGCCCAGTGGTGGCGCCGGGGCGAGTACGGCCCCGTGGTGCGCTTCTACATGGAAAAGGGCATCCCGATTTATGACATGGTCACCGCCGGCAGTTTCGAGGGCGGCGATTTCGACATCATCGAGCCCGGCTGCGTGCTGATCGGCTGGTGCGGCGAGCGTACCCAGGAGCAGTCGGCCCAGCAGGTCCGCAAGTGGTTCGAGAAGGAGGGCTGGGAGGTCCGCATCGCGCCGATCGCCGAGCACTACGTCCACATCGACCTGATGGTCTGCATGCTGGCCGAGAAGCTTTGCGCGGTCTGCCCGGACACCACCGACCCCGAGATCATGGCCTGGCTCAAGTCCAAGAAGATCGAACTGGTGGAGGTCAACTACCAGGACACCATGGCCCTTGCCTGCAACGTCATGTCGCTCGGCAACGACAAGATCCTGGCGCCTGCCCATGCCAAGGACCTCAACGCCAAGCTGCGGGCTCACGGTTTCGAGGTCTTCGATCCGGAGGTCGACGTCTTCACCCGGGGCGGCGGTGGCGTTCACTGCATGGCCCAGGCCCTGCGCCGCGATCCCGTCTGATCAAAGGCCGTTTTCAGCGATGAAGGGGCCGCTCCGGACCGGGGCGGCCCCTTTCTGCGTTCCGGGGGCGGCAGATCCACCTTGGAGGCAGGAGAGAAGGGTTTCTCTATTATTCCAATGCGTTAGGTCTGACGCAAACGCTCAGCATGACAGATTGACCATCCATTTCGTGCCAAAGCGAAACAGATTGCCAAGGCGACTCCCCACCCGTGCCGTTTGATAGGCGCCGCAGAGGCGAATCGACCATCTTCCCCTCATCGACGGCGGCGCCGGATGGAACGGGCCGCATCAGCTTGGGGGAAGTACCATGGCCAAGAACATTGCAGTTTCCGATCGCGCCGCCCTTGAAGCGGCCCGCAAGGCCGCCGCGAAGGCCGATGCGATGTATCAGTTCGCCGTTTGTGTCGGCCTTGCGCTGATGGCGGGCTTTGTCGGCACCGCCGGCGCCTTTGTGGTCCACACCGCCATCTGAACCGCTTCTGGAGTGACTGAGGTCACAGGCGCCCGGAACCTCCGCACACCACATGGCGTTCATCGGGGTGCAGACCTGACGTGCTCCTGATGAACAGAAGGTGAGAAGCCATGCATTCCCGATCCAGCGATGTCACCACCGCGACCCCGATGATCGCCCGGCGCGATCATAACCGTCAGGTCGCCCTGATGTTCGGCCTGACCGTTCTGGGCGCCATGGCCAGCCTGATGGCGCTGCTCAGCCTGCAGGGCCTCTAGAGGCCGCTCTCAGGCCCGGTACTCGACGCCGGGCAAGACGCAGAGCATTTCGAACAGCATGTTGGCGCCCGTCAGCGCCGTGTTGCCGTGCGGATCGTAGGGCGGCGAAACCTCCACAAGATCGCCCCCGACCACATCGAGCCCCCGGCAACCCCGGATGATCTCCAGACCCTGGCTGCTCGTCAGCCCAGCGATTTCGGGCGTTCCGGTGCCCGGCGCGAAGGACGGGTCGAGGCCGTCGATGTCGAAGGAGATATAGACCGGGCCGCCGCCCACCTTCTCGCGCACCTCGGCCATCAGCGGCTCCAGCGAGCGCATCCAGCATTCCTCCGCCTGCACCACGCGGAAACCCTGCTCCACCGGCCAGTCGAAATCCTCTGCGGCATAGCCCGAACCGCGCAGGCCGATCTGGACCGTGCGGTTGCCGTCGAGAATTCCTTCCTCCACCAGACGGCGGAACGGCGTGCCGTGGGCGATCTTCTCGCCGAACATGGTGTCGTTGATGTCGGCATGGGCATCGACATGGACGAGGCCCAGCTTGCCGTGTTTCTTGAACAGGGAACGCAGGATCGGCAGGACGATGGTGTGGTCGCCGCCCAGGGTCAGCGGCTTGGCGCCATGGGCCACGATCTTCTCGTCATAGAAGTCCGTGATGATGTCCATGCACTTGGGCAGGTTGAAGGTGTTGATCGGCACATCGCCGATGTCGGCTACCTGCAGGCTGTCGAAGGGCGCCGCGCGCGTCGCCATGTTGTAGGGCCGCAGCAGGCAGGATTCGGCACGGATCTGGCGCGGGCCGTGGCGTGAACCGGCGCGGTTCGAGGTGCCGATGTCCAGCGGCACGCCCACGAAACAGGCGTCCAGTCCCGCGGCGTCCTCCTGGGTCGGCAGGCGCATCATCGTGGCAGGGCCGCCGAAGCGGGGCATCTGGTTGCCGCCCAGCGGCTGGTTCAGTGTGCGGCTCATGTCTCGTTCTCCCCGACGGTGCGCGGTCTTCTTTAACCCCGGGCGGTCGCCGGGGCCAGAGGCCCATGCGGTCGTCCCGGACCGGCTGGGAATCATGGATCGGACGTTTTCGCGCCTGGCTGCTCGCTGAGGCCTTGCGGGATCGCCAGCGATTGGCGAGTCTCTCATCTCGAACACACGGAGCGTGACGCGATGGCGAGCAAGGGAATCATGATCGTAACCGGCGGCAGCCGCGGAATCGGGGCGGGTATCGCGCGCCTTGCCGGTCGCCAGGGCTACGACGTCTGCGTCAACTACACCGCTGCGGCCGACCGCGCCGAGGCGGTCGCACAGGAGGTGCGCAGCCATGGCGCGCGCGCAATTGCGGTGCAGGCCGATGTCGCCAGGCCCGGCGATGTCGAGCGGCTGTTTGCCGAAACCGACAGCCAGCTTGGCCCGGTCGACGTTCTGGTCAACAACGCCGCGATCTCCATCGAAACGCCGATTGGCGATCAGGACCCCGAGGTGATGCGCCGCATCATCGAGACCAACCTGCTGGGCCCAGCCATGACCTGCCAGCAGGCGATCCGCCGCATGTCGACCAGGCGCGGCGGCAAGGGCGGCGTCATCGTGAACATCTCCTCGATCTCGGGCCTCTACGGCGGCCTGCCGGGCGATGTCATCTACGCCGGCACCAAGGGCGGGCTCGACAGCTTCACCATCGGCCTTGCCAAGGAGATCGCGCCGGAAGGCATCCGCGTCGTCGGCATACGCCCGGGCCTCATCCGCACCGAAATGTGGGACAGCGACACCGGCATGGGCCAGGACGCCGTCGTGGAGATGGGCAAGCGGGCCGTGCCGCTGGGGCGCATCGGCGAGGTCGAGGACATCGCCAATGCCGTCGTCTGGATGGCCTCGCCCGAGGCCTCTTATGTCAGCGGCACCGTGCTCAATGTCAGTGGCGGGCGCGAGACCTTCGTGCGGGGCGCAGGCTGACGGTCATGGCCAAGGATTCCGGCAAGAAAGCTGCGGCAAAGAAAGCGCCCGCGAAGAAGTCGCCAATCGTCAAGGCGGCCAAGGCATCGGGAAAGCCTCCACAGAAGAAGGCGGCCGCGCCAGCGGCGGCCAAGGGCGCCGGCAAGGTTCTCAAGGTGGCGCCCAAGCGCGCGGCAACCCGTACCGCCGCGCGTCCCAGCGGGCCCAAGCCCTATCGCGTGCGCCTGCTCGACTATCTGGTGAAAGGCGGTGCGGTTGCCGAGATCGGCGTCTGGCGCGGCGACTTCGCCGCGGTGCTTCTGGAAAAGCTGGAGCCCAGCGCGCTTCACCTGATCGACCCGTGGCTGTTCCAGCCGCAGTTCCCCAAGCGCATGTACGGCGGCCTGTCGGTCAAGGACCAGGCGGGCATGGACCGGTTGCATACCTCGGTGGTGAAGCGCTTTGCCAACCGGCCCGAGGTGCACATCCAGCGCGCACTGTCGGTCGACGGCCTGCAGGCCCTGCCCGATGGCTCCCTCGATGTCTGCTTCATCGACGGCGACCATTCCTTCGAGGTCGTCTTGCAGGATTTCGTGCTCGCCCACCGCAAGGTCAAATCCGGCGGTTTCATCTGCGGCGACGACTGGGGCTGGAAGGACGAACAGGGACGCACCAGCGTGCGCGATGCCGTGCTTGCCTATCTGCAGGTGAACCCGGTCGATTTCGTCCACATCCGCAACGGCCAGATCCTGATCCGCCGTCCCTGAGCGGCGGGACGCTCAGCCGCCGGCCTTGGCCTGGATCTCGGCGATCAGTTCGTCGTCGGTGGCGGCGGCGCGCTGATAGGCCGGGCGTGCGGCAAGGCCCAGCCAGTATTTCTCGAAGGCCGGGCGTTTCTCGACGGTGCCGAACATCATGCCGAAGCCGAGCTGGGAACCCAGATAGACATCGGCGGCGCTGAAGGCTTCACCGGCGATAAACGCGCGGCCCTCCAGCACGGATTCCAGCGTTGCCAGCACGTCGTGGTAGCTGCCGTAGCCCATCAGGGCGCGCTTGTCCTCGGGCACCTCGAAGCCCATGGCGCGGTTGCTGGCTGCAGCCTCCAACGGCCCCGCGCCGAAGAACAGCCAGCGGTAGTAGGCGGCACGCCCCGGCGAGCCCGAAGCCGGGGCAAGACCCGCCTCGGGAAAGGCGTCCGCCAGATAGGCGCAGATCGCCGCCGTCTCGGTGACGACATTGCCCTGGTGGACCAGGGCGGGGACCTTGCCCATGGGGTTGATCGCCCGGTAGCTCTCCGACTTCATCGCCGGGCCGTAGCCCACCAGCTCGACACGATAGGGCTGGCCGACCTCCTCCAGCATCCAGCGCGCCACGCGCCCGCGCGACATGGGATGGCTGTAGAGAACGATCTCGTCGGTCATGGTGTCAGCTCCTTGTTGCGTGTCTGCCGGCCTCAGCGGCCCTTGAACACCGGCTCGCGCTTTTCGGCGAAGGCGCGCGGGCCTTCCTTGGCGTCCTCGGAATCGAGCATCGCCTGGTAGATCGGCAGGCTGCCGTCGCGCAGGGCGGCAAAGCAGTCCGGGATGGAAAGGTGCATGGTATGGCGCACCGCCGCCTTGGTCGCCTGCAGGGCAAGCGGGCCACCCTTGGCCAGGTGGTCGGCCATCTCACGGGCGCGTTCCATCAGCTTTTCGGGCTCGACGATCTCGTTGATGAGACCCCACTTCAGCGCCTCCTCGGCGTTTACCCGGCGGCCCGACAGCAGCACGTCCATCGCAATGGAGTGGGGCAGGCGGCGCGGCAGGATCTGGATCGCACCGGCATCGGCGACGAATCCGCGGTGCACGTCGGGCACGAAGAAGGTGGCGTGCGGCACGGCGTACTGGATGTCGCAGGACAGTGCGATCTCCCAGCCGCCGCCCACGGCATAGCCGTTGATCGCCGCGATCACCGGCTTGTAGAGGTTCCACAGCTCGGTGATGCCGGCAAAGCCGCCCTCGTTGCTGTAGCTGATGTCGTCGCTGCTGCCGCTTTCCTTGGCGTCGATCTCGGCGGCACCCTCCTTCAGGTCCCAGCCCGGCGAGAAGAACTTGCTCCCTGAGCCGGTGACGATGCCGACCAGCAGATCGGGATCGTCGCGCAGGGTGGTGAAGGCCCTGGAAAGGCCCTGGGTCACCTTGCGGCCGATGGCGTTGGCCGGCGGGTTGTCGATGGTGATCTCGAGAACCTTGCCGCGGCGGACGGTGTGAACGACCTCGTTGCTCATCTCTCTCTCCTTCAGACCTTGCGGATCAGGGCGTCGACGGCGACGGCCCCCTGCCCCTCGGGCAGGACGAACAGCGGATTGACGTCGAGTTCGGCCAGGGTATCGCGGTTGGCCTCCGCATAGGCCGCGACCGCCTTGACCGCCTGCACCAGGGCCTCGCGGTCGCCCTTGGGGCCGCCGCGGAAGCCGTCGAGCAGCCTGGCGATCTTCAGGCCGTCGATGGCGGCGCGGATGTCGTCCTCGTGCGCGGGCAGCAGCAGGGAGGCGGCATCCTTGTAGAGTTCCACCAGCACGCCGCCGGCGCCGACCACCAGTACGGGACCGAACTCCTCCGAACGGGTGATGCCGATGATCATCTCGGCGACCGGCTTGGGCGCCATGGGCTCCACCAGCACCTGGGTGACACCCAGACGGTCGGCCATGTCGCACGCCGCGGCGGCGACCAGTTCCGGGCTCGTCAGGTTGAGCGCCACGCCGCCGACGTCCGTCTTGTGCAGGATCGTGTCCGACAGCAGCTTGACCGCCACCGGGAAACCCACCGCCTGCGCGGCTTCGGCCGCGCCCGCGATGGTCGCGGTGCGCCCGGAGGGTACGGAGAGGCCATAGGCCGCCAGGTCCTGCTTGCCCTGCCACTCGTCGAGCGCGCGGGGTTCGCCCGAAAGCGGGTGGATGTCGGGCAGGGCGTGGCTGTCGAGTTCGGCGCGGGCCAGAAGCTGCTGGCGGCGCTCGCCGAAGGCGGCCGTGCGCGCCACCGCGCCGACGCCTTCGCGAATGCCCTGGAGCGAGGCGATGCCGTCCTCATGGCTCCACTTGCGCATGGCCGAGTTGGAGGCCTCCGGCATGACCGAGCAATAGGCGACCGGCACGCCGGCCTTGCGTCCGGCATCGCGGGTCGCCTGGACCACGGCGTCGGTCTCGCTCTTGTGCTCGTTGTTCGTCTCGGCGGGCGAGTCCACGATCAGCAGGCCGGCATCCACGCCCTCGCGCAGCAGGACATGGAAGAGCTTCACCAGGACCTCGTAATTGCCCCAGAAGTTGGTGTTGTAGTCGAAGGGGTTGGTGACATTGGCGAACTCCGGCATCACCGCGCGCAGTTCCTTGAACTGCTGCGGGTTGGGCTGGGGCAGGATGACGCCCAGGGGATCGCCAAGATCGGCCACCGTCTCGGAGTCGCCGCCCGAGCAGGTGAACACGGCCAGGCGCCGGCCCTTGGGCACCCCGGTGACCGTGATGTACTTCGCGGTCTCCAGCAGTTCCACCGGGGTCGAGACGCGGATGATGCCGAGCCGATCAAACAGCGCCTGGTAGAGGGAGTCGTCGCCCGCCAGCGAGGCGGTGTGGGAGAGCGCCATCTTCTTGCCGAGCTCGGAGACGCCGGACTTGATGGCGATGATCGGCTTGCCCGCCTTCAGCGCCCGCAGGGCGACACGGCTGAAATGGGGCACGTCCGGGATCGCCTCGACGAAGAGCGCAAAGCAGGTGATCGCGGGGTTGTCGATCAGCACGTCGACATAGTCGGCGATGTCGAGCACCGCCTGGTTGCCGCAGGAGATGACGTAGGCCAGCTCGGCGTTGCGCTTGTTGTTGGAGACATTGATGCACAGGTTGCCGCTCTGGGCGATGAAGGCGCAGCCGCGCTCCACCCGCTCGCCCGAGGAGGCGATGGCGAGCAGGGGCACACCGTGCAGGAAGTTGTTGATGCCGTAGCAGTTGGGGCCGACCAGCGCCATGTCGCCGGCGTTGGCCCGCAGCTCGTCCTCCAGTGCCGGGCCGACGCCGCCGACCTCGGAGTAACCCGCGGCATAACAGATCGCGCCGCCCGCACCGCGTGCGGCCAGGCTCTTCACCACCTGGTTGGTCATCTCGCGGTTGACCGCGATGAAGGTGGCGTCGGGAGCGCCCGGCAGGTCGTCGACCGTGGGGTAGCACCTGGCCCCGCCGATGCTTTCGTACTTGGGGTTCACGACCCAGACCTCGCCGTCGAAGCCCAGGCGGCGGTTGTACTGGATCGTGTTTTCCAGGAAGGCGCCGCCGACGTAACAGACGGTGCGGGGATTGAGGGCGCGCTTGAGGTTTTCGCGGCGACGTTCGTTCAGCATGGTGATGATCCGAAAGGTGAGGGGCGTATGCCCTACTTCTTGGGTTTCATGGCCGCCCAGTCGGCGTCCGACATCTTGCGCAGGAAGTTGAACTGGCCGGCGCCCTGCAGCCACTCGCCGCCGTCGATGGTGACGACCTCGCCGTTGATATAAGCAGAGCCGTCGCACATCAGGAAGCTCGCCAGGTTGGCAAGCTCGCTGTGCTCGCCGACGCGCCCCAGCGGCACGCTGGCGGCCCCCATGCCGTCATCGGCGAGTTCGCCGGATTTCGGCATCAGCCGGTCCCAGGCGCCGGGTGTGGGGAAGGGGCCGGGCGCGATGGCGTTGAGCCGGATGCCCCTGCCGCCCCACTCGACCGCCAGGCTGCGCGTCAGCGCCAGAACGCCGGCCTTCGCCATCGCCGAGGGCACGACATAGGCCGAGCCGGTCCAGGCGTAGGTGGTGATGATCGAAAGAACGGTTGCCTTGCGCTCTTCGGCGAGCCAGCGCTTGCCGCAGGCCAGCGTCACATAGGATGTGCCGTGCAGCACGATGTTGAGCACGGCGTCGACGGCGCGGTGGGAGAGTTCCTCGGTCCTGGAGATGAAGTTTCCCGCGGCATTGTTGACGAGTCCGTCGAGCGGCCCCTCGGCCCAGATGGACTCGATCATGGTATCGACGCCCTCGGCGTCGCGGATGTCGATCTGGCGCACACCGACCGTACCGCCGGTTGCGGCGGCGATCTCTCCGGCCGTCTCCTCCAGCACCTCCAGGCGCCGACCGCAGATGACAATCTCGGCGCCCAGCTCGGAAAAGCGCGACGCCATCGCCTTGCCCAGCCCCGTGCCGCCGCCGGTGACCAGGAACTTCTTGCCCTTCAGCAGGCCGCTTTCGAACATCGCACTTACCCGAATTTCGATGTCATGGTCCGGCTTGACCGGACCATCCATGCTGTGACCTTGCCGCTGGCGCGCGTTGAAGGGTCACAGCATGGACCCTCCGGTCAAGCCGGAGGGTGACAGGCCAAGGGGAAACGGTTTGCCAACTCAGCCCCGCTGCTCGTAGGGGCGCAGCAGGTCGCGGCTGATGATGTGGCGCTGGATCTCGCTGGTGCCCTCCCAGATGCGATGCACCCGGGCGTCACGCCAGTAGCGCTGGACGGGTAGCTCCATCATCAACCCCATTCCGCCGAAGATCTGCACCGTATGGTCGGTAACTCGACCCAGCATCTCGCTCGCGAAGAGCTTGCAGATGGAGGTGTCCATCCGCGTGCAGGTGCCCTGGTCGAGCTTCCAGGCGGCGTTCAGCGTCATGAGTTCGGCCGCGCGCAGCTCGGTCGCCATATCGGCGATCTTGAAGCTCACTCCCTGGAAGCGGCTGATCGTCTGGCCGAAGGCCTTGCGGTTCGCCGCCCACTCGTTGGCCAGCGCAAGTGCACGGCGAGCCTGGCCGACACAGTGTGCGGCCATGGCGATGCGCCCGGCGTAGAGCCACTCGTTGGCGAGATCGAAACCCTGACCCTCTTCGCCCAGGATCTGGTCCTCCCCGACACGCACGTTGTCGAAGGTGAGATCGGTGGGGTTGTAGCCGCGGGTGCACACGGCCTCCATCTTCCGGACATCGAAGCCGGGCGTGCCCTTGTCGACCAGGAAACTCGTGATGCGCTTGACCTTGCCGCGCGGGGTCTCGTCCTCGCCCGTCACGCACATGACGATGAAGAAGTCGGCGAGGTCGCCCTCGCTGATGAAGTGCTTGCGGCCGTTGATCACCCAGTCATTGCCGTCCTTCACCGCGCGCGTCGAGATGTTGCGCGCGTCCGAGCCCGCGTTGGGCTCGGTCAGGGCGAAGGCCTCCGCACGCTCGCCGCGGAGCGCCGGATTGAGGTAGCGGTCGACCTGCTCGCCCCTGCACTTGGTGAGGATGTAGGTCGGGCCGCTGGTGCAGACGGCAAGGCCCGAGCTGACCTGCGAGAACTCGATCGTGAGCAGGGTCTGTGTCACATGGTCGAGCCCCAGCCCGCCCCATTCCTCGGGCAGGTGCCGAAGATAGATCCCGGCTTCGATCGCCTTGCGACGAATCGTGTTCTCGATGTCTTCGGGCACGTAGCCCAGCCGTTCGATCTCGTCCTCGTGCGGTCGCAGCTCCTTCTCGATGAAGGCGCGCACGGAATCGATCAGCATGGTCTGCTCGTCGGTCGGCGTGAAATCGAGCATGTCAGGCCTCCAGCGGGCGCAGGATGGAACGGCTGATGATGTGGCGCTGCACCTCGCTGGTGCCCTCCCAGATGCGCTCGATGCGCGCATCGCGCCACAGGCGCCCCACGGGGAAGTCGCTCATCATGCCCATGCCGCCGTGGATCTGCACCGCCTCGTCGGTCGTGCGTCCCAGCATCTCGCTGGCATAGAGCTTGGCCATGGCGGCGTCGGCGTCCGAGAGGTTGCCCTGGTCCAGGCGCCATGCCGCATTGAAGGTCAGCCATTCGGCGGCGGCGAGTTCGGTTTCCATGTCGGCCAGCTTGAAGGAGACGCCCTGGAAGCGGCCGATCTCCTGGCCGAACTGCTTGCGGGTCGCGGCCCACTCCAGCGACATGTCGATCGCCCGGCGCGCCTTGCCGCAGCAGTTGGCGGCAACCATCACGCGGCCGGGCACCAGCCATTCGCCGGCGACCTCGAAGCCCTTGCCTTCCTCGCCAAGGATCTGGCTTTCCGGCACGCGGCAATCGTCGAAGAAGATGTCGTTGACGTTGTGGCCCGGGTTGCCGATCGGTTTGCTGCCCAGGCTGATCTCCATGCCCTTCGTGCCTTTGTCGATCAGGAAGGCGGTGATGAGGCTGCGCTTGCCGCGCGGCGTCTCGTCTTCGCCCGTGACCGCAAAGACGATCGCAAAATCGGCGCGGTCGGCGTTGCTGATGAAATGCTTGCGGCCGTTGAGCACCCAGTCGCCGCCTTCCTTCCTGGCGCGCGTCTTGATGCCCATGGCGTCGGAACCTGCGCCCGGCTCGGTGAGCGCGAAGCAGTCGAGCTTCTCGCCGCGGATCACCGGACAAAGGTACTTCTCGCGCTGCTCGCCCTCGCAGGCGCACAGGATCAGGCTGCCGCCCTGGACGCAGGAGATGAGGCCCCAGGTCGTCACGCCCAGCTCATAGGACATGAGGCTGGCGGTGACGTTGTCGATGCCGCCGCCGCCAAGCTCCTCGGGGAAGTGGGCGTTCCAGAAACCCATCTCCAGGGACTTCGCGCGGATCGCCTTTTCGATCTCCTCGGGCACGTCGCCCTTGGCATAGACCACGTCCTCGTGGGGCAGGACTTCCTCGCCCATGAAGGCGCGCAGGCTGTCGCGCACCATCACCTGTTCTTCGGTAAAGCCGAAGTCGTAAGCCATGAAGGTACTCCTAGCGGCCCTTGAAGACCGGATTGCGCTTCTCGACGGCGGCGGCGAGCGCTTCCTTGTGATCCTCGGTTGCGCCGCAGATCTTGCCCGCCTCCTGCTCCCACTTCAGCTGCTCGGCCAGCGATCGCTTCGCCGCGTCCTCCATCAGCCGCTTGGTCTGGCGGATGGCGACGCTGGGGCCTTCGCCCAGTTCACGGGCAAAGGCCATGGTCGCGGCTTCCAGTTCGTCGGCGGCGTGGATCTCGGTGACCAGGCCGTTGGCCTGGGCCTTTTCGGCCGACCAGATATCGCCGGTGAAGGCAAAGCGCTTGGCGGCCTCCAGACCCATCAGGCGCGGCATCAGCCAGGTGCCGCCGGCATCGGGGTTGAAGCCGACCCAGGTGTAGGCGCAGCGGAACTTCGCCTCGGCTGCGGCAAAGCGGAAGTCGCAGGTCAGCGCCATGTCGAGACCCGCGCCCACGGCGGCGCCGTTGATCATGGCGACCACCGGCATCTCCAGGGCGTGCAGGTCCAGGATCAGGTTGTGCATTTCGCCGACCCAGTCGTAGCCCTCGGGCACGCCGGTCTTTTGCAGCTCCGACCATTCCTTGACGTCGGCGCCCGCGCAGAAGCCCTTGCCGTTGCCGGTGATGACCAGGCTGCGCACATGATCACGGGCGGCGGCCTCCAGTTCGGCGCGCACGGCCTTGATCAGGGCCATGTTCAGCGCATTGCGCGCATCGGGGCGATTGAGGCGCAGGACACGTACGGCGCCGTCATCGACGCGTTCCACCAAGTCGGACATGAAGTGAGAATCCCGTTTCTTGCGAAGGAGCAGAGTCATAGCACCCATGGCGCGCGCGCAGGCAAGCGTTTCCGTGCGCCGGGGAGGCTTCCCGACAGCCTCGGGGGTGCTGCAAACGACTCGCGCAGGAGACAGGGCAGGGATGCGTCCGGGGTCTCCGGATTTTTGTAAAGCGTTGCGACAACTTGTTCCAGTCTGGGTCAAGTCGACGCGAGCGGAGGCTGTAGTCATGGGCGATCTGACACTTTGCATGCTCAATGCGTCGGCCGAGACGACTTCGCGCTCGTTCCCGCATGACAGGCTGGCTACTATCGATCCGGGACAAGGTGGGCGGCGCAAGCCGTATGAAATGCCATGAAGTTTTTCTTCGTTCTGGCGGTGATCGCTGCCGGGCTCATTTGGGGAGCGTATTTCGCGCTCATCCAGGTGGGCCTCATCGATGAGGGCTGCCCGGCGGTCAGCAGCAAGGGTGGCCAGATCCTGATCGACAACCAGCTCAACACCGATCTTCGGGTGACCGTGCATGACACGGCGCTCATCGAGATGCGTGTGCCGGCCATGGAATGTGTCCGCGTCAACATTACGCGCCTCAAGGTCACCGTGGAATCCTGGGAGATGGATGATTACGGCACGCCCAACTGCATCGCCGAACTGCTGCCCGCACAGCGGCTTGCCGTCTACAAGCGTGGCGCAATGGCCTATTGCGAGATCGCGCGGGCCGAGATCGACTACGACGACTGAGCCGGTCGCACGGGGCTAGGCCTCTGCCTGGTCGCCCAGGGCCAGGGCGGCGCCGCTGCTGGATGTCCGCGGCACGGCGACATAGGGCAACTGTTCGTCGTTGGGCAGCGCAGGCCGCTGCGTCATGCGCCACAGGGCAAACAGGCCCAGCACGCCCATCGCCGCGCCGGGAAACCAGAAGTATCCGGACGGCCCCAGGATCGCCATCGTGCCGCCCGCCAGGGCGGGCCCGGCGATGCCGCCCAGACCGTTGGCAAAGAGCAGGCCACTGCTGGCGGCGACCATCTGGCGCGGTTCCAGGTGGTCGTTGGTGTGGGCAACCGACAGCGTGTAGAGCGGAATTGCCATGCCGCCGACCGTGCCCACGGCCAGCATCAGAATCAGCGGATTGCTGCCGCCGTAGAGCGCGGCGAAGATGGCCAGCACAGCCCCGGTCAGCGCCGTTCCGGTGATCACCTGGCGGCGGTCGAAGATATCGCTGAGATGGCCGAGCGGCCACTGAAGCACCATGCCGCCCACGATCGAGGCAAAGGCGAACAGCGAGACGCTGGCGATCGGCATGCCGACCTTCTGGGCATAGACCGAGGCGAGCCAGATCAGTGCGCCGGAGGTTGCACCGTTGGTCACGCAGCCGATCACGCCCAGGGGAGAGATGCGGTAAAGCTGGGTGAGCTTCAGCTTCTCCAGTTCATGGAAGGCGGGCGCGGGATAGGCCGTCAGGGACAGCGGAACGAGCGCCAGCGAGACCATCACCGATGCGGCGATGAAGAGGTCGAAGCCGTCCGGGTTGCCGATGTTGAGCAGCAACGGCCCCAGCGCCATGCAGCCGGTCATCACGATGACGTAGACCGACAGGAGCTGGCCGCGGGTGGCGTTGGTCGAGCGTTCGTTGAGCCAGCTTTCGGCAACCACGAAAAGGCCGAAGTAGCAGAACCCGGTCAGCAGCCGCAGGGCGATCCAGGTCACCGGATCGACGAACACGGCATGCATCAGCACGGCCACGGAGGCGAGGGAGGCAAGCGCGCCGAAGACGCGGATGTGGCCGACGCGCGCCACCAGACGCGGCACGATCATCGAACCGATCAGGAAGCCCGCGAAATAGGCCGACATCACCACGCCGGTCACCACCGTGGAAAACTCTTCGGTCCCCGCGCGCACGCCCAGCAGCGATCCCTGGAGGCCGCTGCCCATCATGAACAGCGCGACTCCCAGAAGCAGGGCCCAGACCGAGGCGACGGCTTTGAACATGGCGATGGCTCTCGACGTGAAGAAGAGCGCGGCGTATCCCTTTTCCGACATGCCGATGATACCGCATGCGACAGGGCGGCGTCTGCGCCATGCAAGAACGGGCCATAACGAGGGAGAGCACCGCCATGCCAGCCATTCCCCGGGCGGGGGAGCCCTTTCCCGACCTTTGCCTGCCCGATCATCGCGGCCGGGAGACTCGGCTGTCGGACCTCACCGCGGCCACGCCCTATGACGAGATGATGGACTTTGCCGATGGCTATCCGCTGATTCTCGTCTTCTACCGCGGCTTCTTCTGCCCGCGCGACGGCGCGCAGGTCGGCTTCGAGATCGACCATGCTCCCAGCGGCGCGGAGATCGCCGTCAACGTCCAGGTCATGGCGGGCGGCGTCCAGGACGGCCCCGGTTCGCTGACGGCAGGCCTCGTGTCCGGCCTCAACCGATAGCCGGCCATGGCGGCGTCTCGAAGCTGGGAAATCGTCCGGACCGAGTTTTTCGATGGCCCCAATCCGGCCTTGCCCTGTCCCGCACTGCGGGTGCGCCTCGTTCTCCCCGTCCGGGCGGTCGGCACGGCGCGGCGGGCGCGTCTGCTGCAGTCCCTCGACGCCTTGCGCCTGCGCCGCAACGACCCGCCCGGTCCTCTGCTGGCCGCCCTGGCGGACGAGACCGGCCCGGTGTCGTCCGCCACGGTGGTGGCCGCCGTGGCCGTGGAGCTGCAGCGCATCTTCGGCGACCCGGTGAGCAGGGCCCAGGTCGAGAAGGCCGATCACGAGGGCCACTGCGTCATCGCCTGCGAGATCGAACAGGCATCCATCGGCGCCCTGGCGTTCCGTGCGGCCCTGATGATGGTCGCTCATGCCGTAGCGGGGACCGCGCGCCTGCCCGAGGCGCTTGACGCCTTTGTCGCACGGGCCAGGGCAGAGGCGCGCGACCATGCCGTCTCCGTGATGGTCCAGGCCGCGCGCGAACGCGGCATCCCGGTGCAGCGGCTCCATCAGGGCGCGCGCTTCGTCAACCACGTGCGCTTCGGCCACGGCCGCTTCCAGCGCCAGGTCATGGGCACCATCACGGACCGCAGTTCGGCGGTGGCCGGCGCGGTGACCGGGAGCAAGAGCCAGACGGTGCATCTTCTCGCTCGGCTCGGGCTGCCGGTGCCGCGCCAGGTTACCGCCGCTGGCGCGGAGGATGCCCGTGCGGCCGCGCGCCAGATCGGCTTCCCGGTGGTGGTGAAACCCGAGCGCGGCACCGGTGGTTCCGGGATCACCGCCGATGTGCGTGACGAGGCGGAGCTGGATGCCGCCTTCGCCCTGGCGCGTCGTCATGCGCCCGTCGTTGTCGTGGAGGAGATGGTTCCGGGCGAGGACCACCGCCTGCTGGTCTGCGGCGGCAGGATGGTCGCGGCGACCATGCGTCGTCGTGCCGCGGTGGCGGGCGATGGCCGCAGCACGATTGCCGAGCTGATCGCTGTGGAAAACGCCAACCCGCGCCGTGGTCTTCCCGGTCAGGCCGACCTCGTGACCATCACGCCGGACGAAGCCATGGAACGGCTTCTGGCGCGCGAGGGGCTCGCCCTGCATAGCGTGCCCGCTGAGGGCCGCACGGTGCTGTTGCGCACCACGGCCAACATGAAGCTCGGCGGTTCGATCGTCGCGGTCGATGATGTCGTCCATCCCGACAACCAGAGGCTCGCGGAGGCCGCCGCCCTGGGGCTGGGCCTCGACATCGCCGGGGTCGACCTGCTGATCCCGGACATCACCGTCTCCTACCTCGATCAGCCCTGCGCCATCGTCGAGGTCAACATGAACCCGGGGCTGGCCTACGGCAGCTTTCCCGATGTCTTCCCCAAGGTGATCGACGGTGTGCTGGGCCAGCTCTTTGCCCCCGGCGAGACCGGGACGATGCCGTTGGTGGTGGTCGTGGGTTCGGCGGACGGGCAGGGCCCGGCAACGGTCGCCGCCCTGGTGCAGGGTTTCGCCCGCACGGGCCGCTGCGCCGCGTGGTTCGATGGGCGTGATCTGGGTATCGGCTCGGCGGTCCAGCAGCGCGGCGTGGAGGATGTGGTGCGTGCCGCCGGCATGGTGCTGGCCCAGCCTGTCGCCGAGGCCGGCGTGCTGCTCTGCGATGCCGGACACCTGCAGCGCCGCGGCCTGCCGTGGCAGGCCTGCGATACCGTGGTCTTCGCCGACAGCGCCGCGGCGACCGGGGGCGAACTCGCGTTCGTCATCGCCGCTGCTGGCGGGCGCAGCTTCCGGGTCGGCGATGCACCCGAGGCGACGGCCTCGGCGGTGATCGGCGCCCTTGGTCTCACCGCGGCGAACTGAGCGGTTCAGATGCCGACGATGGTGTCGCCGCCGTTGGGGCTGATGCACTGGCCGGTGACGAAACTCGCCCGTTCGGAGGCGAGATAGACCACCGCCTCGCACATCTCCTCGGGCTGCGCCCAGCGGCCGAGAGGGATGAGCTTGGCGCGCTCGTCGATGTATTCCTTGCCTTTGTGAATGGTCATCTCGGTCAGCACGCAGCCCGGCGCGACCGCATTGACGCGGATGTTCCAGGGGGCGAGTTCCTTGGCCCATGCCTTGGTGAGGCCCAGCAGGGCGGCCTTGGCGCCGCAGTAGATCGAGGCGCTGTGATAACCCGTCATGCCCCAGATCGAGGAGATGTTGACGATGGCGCCGCTGCGCCGCGCTTTCATGCCCGGGACCACCGCCTGGGTGGCAAAGAAGCTGCCCTTCACATGGACCGCGGTGGAAAGGTCGAAGTCGGCCTCGGTCACGTCCTGCAGGTCGCCGCCCAGCCCGATGCCGGCGTTGTTGACCAGAATGTCGATGCGTCCGAAGTGGGCCTCGGCCTCGCGGATCTTCGCCTGGGTCGTGGCGACGTCGGCGACGTCGCTGACGATGGTGAAGACCTCCGCGCCGGTTGCGCGCACCTTCTCGGTCGCCTCGGCGGCAAGATCGGCTTCGATCTCCTGGATCACGATGGATGCGCCACGCTCTGCCATCAGCAGCGCGTCCACCAGCCCCATGCCGCGCCCCGCGCCCGTGATGAGCGCCACCTTGCCTTCGAATTCGGCCATATCGTCCTCCCCTCTTGAGCACCGGCACCCCTGCCGGAAGGGGAAGGCTAGCCCTTCGCAGCGGAGGCGTCATCGCGATAGGCTGCGTGGCAAGCACCTGAGCCAACCGCCTGAATCCGGGCTGGCGCAAACACCGTTGGGGGGAGCGCATCCATGGCGCATGAGGGAAGCAACCGGGCCTTTGCCGAACAGGGCCTGAGCGCCGATGACCTGTTTGCCGAGATGGAGACCATCGCTGCAGGCGATCAACGCTGGGACGATCCCCGGAATCTCAAGGCATCGTATTGGGCGGGCGATGACGTGGTCGCCGTCATGCACCAGGCCTATGCCCGTCACATCGACGACAATGCGATCTACGGTGCGGCGCTTTTTCCCAGCCTGCTGCGTTACGAGGCCGAGGTCGTGGCCATGGCGCTCGACATGCTGGAAGCGCCTGCGGGTGCGGCTGGCGGCATCACCACGGGCGGCACCGAGAGCATCCTGATGGCGGTGCGCACGGCGCGTGACTGGGGCAGGGTTCACCGTCCCGGTGCGTCGCGCCCGGAAATCATCCTGCCCGAGACCGCCCATCCCGCCTTCGAGAAGGCCGCGCAGGTTGTCGGCATGGGTGTTGTGCGCATGCAGAGCAGCCCGGACTGGCGGGCGGATGTCGCCGCCATGGAGGCGGCCATCGGCGAGAACACGGTGATGCTGGTCGGCTCGGCGCCGCCCTATCCCTACGGCATCGTCGATCCCATCGCCGACATTGCTGCCCTGGCGCAGGCCCACGGCCTGTGGATGCATATCGACGGCTGCATCGGCGGTTTCCTGCTGCCCTTCCTTGCGGACCTGGGCGAGCTTGTGCCGGCGTTCGATTTCCGCGTCGCCGGGGTGTCTTCGATCTCGGCGGACCTTCACAAGTTCGGCTACAGCGGCCGCGGCGCCTCGCTGCTGCTCCTGCGCGATCGTGCCAACGAGACCTTTCAGCGGTTCCAGAGCGATGCCTGGCCGTCAGGCACCTACAGCACGCTGAACTTCGGCGGCTCGCGTAACGGCGGCGCCATTGCATCGTCGTGGGCGGTGATGCGTTACCTCGGCCGCGCCGGCTACCGCGAGCGGGTCGCCTCGATCCTGGCGACCAAGCGGGCCATCGCCGATGGACTGACCGCGGACGGCCGGCTGGCCGTGCTGGGCAGGCCCGAGGGCGCCAACATCTGCATCGTCTCCCAGAGCCTCGACATGGTGGCGGTCGCCGAAGGCCTGGATGAGAAGGGCTGGCTGACCGGCCGTCTGCAGCGCCCGCCGGGCCTGTTGCTTCTCATCACGCCGCGCCACGCCGGCATCGTCGACGCTCTGCTCGCCGACATGCTTGCCGTTGCCGATGACGTCGAGAGCGGGCGCCGCACCGCGCAGGGATCGGCTGCCGTCTACGTCGGCTGAGGCCTCAGCGCAGGAAGTAGCGACGCGCCAGTCTCACCTCGCGCACGGCTTCGCTTGTCGCCAGTTCCCCATCGACGAAGACCTCGAAGGTCTGGGGATCGACGCGGATGTCGGGCAGGGCGTCGTTCCGCACCATGTCGTGTTTGGAGAGCTTGCGCGTGCCCTTCAGCGGCACCAGCGGCTTGGAGACATTCCAGCGCCCGGCCATGTCGTTCTCGATGGCCAGCGGATGGACGAAGATCGCCGAGAGGGTGTCGGGCGCGCTGCCGCAGGCCGGCCACTGCTTGCGGTAGATGCGCGGCTCGACCAGCGAAAGCGACCCGGCGGCATCGCCGATGGGGCCCCACACCTCGACACCGCCCTTGATGACCTGCGTTGGCTTGACGCCGAAGAAGGCCGGGTTCCAGAGCACGATGTCGGCCATCTTGCCGGGTTCCAGGCTGCCGATGTGCTCGGCGATGCCGAAGGTGATCGCCGGGTTGATGGTGTACTTGGCGAGATAACGCAGCACCCGCGCGTTGTCGGCATCGGCATAGGGTTCGCCGGCCAGCGCACCGCGCTCGCCCTTCATCTTGTGCGCCAGACGCCAGGTGGAGGTGACGACGTCCATGACCCGGCCCATGCCTTCGGCGTCGGCCCCGAACATGGAGATGGCGCCCAGATCATGCAGCACGTCCTCGGCGGCCATGGTCTGGGGCCTCAGGCGGCTTTCGGCGAAGGCGACGTCCTCGGGCACGTCGGCGCTCAGCGTGTGGCACATCATCATCATGTCCATGTGCTCATCAAACGCGTTGGCCGTGAACGGGTTGGTCGGATTCGTCGAGCTGGGCAGGCAGTGCGCCGCGCCGTTGCAACGGATGATGTCGGGGGCGTGGCCGCCGCCCGCACCCTCCGTGTGGTACATGTGGATGGTGCGCCCGGCGATGGCCGCCATGGTGCTTTCGTAGAAACCGGACTCGTTCATCGTGTCGGTGTGGAGCTGGACCTGGAAGTCCATCTCGTCGGCGACCGACAGGCAGGTGTCGATCGAGGCGGGCATGGCGCCCAGATCCTCGTGGATCTTCACGCCGATCACGCCCGAACCGATCTGCTCGCGGATGGTTGCGGGATCGTGCGCGCCGCCCCGGCTGAACAGGCCGAAGTTCATCGGAAATTCTTCCAGCGACTTCAGCATCTTGGCGTTGGCCCAGTCGCCGCCGGAATCGATCGACCAGCAACCGGGATAACCTCCGCCGATCATGGTGGTGAGGCCCGAGGAGAGGGCGTGCCAGACCTCGGCGGGCTGGGCGTAGTGGGCGTGCACGTCCGTGCCGCCGGGTGTGGCGATCAGCCCCTGCGCGTTCATGTGCTTGGTGCCGGGGCCGATGGTCATGCCAGGGGTGACGCCCGCCATGATCGCCGGATTGCCCGCCTTGCCGATGGCCGCGATCCGTCCGCCGTTGATGCCGATGTCGGCCTTCACCACGCCCAGCACGGGATCGATGATGACGACATTGCAGATCGCCATTTCCAGCGCGCCGCCCGCCAGCGTCGCAGCACCGTCGATGCCCGCGCCGTCGCGCAGGGTCTTGCCCACGCCCGTGACGCATTCCTCGCCGTAGGTCGCGTGGTCGTGCTCGATCTTCACCAGCAGGTCCGTGTCGCCGAGGCGGATGCGGTCGCCCGTGGTCGGGCCGAACATGGCGGCATAGGCCGCCCGCGTCATGGTCGCCATGGCTCAGGCCCCCCGGAAGCCGCGGGCGCGCGCCCGCTCGAGCGCCGCTGCCTTCACGGCCGGATCGTGGATCGAGCCCTCGGTCAGTCGGTTGAGACCGCGCACCTCGCCGGTGCCTGCGATCGCCGTCAGCGTCACCTCCCGGTTCTCACCCGGATCGAAGCGCGCCGTCGCACCGGCGGGCAGATCGAGGCGTTTGCCGAAGGCGGCCTCGCGGTCGAATTCCAGCTCCGCATTGGCCTCGAAGAAATGCAGGTGGCTTGCCACATGCACCGGCCGGTCGCCGGTGTTGATGACGCGCAGAACGCTTTTCTCTCCGCGCGCATTGAGTTCGATGTCGCCTTCGCCCGTCAGCACCTCGCCGGGGCGCGAGACCGCCACCGTCTCCTTGCCCGGCCGGATCGGCTCCCACACCGTGATCATCTTGGAGCCGTCCTCGAACATGCCCTCGACCGAGACCATGGTCAGCAGGCGCGTGACGCCCGGCAGCACGTCGTCGGTCGTCAGGATGGTCGAACCCATGGCGATCACTTCGGCGAGCGTGCGCCCGTCGCGCGCGGCTTCCAGCATCTCGTCGCAGAGCAGGGCCATGGCCTCCGGGTGGTTGAGCTTCAGTCCCCGCGCCCGGCGCTTGCGCGCCATCTCCGCGGCAGTGAAGATCACCAGCCGTTCCATCTCCGTGGGTGTCAGCATCATCGCCCGCTCTCCTGCCGTCCGGGCGTTACTCTAGACTCAAATGTCGTGTTCCGGGCACCCGTACGATGGTGCCGGCGCCTCGTCATGCCGTGTTACAGTGCAGCGCGCCCGGGTGCATCGGCGCAGCCCTTCGAAGCAGATGCAGGCAGGCTTGCGATGACGATGATTTTCTTGTCGAGGGTCCGGCCATGACCGGCAGCTTTCCCGTGATCGAGGCGGCCGGTCCGCCGCTGGAACGCGGCCGCCAGATCGGCCGCCAGATCGGTGACCGGCTCGCCACCAGCATCGCGATCTACGACCGGTTGCTGCAGCAGCGCGGCCTGGACTGGGCGCAGGTGCGCGCCATTGCCGGGCGTTACCTGCCGCGCCTGGAAGCCTATGACGCCGGGATCACGGCGGAGATCCGGGGCATCGCGGAGGGCGCCGAGCGCGCGGTGGAGGACATCGTCGCGCTCAATGCCCGCACCGAACTGCTCTACGACCGATCCCTGCGCAGCGATCCGGCACCCGACGGCTGCACCGGCGCCATCCTCACGCCCGACGCCACGGCCAACGGGCACCTGCTGCACGGCCAGAACTGGGACTGGCTCGATGCCTGCAAGGACTCCGCCATCGTCATGCGCCTGGAGCGCGAGAACGGCGAGCGTCTGCTGATCTTCGTCGAGGCGGGCATCGTGGCGCGCGCTGGGATGAACAGCAGGGGCATCGCCGTCACGGGCAACTTCCTGTCCTGCGACCAGCTTCCGGCCGAACACGCCGTGCCGCTGCCCCTGATGCGCCGCAAGATCCTGGAGGCCGAGACCTTCGCCCAGGCCGTCGGCGTCGTTTACAAGGCGCGCCGTTCCTTCGCCAACAACCTGATGATCTCCCACGCCGACGGCGAGGCGATCGATCTGGAGACGACGCCCCAGGAGATCTTCTGGGAGAAGCCCGAGCAGGGTTTGCTGGTGCACGCCAACCATTTCCGCACCGCCGCGGCGCGTGCGCGGGTGGTCGACACCGGGCTCTCCAGTTCGCCAAGCTCGATCTACCGCGACAGCCGCGTGGAGCGGCGGCTGCGCCAGGGCGGCGGCAGCCTGACGGTCAGTGATCTGCAGGATGCCTTCTCCGACAAGTGGGGCTGGCCCTCGGGCGTGCTCGCGGCGCCCGGTTCGGACGATTCCAGCGGCGAGGAGCTGCACTCCACGGTGGCCACGGTGATCATGGACACAACCGATCGCGTCATGTGGATCGCCCGCGCGCCCTACGAGGGCACCATCGCCTATACCGAGTACCGCCTCGACGCCTGAGCGCGCGCCGGGGACACCGATCCCTTCCTTCTGGCTCCGCCGCTCCGGCTGGGGCTAGAGTTGTCCGACAAGATCGGATCAGGAAGGCGGAAGACCCATGGCCAACAGCCAGTACAGCGAGCGCGTCATCCAGGGCATGCAGATGCTCTTCGGCGAGGGTTTCCTCTCGCCAGGCGGCGCGCCGGAAGTCGACGAGATGCTCGAGGGCGAAGAGGTCGCGGGCAGGACCGTCGTCGATCTTGGCTGCGGCATCGGCGGCGGCACGCTGATGCTGGCGGGCAAGTACGAGGCGGCCCGCGTCATCGCCGTCGATGTCGAACCGGATTCGCTGGAACGTACCCGCGCCGCCGCCCAGGCGGCGGGGCTGGGCGACCGTGTCGAGACCCTGCAGGTCAGCCCCGGCCCGTTGCCCCTGCCGGACGGCTGCGCCGACATCGTCTTCACCAAGGACGTCGTCTGCCACATCGATGACAAGGCCGCGGCCTTTGCCGAGATGGCGCGCCTGCTGCGCCCCGGGGGCCGCCTGATCTGCGCCGACTTTGTGGAGAACAAGCCCGATGCGGCCGATCCCGACGGCATCGCCCTGTTCGATGCCTGGGTCGAGGTGCTGAAGACCTACGGCCTTTCGTTCCACTACGAACGCTGGAACGTCTATGAGGCGGCGCTGGCCGCTGCCGGCTTCAAGTCTCCGGCCGTCTTCGACCACACTGCCAATTCGGCCGCCGTGGCGCGCCGCGAATACGATCTGGTCACCGGCCCCGACTGCGGTCCGATCCGCGACCGTCTGGGAGAGGACTACTTCAAGACCCGCATCAAGACCTCGGAGATGCGCGCCCTGGCGCTGGAGCGTCGCGGCCTGCTCCATGTCCACATCCGCGCGGACAAACCGGCGGGTTGAGACGGCTCACAGAGTTTCGGCAACACCCAGGAACTGGCGGACGAAGGCCTCGATGTTGGTGCGGGCCGCGCCCTCGTTGGCCATGCGCAGGCGTTCCACCGCCATGAAGGCGTCGGAGAAGTCGGCCGTGTAGGGCGTCACGATGGTTTCGTTGAAGACCTCCGCATTGTCGGACCGGCGTATCACCAGATAGTTGGCCCGGCAGGTCACGGTGATGTCGAAGCCCGCAAGAGGCTGCTCCAGCTCCAGCAGGGTCGCGGTCAGGGCGTAGGGTGCATCGCTCTCGAAGGCATGAAGCTGCCATTCCTGCAGCGTCACGGTCAGTGCCTGGCGGAACTCCGTGTTGCCCACTTCGGACATCCACAGCGGGTCCGTCTCCTTGCCGCCGTCCACCGCCGCGATGGTGAGGCCGTTGCGCACCGTTTCGGGCACCTCGGCCAGTTGCGCGGCATCGGCGTGATAGATCATCTGGCTGGTGCGCGCCGGCTGGGCGCAGGCGGCGACCAGCAGTGCCAGCGCGATGGCGTAGATCGTCTGTTTCATGGTGCTTCCCCCCAAGCTGTCCAGCACCAGACTAGACGAGGATTGGAAGCCTGCAACCCCCGGATGTGGTCAGGCTGCGCCCCGCGCAGCGCTGCCGGCCAGCCCCATGGTCTCGGAAATCCGCGCCGCTGCGTGGACGAAGGCCGGGCCGGCCATTGCGCGCAGGCGCTGTTCGGTCATGAAACGGCTCGGGATGCCGCCGGCCATCACCGCCTCGACCTCGCGATTCGGCGAGAAGATGGGCACGGCAACGGCGGTCACCGTGCTGTCCCATTCGCCCACGGAAACGCAGAAGCCGTCGCGGGCATAGTCTTCCTGCGCGAGGTCCAGACCGGCGCGCATCGCCGCCAGATGATCGGGCGCGCGCTCGCCCAGCAGGTCCAGCAGGTAGTCACGGTCCGTGGGCGCGATGGCGCTGAGATAGGCCCGGCCCGTGGCTGTCGCCGCCACGGGAATGCGCGAGCCGACGGCGACGCAATAGGTCCGACTGCCGGGCAGGGCGACCCGTTCGATCACCACCATGGAGAGGCGGTCGCGCCGCGACAGGGAAATCTCCATGCCGGTCTCCTGGGCCAGCGCATCCATGGCCGGGCGCGCCCGGCGGCAGATATCCAGGCCCGAAAGCACGCCATGGCCCAGGCCGACGACCGCATCGCCCAGCCGGTAGGCACGCGCATGGGCGTCGTGGGCGAGGTAGCCCAGTGTCGTCAGGGTATGGGTCAGGCGCGAGACCGTGGCCTTGGGCAGGCCGGTGCGGCCGGCGATCTGGCTGTTGGAAAGCACCGTCTCGCCCGGCATGAACACGCGCAGGATTTCCAGACCCCGGGCCAGGGCAACGACGAACTGGCGGTCGTTGCGCGCCGTGGTTTCGAAATCCTCCAGCGGACCTTCGTAGAGTGTGATCGTCACGCTCGCCTCCTCTGGTACTCCATTGGAGCAGGCGGCGATGTCACCGTCCATGCGGTGCGGGCGGAAGTTTCGCAGCGCGAAATCAGGTTCCGCCCGATCCGGCCTCAGTCGAAGCGGGAAAAGTCGGGCTTGCGCTTCTCCAGGAAGGCGTTGAAGGCCTCCTGCGCCTCGGGCGAGCGCACCATGTCGCCGAAGGCCGCGAGTTCCTCGTTGATGATGGCGGCGAGGTCGGGCCCCGCGGCGCGTACGCGCGCCTTGGTCTCGCGCAGGGCGCTTGCCGGCTTTGCGGCCAGGCGGCGCGCGACAGCGAGACTTTCCTCCTCCAGGGCGGAGTCCTCGAAGATCCGGTTGACCATGCCGGCCTCACGGGCGGTTTCGGCATCGAACCTCTCGCCCAGCAGGAACATCTCCATCGCCCGCTGGTGACCTGCGATGCGCGGCAGGATCACGGTCGATGCCGCCTCGGGAAAGACGCCCAGGTCGACGAAGGGAAAGCGGAAGGTGGCCGAGCCTGAGGCATGGACCATGTCGCAGTGGAGCAGCATGGTCGCGCCCACGCCCACCGCCATGCCGTTGACCGCCGCGACAAGCGGCGTGGCCATGGTCGCCAGCGCGATCAGGAAGTCATGGGCGGGCGGGTGTTCGCCGGGCCTGCGCGAACCGTCGACGAAGCTCGAGACGTCGTTGCCGCTGGAAAAGGAATCGCCGCTGCCGGTGATCCATGCCACGCGCACGGCGGGGTCCTCGTCGGCGCTGCGCAGGGCATCCGCGACGGCGGCGTACATCTCGGGATTGAGGGCGTTCTTCTTCTCTGGCCGGTTGAGGCGGATCTCCAGAACGCCTTCGCGAATCCTGCTGGCAACGAACTCTGTCATCGGGCACTCCCGTTCGAGGGGATGGTCTCTTCAATGGTCACCATCAGGGCGTCAACCGCAATGACGCCCTGGCCGCGGGGCAGTACGAACAGGGGATTGACGTCGAGCTCCACCAACTCCGGCAAAGCGGCCGCACCCGCGGCGATCGCCGCGATGGCTTCGCTCGCGGCCTCGATGTCGCCGCGTGAACCACCCCTGAAACCTTCCAGCAGGCGCATGACCTTGAGGCCGGAGAGCGCCCTTGCGATGGCGTCCCTGTCCGCCGGCAGCAGCAGCGTGGCCACGTCGCCCAGCAGTTCGGCGAGCACGCCGCCTGCGCCGATGGCGAGCACCGGACCGAAGTGGGGATCGCGCGTCACGCCCACGATCAGTTCGGCCACCGGGCGGGGCGCCATCGTCTCCACCAGCACACGGTCGAGAGCGACCGGTGTTGCGCCGCTGCGAAGCCGCGCGGTCATGTCCGTGACTGCCTGTTCCACAGCCGCAACACTCTCCAGCCCCAGCACCACGGCACCCGCTTCGCTCTTGTGGGGCAGGTCGGCGCTCACCGCCTTCAGCACCACGGGAAAGCCCAGCGCCTCTGCGGCCCCGGCCGCATCGCCCGGCGCCACGCAGCGACCCGTCGGCAGACGCACATCCAGACTCGCCAGCCATTGCTTGCTGGCCCATTCATCGTGCGTTTGCCGCGCGCCGGTTGCCGCCGGGGCGGTCGCGAGCGCAAGGGACGGCGGTGCGGTAAGGCTCGCCATACCGTCGCGCGCTGCAGCGAGTGCGAGGAAGGCGTCGTCGAAACCCTGCAGCGGCGCGATCCCGGCTTGTGCCAGTCGCTCGCGCTCGTCGTCGGGCACGCCCTCGGGCAGGCTGAAGATCACGCTGAAGGGGACGTCTCCCGTATCGGCGGCCAGCGCCGCATCGACCGCGGCCCGCCAGTCGCGGTAGGCAGGCGAGGCGTCGGGGTCGGCGACCACCGGAAAGTTCATCACCAGGGTCGCCGCGTCGTGGCCGTCGGCGAGCATGGCCTCGATGACCTGCGCCTGGGCCGCGACATCGCCCCACATCTGCGTGTGGTAGTCGAGCGGGTTGTTGGGCGTGCCGAAAGGCGGCAGCAGGGCTGCGATGGCCTCGTGCGCCTGCGGTCCTGGCGCAGGAAGCTCGAAACCAGCGTCCAGCGCGGCATCGGCCGAAAGGGTCGAGTCCGCGCCCGAGCACGTGAGCACGGCCAGCCTCCTGCCGCGTGGCGCGCCGCCGATGGAGACAAGCTTCAGGGTTTCGATCAGCACCGTCAGGCTGCGCACCCGTACCGCACCGGCGCGCGCACGGAGCGCATCGTAAAGCGTGTCGTCGGCCAGCATCGCGGCGGTGTGGGACTGCGCCATGCGCGCCGAAAGGGCATGGCGCCCGGCCTTGAGCACGAACACCGGCTTGCCCGCCGCGCGCGCGCTGTTGACCGCCTCCAGGAAGGCGGCAGGCCGCTTCAGGCTCTCGATGTAGAGCGCGATGGCCGTGACCCGATCGTCCTCGGCAAGCACGCCGATCAGATCGGCCATGTCGGTCACCGCCTGGTTGCCGATGCTCATGACATAGGTGAAGTCCAGCGAGCGGCGCGCCCGGCTGGCGTTGAGGCCGACGCTGCCGCTCTGGGCGACAAAGGCGGGCCCGCGCGCCAGCGGCGGCAGGGGCGTCAGGCTGCCCAGGCTCACCGCCACGCGGTCCAGGTAGTTGGAGAACCCCGTGCAGTTGGGTCCCAGCATCGCCATGTCGCCCGCGGCCTGCGCCAGGGTTGCCTGCAGGGCGGCGCCATCCGCGCCGGTCTCGGCAAAGCCTGAGGCGAAACACACCGCGCCACCCGCCCCCTTCTGCGAAAGGGCGCGCACGATCTCCACGGTGGTTGCCGCAGGGGTCGCCAGAAAGGCCGCGTCCGGCGCCTGCGGCAGGCTCGCCACATCGGGGTAGCAGCGCAGTCCCGCGACGCTCTCCCGTGTGGGATGTACCGGCCAGAGTTCGCCCTCGAACCCGATGGCGCGGGCATGGCCGATGGCATTCTCGATCGCGCGCCCACCGACCATGGCGATATGGCGCGGGCGCAGCAGGCGGCGCAGGTTCTCCCTGCGGGCCTCCTCGTTCATGCGCCCCCGGGCGTCTGCATGAGACCTGTGTAGACCTGCATGCCGCGCTTCCTGATCTGGCCGCCGATGATCACCTTCTGCACCTCGCTGGTGCCCTCCACGATGCGCTCGGCACGCACGCTGGTGTAGTGGCGCGCGGCGGGATTATCCATCATGTAGCCGTGGCCGCCCTGGATCTGGATCGCCTGGTCGGCGATACGCCAGGCCATCTCCGAACAGAACAGCTTCAGCGCGCTCATGCGCGCGTGGGCTGCCTTGCGGTCGAGGCCGGCGTCGTATTCGCTGGCGCAGCGATAGAGCAGGGCCTTGGCCGCCATGATCTCCACCGCCATCTCGGCAAGCTTCCACTCGATGCCCTGGAACTCCGCGATCCTGCGGCCGAAGGCCTTGCGCTCCTCGGCGTAGGCTGCGGCCAGTTCTGCGCAGCGCACGGCGACGCCCACGCAGCGGGCCGAGATGTTGGCGCGCTGCTCGACGAACCAGTCCTTGGTCAATTCGAAGCCCTGGCCGATGCCGCCAAGGATCTTCGAATCATGGACCCGCAGGTCGGTGAGCTGCACCCAGGGGTGCTGGCTGGGGCCGTTGTACATCGCCTTGGGCCGCTTCACGATCTCGAAGCCCGCCATGCCCTTGTCCAGGATGAAGAGCGTCGCCTTCTTCGGATCGCCGTCGACGTTGCAGTGGAGCAGCATGTAGTCCGCACTCTCGCTGCCGCTGGAGAAACACTTCAGGCCGTTGATGACATAGTGGTCGCCGTCCTTGACGGCGCTGGTCAGGATGCCGCCGGCGTCCGAGCCCGATTGCGGCTCGGTGACGAGGAACGCCTCGCGGATCTCGCCGCGGATCGCCGGGCGCAGGTACTGCTCCTTCTGCGCCTCCGTGCCGAAGCGCAGGCAGTACGCCGGCATCCAGGGCGACAGGCCCAGCATGTTGGTCGCCTTGCCGAACTCCTCGAAGACCAGGCACTGGTCGACCAGGCTGTAGCCTTGGCCGCCGTCGGCCTTGTCGTGGTTCACGGCGTTGAATCCGTAGGCCAGCACACCGTCGCGGATGAACTTGCGGCTCTCGGGCGAGAGCGCGTCGTTGTCCTGCACCTCCTGCTCGATCGGGAACAGGTGTCTTTCGGTGAATTCGCGGGCGCGCGCCTGAAGCGCCATCTGCTCCGGGCTGAAGGTGAAATCCATCGGCTGGGTCCTCGTTGTTCGGCTGACAGGTGGGCTGACAAGCCGCTAGCATAGGCCCGCCCGGGCCAAGACGTACAAGAAGCGCCAACCGCGGGTTCCGCTATGCGGCAGGAGAACCAGATGGAATTGCGCCCGCTCTCGCCGGCACTGGGTGTCGAGGTTGTCGGTGTGGACCTTGCCGGGTCCATCGATGAGGCAACCGCCGATGCGTTGCGCCTGGCCTATCGCGCCCACCGCCTGCTGCTTCTGCGCGGCCAGGATCTCGACCAGGCGGCCCAGGTGCGTTTTGCCAACCTGTTCGGCCCGGTCTCCCACCGTGGCGCCTTCATGAAGGAAGCCGATGCGAGCCACGTCTCCAACGCCCGGCCCGACGGCATCCTCGGCAGCGGTGTGCTGCACTTCCACTCCGACCACACCTTCTTCCGTCATCCCCTGAAGGCGATCTGCCTCCATGCCATCGAGGTGCCGTCTTCGGGCGGCGACACGCTGTTTGCCGATGCCCATGCCGCCTACGTGCATCTGCCCGCCACGCTGAAGGCGCGCATCGCCGATCTCTCCTCGCTCCAGCTCTTCGACTACAGCGGCGACTACAACCGCCGCACCCTGGAAAAGGACGCCCCGGCCGATGCGCCGCGTTGCTGGCATCCTCTGGTGCGCGAGGAGCCCGAGAGTGGCGCCAGCGTGCTGTTTGCTCACATGCACACCACCGCCGCCATCTCCGGCCTTACCGACAACGAGGCCGATGCGCTGATGGAGGAACTGGCCGGTTACATCGCCGATCCCGCCATCGGCTACCGCCATGTCTGGAAGGCGGGCGACGTGCTGCTGTGGAACAACATCGCCCTGCAGCACGCCCGCACCGATTTCGACCCCGCCGAACGCCGCACCCTGCGCCGCGTGCCCATCGCCATCAGCGAGGCCGAGGCGCGCGAGGAAACCGCGCAAGCCGCCTGAGGAGAACAAGAACGTGGCAACTCCCATTGTCGATACGCAGGTGAAGTGGCCGAACGGCGCCCGCTGCGCCGTGATGCTGAGCTTCGACTTCGATGCCGAGACCCTCTGGATCGGCCGTGACAAGGCGAACTGGAAACGCCCCGGCACCCTCAGCCAGGGCAAGTACGGCGCCAACCTCGGCGTGCCGAAGATCCTGGAGACGCTGGAGGATGCGGGTATTCCTGCGACCTTCTTTGTCCCCGGCTGGACCGCCGAGAACCACACCGGGCGCGTCGAGGCGATCCTGGAGCGCGGCCACGAGATCGGCCACCACAGCTATCTCCACGAGTGGATCGATCCCGAGGACCCCGCCGCCGAGGAGGCCGAACTCGACAAGGGTCTGGAGGCGCTGGCGAAGACGGTGGGGGTGACCCCGAAGGGCTACCGCTCCCCCGCGGGCGAGACCAGCGGCAACATGGTGCGCCTGCTGACCGACCGCGGTTTCCTCTACGACAGCTCCATGATGGACGACATCAACCCCTACCGGCATCGGCTGCCGGACGGCTCGCCGGGCGTCATCGAGTTGCCCTGGCACTGGAGCCTGGACGACGCGATCTATCTGCTGTTCTCGATCCGCAATCCGCGTCCGGTTTTCACCAACAGCCACATCATGGAAATCTGGCAGGACGAGTTCCGCGAGATCTATGCCTGGGGCGGCCTCTTCGACCTGGTGATGCATCCCCAGGTCATCGGGCGGCCCTCGCGCATCGCCCTGCTGCGGGAGTTCATCGCCTGGATCAAGACCTTCCCCGGCGTCTGGTTCGCGCGCGGCAGCGAGGTCGCCGATGCCTGGGTTGCCCAGGCGGGAGAGGGGGCATGAGCCGCCGGTTCGCCGGCAAGGCCGCCATCGTCACCGGCGCCTCGGGCGGCATCGGCCGCGCCACCGCCCTGCGCCTGGCGAGCGAAGGCGCCCAGGTCTTCGCGGTCGACGTGAAGGAAGCCGAACTCGCCGAAACTGCGACCATGGCCTACGGCTCGTCCCTCACCACCATGCTCGCCGACGTCTCTGACCGCACCGCGCCCGAGCGCATCGTTGCCGCGACGCTGAAGGCCTTCGGCAGGCTCGACTTCCTCATCAACAACGCCGGCATCGGCGGGCGCGGCGGCAGCGTCACCGATACCGAGGATGCGGGCTGGGACCGCATCATCGACATCAACCTCTCGGCGGTCTTCCGCATGAGCCGCGCGGCCCTGCCGCATCTGCCCCGGCCGGGCGGCAAGATCGTCCACATCAGTTCGGTGTTCGGTATCGTCGGCTTCCCCGAGGGGCCGGGTTACGCCGCATCCAAGGCCGGCGTCGCCCAGCTCACGCGCCAGATGACGGCCGACTTCGGGGCGCAGGGCATCAACATCAACGCCATCGCGCCCGGGGTCATCGACACGCCGATGACCCATCGCGCCATTACCGAGGATGCCTGGTACCAGGAGGCGATGATCAAGAACACGCCCATGGGCGTCGGCCAGCCCGACGACATCGCCGGTGTCGCCGCCTTCCTGTGCTCGGAGGATGCGCGCTACATCGCGGGCCAGGTCATCCCCGTCGATGGCGGCTGGCTCGGCACCCGCTACTGGCCCAGGGACTGACCGCCATGGCGCCGCTCACCTCCGGAGCCCTGACCGACGGCGGATTCGGCCGCCGCATCGCGGTGGAGGACGGTCCCGACTTTGTCGCCGCCATGGAGGCCGCGCCCGACACATTGCCGGCGGCCCTGGGCGAGGGCCACGGCCTGCTGGTGCTCACCGGCCTCAATGCCATCAGCGACGATCCCGATCTTCTGCTGCGCCTCAGCCGCCCCTTCGGCAGGGAGGTGGAGAACTACCGGCTCACCACGCCGCGGCTCAATCTGGTGCATCCGGAGATCCCGCAGATCTTCGTCATCTCCAACCTGCCGCCCATGAACTTCGCGCCGCCGGAGCGGCCCGATCCGCCGACCACGGCGGACGGCGGCCTGCCGGTGCAGTTCCCCCACCGGCGCGGCTGGCACACCGACCAGAGCTTCCGCCGCCCGCCGCCCGACATTTCGCTCTTTTATGCCGTCACGCCTGCGCCGCCGGGCCAGGGCCAGACCCTCTATGCCGACGGTGTGGCCGCCTATGATGCCCTGCCGCCGGAGCTCAAGGCCCGCGTCGAGGATCTGCAGGGCCTCCATGTCGCGCCCTTCCGCGGCTACGGCGAGGACTCGGTGCTGGCGGGCGAAACGCCCAAGCCGCTCGACCCGCGCGACGGCCCGCAGCCCCAGCCCGTGGTGCGGGTCCATCCCGAGACCGGCAGGAAGGCGTTTTATCTCTGCGAGCGCGAGCAGATGGACTGGGTCCACGGCCCCTTCGTCGGCATGGAACCCGGCCCCCACGGCGACGGCGCGCGGCTGCTTTATGAACTGATGGCCCACTACACCCGGCCGGAGTTCGTCTACGTCCAGGAATGGCAGGCCGGCGACATGGTGATCTACGACAACCGCTGCACCATCCACACCGCCACCTGGTTCGACGCCGAGCAGCATGGCCGCGTCATGTGGCGCACCACCGTCTGGGGCAATCCCGGCAAGCTCTACGAAGGCGAAAAGCGCAGCTGGGATGCCGCCTGACGTTCGTGCAAGCTCAGCACCAGCTCATTTCGCCGGTCTGGGGCACGTGCAGCAGCTCACGTATGTTCGCTTCGATGACGCGGTAGCCGACGTTGCCATAGATCTTCTGGCGACCCTGGTTCATCAGGAACGTAGGGCTGCCCTCGATGGCAAAACGCACCTTGTCCTGGTGATCGGAGGCAAGCGCGGCGAATGCCGAGCCGTCGCGGATCGCCGCCTCCACAGGGGCCAGGCCGATGCCCATGTCCTCTGCCACCTCGCACTGGACGTGCCACTGGGCAATGTCCCGGCAGTCCCGGAAGAAGGCCAGCCGCAGACGCCAGGCGTACTCCTCGCTGGGTGTGCGCTCAGGCAGCCGGTTGCAGCCGTCCAGGGCGCCGCCGTTTTCGACAAGGGATAGCGCCGCCAGGAAGAGGTGGGCGCCTTCCGAACTGGCAGGCCGTGCCGTCAGCCAGATCTCGGGATGGACCTCGATGTGGTCGAATTGCGCCGCGGCCTCCCGGACATGTGCGCCGAAGCCGGCGTAGCCGCCCTTCTCACGCCAGCCGTCCCCGATCTTGCGGGTCGTGTTTCCGAACACCGAACACGACTTGAAGCCGATCGCGACATGCTCGCCGAAGGATCGCTGGACCTGGTCAAGCCGTTCCTGCGCGGCATAGGCCCAGACGCACAGAACGTCGGAGTAGTAGGTGATGGAGATCGGGGCACTCGGTTCCATGGATCGCTTTCGCAGGCCTCTCAGGCCGCCATCCTAGCCCATTCCGCCTGCGTTGATCGAAAGCGGCGCGCGGCCCTCGACGCCGGCGCGGGCGCGGCGGGTGAGCCACCAGCCATACTGGTCGGGCCAGCGGGCATAGTCGGGATCGGCGCCCAGGGTGACGGCGGCCTGCAGGGGCCAGAAGGGATTGCGCAGCAGCTCGCGGCCCATGGCGACGAGGTCGGCGCAGCCGTCGGCGATCACCGCGTTGGCGTAGTCGGGGTCGAGGATCAGGCCCACGGCCATGGTTTTCATGTCCGCCTGGCGCCGCACCTGCGCCGCCCAGGGCACCTGGAAGCCCTGCTGTCGCTTCACGCGCGCGGCCGTCACCGCGCCGGAAACGCCGCTGGTGGAGCAGTCCATCACATCGACGCCGCGTGCCTTCAGCTCCTTCGCCAGGGCTACCGTGTCGCCGATCGACCAGACGCCCTCGTCGCCATCGACGCTGGAGGTGCGGAAGAAGAGCGGCAGGTCGTCGGGCATTGCACCGCGCATCGCCTCGGCGACCGACAGCGGAAAGGCCATGCGGCCCGCGAGGTCGCCGCCCCAGCGATCGCTGCGCCGGTTCGACTTCGGCGAGAGAAAGGTGTGGAGCAGATAGCCGTGTGCGCCGTGAATCTCGACGGCGCGGAAGCCCGCCTTCACGGCGCGCCGGGCTGCGGCGGCGAAGGCCTCGATCAGCCCCGTGATCTCGTCGTCGGTGAGTTCGGCCGGGGTATGCCAGCCGTCCATGTAGGGAATCGCCGAGGGCGCCACGGTCTGCCAGGGCGCATCGCCGCGCGCGGCTTCGTCTGCTGCCGTCAGGGCGAGGTTGCCCTCCCAGGGCCGTTGCGAGCTTGCCTTGCGCCCGGCATGGCCGATCTGGATCGCGGGCACCGCACCGTAGCCCGCGACCACCGCCGCGATCTCGGCAAGCCCCACGATGTGATCGTCGCTCCACAGGCCGACATCGCCGTGGGTGATGCGCCCGCGCGGCTCCACCGCGGTCGCCTCGACGAAGACGATGCCCGCGCCGCCGCGCGCCAGCGCGGTATGATGGTCGCGGTGCCAGGCGGTGACATGGCCCTCGATCGCCGAATACTGGCACATGGGCGAGACGGCGATGCGGTTGCGCGTCGTCACGCCGCGCAGGGTCAGCGGCTGGAACAGGGCGGGCAGGTCGGACATGCGGCTTGAGCCTTCTTGCTTGGACCGCCACGATGGCCGACCCCGCCGACGACCGCAACGGAGTCCCTTGCCCCATGGTTTCCCGCAACGAACCCGCCTTCGATGCCGACGAGATGTTCGAGGGCCTGCGCGACTGGGTGCTGACCGAAAGTCCCACCGTCCACGTTCCGGGCGTCAACGCCATGATGGACAAGGCCGAGGCCGCGATGGCCCGCCTGGGTGCGACCATCGAGCGCCAGCCAGGTGTCGACGGTTACGGCGATATCGTCATCGCCAGCGTGCCTGGCCGCCGCGAGGGGCCCGGCGTGCTGGTGCTGGGCCATCTCGACACGGTGCACATGGTCGGCTCGCTCGAGGGGCCGCTGCCCTTCCGCCGCGAGGGCGACCGCATCTACGGGCCGGGCATCTACGACATGAAGGGTGGCATGTTCGCGGCGACCTATGCGCTCGCCCAGCTCCTGCGCGCGGGCGAGACGCCGGAGCTTCCCGTCACCTTCATGTTCATCTCCGACGAGGAGGTCGGCAGCCCCTCGACCCGCGAACGCATCGAGGCGGTCGCATCGCGGCACAAGTACGTGCTGGTGCCCGAGCCCGCCAAGGGTGAGACCGGCATGCTGGTGACCGGGCGCTTCGCCTTCCTGCGCTTTACCGTGAACATCGACGGCAAACCGGCACACGCCGGCTCCCAGCTTGCGCGCGGCCGCAGCGCCATCGCCGAGATGGCGCGCCAGATCATCGCCATCGAGGGGATGACCGACCGCGAACGCGGTATCACCTACAGCGTCGGCGTGGTGAACGGCGGCACCTTCGTCAACGTCGTGCCGATCCGCTGCACCGCGCAGGTCCTGGCCGTCGCCCCCTTCGCCGAGGCCATGGACGAGATTCGCGGGAAGATGGGTTCGCTCAAGGCCCACAACCCCGATTGCACGGTCACCGTGGAGGCCGGCCCCGTGCGGCCGCTGTTCGAACCCAGCGCAGGCACGCTCGATCTCTACGGCAAGGCCGAGACCATCGCCCGGGAGATCGGCTTCACGCCCGGCCACGGCCAGTTCGGCGGCGGCAGCGACGGCAACTTCACCGGCGCCCTGGGGCTGCCGACCCTGGACGGCCTCGGCCTCATGGGTGATGGCGCCCATACCCACGAGGAGCATGTGCTCTATTCGTCGCTGGTGCCGCGCGCGCGGCTGCTGGCGGGCCTGTTTCGGACGCTCGAGTAGTCCAGACGGTGTGACCGCCGAAAAAATCGGCGAAACGCAACCTTCTCTGCGCCGTTGGTGGGGTTCACGAGGCGTTGAGGGAGTGTGCCGCGATGAACCAGGCCAGGACGAGGTTGCGCATCCTGACGGCGACGATGGTGTCTGCAACTGCGCTGATGATCACCCCGTGGTCGCCGCTCGCAGCCCAGACCTTGACCACGGAGGTCGAGACCCTGGAAGAACAGGCTGCCCCAGGGGACTTGATGCCGACAGGGCAGGAGGAGGGCGCCAACTCCGCCGAATCTGGCGAACCCCTCGATGCGGCCGATCCAGAGACCTCCGCCGCTGACGGCGATGCGCCTGCCGGGGAGGAAGCGCCTGCTGAGGATGCTGCGGCCTTCTCATCGACCGGCGAGGAAGCTGCGGTCGCCACAGAGGGCGAGGCTGAAACCGGCAATGAAGCCAGCACGTCTGCTGCCACGGCAGAGCCTGCCACGGAAGACGCGATCGCCCCGCCGGACGAAGAGGTCACCACCACGGGCGAAGCCAAGACCGAAGCGGACGCTGTCGACGAGGTCGAGCCCGAGGCCGTCATTTCCGACGACGAGCCCCTTGTCGGATCGGAGGTGGAATCCTCCGCCCAGGCCGACGGCAGCGACGTGCCCGTGCAAGATGCGCCTGAGGACGAGGCAGTCGATGGCGGCGAGGAGGATGACCAGACCGTCGAAACCATCCCCGAGCCTGAGGCCGATGTCGATGCCGCTCCCGAGGTCTCGCCCGAAGCCGAGGAGGCAGCCGCCGCGCTGCTTGCCGATGACACGCCTGCCGAGGAGCTCGGCGACGAGGAGCTTCGCGAGCGTATCGCCGCCTATCGCGCGCTGCTCGAGGAGCCGCAGCTTTCGGCGGAAACCTCCGACAGCCTGAGGGTGCGCCTGAAAACCGACCGCGATGCGTTGCGCGTGCGTGTCGCTGAGGCCGAAGCGGCGAGTGCCGAGGTGGCCGCCCGGGCAGCCACGTCGGAGGATGACGGCACCGCAGATGAGACGGCCGCTTCGGTGACCGACGATGATGATGACGGCGGCGACAATACCAAGAAGGCACTGATCCTCGGTGGGCTGGCGGCTGCTGCTGTTGCCCTGCCGCTGTTGCTGCTGCCCGACGAGCAGGAGACAACCCAGATTGTCAGCCAGCCCCAGCCACAGCGGCTTGAGGACCTGAGCGACGCCGAACTGGGTCGCCGCATGCTGGCGCTCCAGCAGGCCTCCGAGGACGAGGTCAATTACACCTTTGCGCAGCGCAAGAGCTTCGAGAACGAGCTGGAAGTGTCCAGAGAGGAGTTGCGGCGCCGCCTGCAGCGCGACCGCGAAGAGCGCGAAATCTACTATCTCGACAGCGATCCCTACGACGTGGCGATGAACTACGTGTCGCCGCAGCAGGACTACAAGTCAGCGGTCTGGGCGGCTGAGGTCGACCAGCAGCAGATCTGGCGACAGCTCCTGGCGGTCCCGCGCGACGATCTGCCGCAGTCGCAATACAGCCGCCGGGAGTTGCGCCAGAACATCGAGTGGATCATCACCCGGCCCGGCGTGCGCGCGGCCCTGCCAGGGATCGAGCTCGACACCATCACATTCGGCTTCAACGAGGACTTTCTGCGCGAGGAGGAACTCTACGACCTCGATCGCATAGCGCTGCTGATCGAGCAGGTCGTCGTTGCCCATCCCGAAGAGATCTTCCTCATCGAAGGCCACACCGACGCGGTCGGCAACCAGGAGTACAACTGGCGCCTTTCGCAGCGCCGCGCCGAGGCGGTCAAGGAACTCATCACACGGTATTACCTCGTGCCGCCCGAGAACCTCGTGACAGCAGGACTCGGAGAGGCCTATCTCAAGATCTGGACGCCGCAGGCCGAGGCGGAGAACCGCCGCGTCACGTTGCGCCGGATCACCCCGCTGGTCGAAGGCTACGCCTACCGGTAGGCCTTTTCGGCAGTACCCGTGCCTAGCCCTTCCAGTGCGGCGGATAGGTGTTGTCGTAGCCCGGAATGGCCCTGATCTTCGCGCGCCAGGCCGACAGCGCCGGATAGGCATCCCAGCCCTTGTCGAAGCCCAGGCCGAAGGTCTTGACCTCCGGGCGGACGGCCAGGCGGAAGAACAGTTCGAAGTGGGGATAGGCGACCAGATCGGCGGCGCTCATGGCGTTGCCGACCAGCCAGTCACTCTTGCCAAGCGCAGCTTCGTAGCGGGCCAGTTCCTCGCCCACGGCCTTGGCGGAAGCTTTCACCTCCTCGGCCTTCTCCTCCATCTTCTTGTAGAAGACCGCGCCGGAGATGGCGTGGGTGTGGTGCTGGAAATAGGCGGCGTGCTCCAGCACCGCGCGCCAGATCGTGCCCGTGGCTTCCGGCGTCGCGCCGAACAGGGCGGGCTGGGGCTGCTTGGCTTCCAGCCAGGCGAGGATGGCGTTGGATTCGGCGAGGGTGAAATCGCCGTCCTTGACCACCGGCACCTTGCCGCGCGGGTTCATGGCGAGGAACTCCGGCTTTTTCAGGTCGCCATCGGAGAAGGACAGCAGATGCCCGGTATAGGGCACGCCCTTGACCTCCAGCGCCAGCATGACGCTCCACGCAAACGGCGAACCCGAACCCCAGAACACTTCGACGGCCATGAACATCCCTCCCGCTGATCCCGGCCCTGCGCCGGGGCGCGGATGCTAGGGCCGCGGCGGGGGAGGGGCAATGGGGATGGTTCGGGCATCGGCCCCGGTCGTCCTCCGGGGAGGGGGGCGCCGCGAACGAGCTTCTCTCTCCACGTCATCCTCCGCCTTGACCGGAGGATCTATGCTGTGTCGTTCCTCCCGCACCACACCAGAGGTCAGCCCGCAGCGAGGTCACAGCATGGATGGTCCGGTCAAGCCGGACCATGACAGCGAGAAGGTAAGCCTGCTTGTTTCGCCCCCCGGGAAGACGGCAGAAATGTCCCTACCGCATGCCATCGACGATCAGGCGGGAGAGATGCAGGGGGGCCTCGTCCCAGTAGGGGGAGTGGCGGCCGCCGTCATAGGCCGGGGAACTGCGGCCGGTCTGCAGGCTCTCGACGATGCCGACGTCCTCGTCGTTGAGGTCCTTCCAGGTCTGCAGCACGGTGGCGCGGCCCTCCGCGTATTCCGGCGCGGTCGCGGCATCGCCGACCAGGAACACGTCGATGCGCTCGCGGCACAGGCCCGGCGCGACCGGCGTGACGTGGAAGCTCGCCACATGGTCGGGATAGACCTCCAGGCCGAAGGCGGTGGGCAGGATGAACCACAGGCCGCGGCTGGCCGCTTCCGGCGACAGGTTCGGGAAGTGCGGCATGCCTTCGCCGCGGCCCGGCTCGGCCTTCCTGAACTGGTAGTAGTTCCACATGACGTGGCCGTCGATCATCGAGGGCTGGCGCTCGCTCATCGGTACGAAGGCGTGCAGGCGCGGGTGGGCCGCGAACACATGGTAGGGCTCGATGTAGTTCTCCATGGCGAACTTCCAGTTCGCCTCGATATCGAAGCGGACGGTGCCGGCATGGCGCACGGCCGAAAGGTCGTAGTCGGCGATGCGTTGCGTTGCCGGGGCGAGAAAGTCGGACAGCGGCGGCGCCTTGCCGTCCAGGTTGACGAAGATCCAGTGGTGCCAGACCTCC
>CALLQH010000079.1 GCA_938014945.1 uncultured bacterium | reverse complement strand
ATCGCGCGCGTCGCGGCGGCCGGCCCCGTGGCGCTCTACGATCCCGAGGGCCACGCATCGAGCCTGGCCGCCCTCTACGACCTTTCCGCCTGGAATCTTGCCGGTTACTTCGTCCAGCGCATCGAGGATCTCGAGTCGACCCTGATGGGTCAGGCGGCCCAGCCGGTGACCGCGCTTTCGGGCAGCGGCGCGGCGACCGTGGTGGTGGCGGCCTTCGATGCCGGGCGCGCCATCGACCACATCCGCCACCTGGTGCCCGCGGGCGCGGCGATCGTCTCGCTGGACGAGGCGCGCCTGCCCGAGGCGATGCTGACCAACCCGCGCCGCTACCTCGACCCGCTGAACTTCGCCACCAACTTCGCCCTGCTGCGCGACGAGGGCGGCCACCACACCCGGGTCGTCACCGCAAACTACTGGCACGGCCACGGCGCCCGCGACACCCGTTACTGGCTGCGCCTGTTCGATGCGCAGGGCGCGGAACTGGCGACCTGGACCGAGGAAATGGGGGCGGCACCCGAAAGTTTCGTCGTCGACAGCGTCAAGGTGCGCGAGCGCTTCGGGCTGGGGGAATTCTGCGGCAGCCTGTTCATGCACGCGGTCAACGTCACGACCCACGAGATCGTCAAGTACGCGCTCGACACCTGGGCCGACGACGCCGCCGAACTCTCCTGCACCCACGACGCCAACGCCTATCCCAGCGACCTCTTCGGCGGCCTGCCTGCGCCCGAGCCGGGCGAGACGGTGCTGCTGTGGCTGCAGAACAGCCATCCCTGCCCGGTGCCGGCCGGCGCGGTGGGCCTCAACCTGATGGGCAGCGACGACATCCGCACCCTGCCCCGGGTCATCCCGCCCTTCGGCACCCTGGCGCTTGATGTCGCCAGCCTCTTCCCCGAGGTGCGCTGGCCCCAGCAGCTTGAGGTGCAGGCCGGGCGCCATTTCGTGCGCCCGCGATACGAGATCCTGCGCGAGAACGGCCCGCGCCGCATCGCCCACGTCAACGTCGAACGCACGGACCTTGCACCCGAACCGCGCCTGGCCGAGATCGGCAATCTGGTCGGCAAGGGTTACATCCTGCCCTTCCCCGTGTTTCCCACCGCCACCCACGAGACCCATGTCCTGCCCACGCCCATGGCAAGCTGGCAGGACAACCTGCCGCTCGCCCTGCTGGTCTATGACGCGCAGGGGCGGGAACTGGCGCGCGAGAACCTGGGCGTGCTGCCGCGCCGCCACGACGTGACGCGCGAGATCGGCGAACTGGTGAACGGCGCGCTGGCCGATGCCCACGGCCACGGCGAACTGATCTACGACTTCGCCCAGGGCGGGGCGGGCGACGGCTGGCTGCACGGTCTGGTGCGCATTCTGGACCGGAACAACGGCCATGCCGCCGACACCAGCTTCGGCAGCCATCTCTTCAACATGCCGATCACCTGGAAGAGCGAGCCCCAGTCCTACATGGGCAAACCGCCGGGGCTCTCCACGCGCCTCTTCCTGCGTATGGGCGGGGCCCGGCGCGACGCCCACTGCCACCTGATCTATCCGGCATCGACGACATGGCACGCCACATCGTCGACCGAACTGATCCTGCACGGCGGCGACGGCACGGAGATCGCCCGCACGCAGGTGGCGATCCCGCTATCAGGCTCCTACCACTTCCGCGCCAAGGCGGTGTTCGGCAGGCAAGAGATCGCGGCTGCGGGCGAGAACGCCTACATCCTGATCCGCGACACCACCTGCCGCCTGTTCGGCTACCACGGCCTCATCGCCGACAACGGCGCCTTCAGCCTGGACCACATGTTCGGATTCTGAGGCCCCGGCCTCGCGAGGTCAGCGGCCGAAGGCGGTCTCCGGGCATTGCCCGGCCGACACGTCGACGAGGACGAAACGGAGCGCTCGCGCTCACCCCGGTCGGCCGAAGTACGGCTCCGACGACGGGTTCCTAAAATCGCGCAGCGTGGACTCCGGGTAGACCATGCCGGGATGCTGGTCATAGCCGAAGAGCGCTATCAGCCTGGGTCGTACCGTACGCCCGACCGGCGTCACCCGGTGCAGGGACCGGTGGCCCCTGAAGACGGTGAGGGTGCCCGGTTTCATTTCCGGCCGTCTCACGAGCGTCGACTCCCCCGCGAACACCCTGCTGATCTCGGCATAATTCTCATCGTCTTCGGACCGTATGAACGGCGTGTACTCGAAGTGGCCGCCTTCGTCGGGCTGCTGGATCAGCAACGAAATCGCGCAACCGTCGTTGGTGTCGAAATGCCAGCCGAGTTCATCTCCCTCGTCTTCGACGCCGAGGTTGAAGGAGAGGTATGGACAGGCCGTGTTGTAGAGAGTCTCACATCCGAGCACCCGTCGAAGGAACTCCGTGAGCGGATCCCAGCCGTAAAAGGCCTTGATCAGGCTGTCGTTCGAAAACTCGTCGCCGAGCACGAGGCCGCTGCGATTCCGGAACAGTGCCGAGCGCGGATGGTCCGGTCCGAAACCGGCGTTGCACATCCAGCCGTACGGCGTGCGCAGGTTGTCCTTGCGGCAGGCCCTGGGTGCGAGCGCCTCCGCCTCGTCCTGGAGGACCTCCATTACATCGGGCCGGACGAATCCCGGCAGCGTGCAGATCCCCCGACTCTCCATGTCGCCGCGACACGAAGCGATCAGCGCCAGACAGGCGGGACCGTCCGGCTGATCGACGGGATAGCGATCAAGGTCGACAATCTGTGCTGGATTCACCGCAACGACCTCCTTGGACCACAGTTTCGACAACAAACAATAGCGGGTTCCCTGACGAGAAACGCCTTCCTCTTGCCCGTGGCGGCCGGCGCCAAGCTCCCCGGTGCCTGGTCAAACCGGACGCTCGTGATCCGGGGAACGGGAGAAATGGCAACAGATCGGCAGCAGCACCCGGCTACTTGCTGCCGAAGACGGTCTCCAGGCATTGCTCGGCAGGCACGTCGACGAGGTCGAAGTGGAAGGCTGTGCCGCCGCCGCCATCGACCGTGACGTCCGTTCCGTTGAGCCAGCTCGCATCCTCGCTCAGGGCGAAGGCGACGACCTTGGCGATCTCCTCGGGCCGGGCATTGCGGCCGCCGGACTGCTCCATCTGGCGGTCGAGGATCTTGCTGCTCATCGAGGCGTAGAAATCCTTCAGGATCGGCGTCTCGACCGCGCCGGGGCTGACCGAGAGCGAGCGCACTTCATAAGGCCGCGCCAGCATGGAGCCCGCGACAGCGTAGGTGACGACGCATTCCTTGGAGAAGTAGTAGGCGTCGGGGCCATCCATCGGGTGCGCGCGCACCCAGGCAAGCCCGTCCTGGTAGGACCGGGCACGGACCAGCTCGAGGATGCGGTCGAGATGGGTACGCCAGCGGGAACCGGCGTCCGAAGCCACCTGGACGATGGCGCTGCCCGGCGCGAGCTTCGGCAGCAGCATCTCGGTGACCTGGCGCAGGCCCAGGAAGTTCACGCGCATCACCGTTTCGCCGTCGAGGCTGCCGGGCACGCCCGCGACATTGGCAAGGCCGTGGAGGGGCTCCCCGATATCGGCCAGCGCAGCGTCGATCGAGGCGGGATCGGCGAGGTCGAGCCTGCGGAAGCCGTACAGCCCTGCGCCGTCGCCATGGCGATCGAGCCCGATCACGCGGGCTCCGCGCTCGGTGAGCAGGCGGGCCGTGGCAGCCCCGATGCCGGAGTTCGCGCCGCTCACCACGATGGTCTTGTTCTCGAAGGTCATGCGTCCATCCGTACCGGAGTGTAACGGCAGGGCAGATGGCGCATGCCGTGAATGAAGAGGGCGTTGATCTCCTGCATGCCGTCGAGGTCGACCTCGAGGTCTGGCAGAGTTTCGAAAAGCACCTTGAAGAAGTGGTACATCTCGCGCCGCGCCAGATGCATGCCCAGGCAGTGGTGTACGCCGCCACCGCCGTAGCCGACATGGTCGTTGGGGCTGCGCCGGATGTCGAAGCGCTGCGGGTCCTCGAACACCGCCTCATCGCGGTTGGCCGAGGTGTACCAGAACACCACGTTCTCGCCCGCCGCGATGGGCTGGCCCAGGATCTCCGTGTCTTCGGTGACCGTGCGGCCGAAGTGCACCACCGGCGTGCCGTAGCGCACGATCTCCTCCAGCGCGGTGCCGACCAGTCCGTCGTAGTCCTCACGCCAGGCCTGCCATTGGTCGGGGTGTTCGGCGAGGAAGCGCATGCCCTGGGCGATCGAGCTGCCGGTGGTCTCCACGCCGGCGGTGATCAGAAGCTGGAAGTAGATGCCGACGTCCCGGTCGGTGAGCTTCTCCCCGTCGACCTCGGCGGCGACCAGCATCGAGACCAGGTCGTCGCCGGGGGCCTTGCGCCGCGCCCTGCAGAGCTGCTCGCCGTAGTCGTTGAGCGCCATGAAGGCGTCGAGCGCCGCGGCCTCGTCGCCCACGCCCTCGTCGCCGTAGCCCTGGGCCTCGATGCTCATGCGCGCGAGCCAGTCACGGATCTCGCCCTGCGGCACGCCGAGCATGTCGCAGATCACCTTGGTCGGCAGCTTGCCGGCGACGTCGGCGGCGAAGTCGCATGCGCCGCGCTCGCTGATCGATCCGATCACGGTTCGGGCGGAGGCGGCGATCTGGCCCTCAATGTCCTTGAGCAGGCGCGGGGTGAAGACCTTGGCGACGATGCCCCTGAGGCGCGGGTGCTCGGGTGCGTCCCGGTTGACCATGCCGGCGATCTCGTAGGCCAGGTCCGGACTTTCCATGGAGCTCGCCATGCCGGTACCGAAGCGCGAGGCAAACAGCTTCGTGTTCTTGGTGATCGCGCGCGTTTCCTTGTGACGGGTCAGCGACCAGAAGGTCCTGTCGCTGCCGGGCACGGTCTGCAGCGCGATCGGCCGCTCCTTGCGGAAGCGTGACAGGATCGCGTGCTTGTCCGGGCGTCGCCAGAAGGCCGGATCGCCAAGTTGTATGTCGTCCAGGCTCTCGGTCATGACACCCCTTCTCCCAATGCCCCGCCTCCTGTCAGGAACACCGGCAAGGCCTCATGCCGCAACGGGCGGAGGGTCGCCGTCAGTTCGCCTGCGTCATGCGGGGGACGTAGCGGCCGTTTTCCAGGCCCAGGAACAGTTCGCCGACCTGGGGGTGGAAGACCGGCTCGCCGGTGGCGTCGTGCACCAGGTTCTGCTCGCTGACATAGGCGACATAGGTCGTCTGGTCGTTCTCGGCGAGCAGGTGGTAATAGGGCTGCTCCTTGATCGGGCGCACCTCCTCGGGAATGGAAAGCCACCATTCCTCCGTGTTGGCGAACACCGGATCGACATCGTAGATGACGCCGCGGAAGGGGTGCAGGCGGTGGTGAACGATGTCACCGATGCTGAACTTGGCGTTTCTGATGGGCATGGCCGTCGCGTGCTCCGGGTCACGTCCGTGACAAAATTGCGCTCCCCCTGGGGCACAGTGTTACCAGAGCACGAAGGCGTTACCAAGCCGCTGGCACCGTGCTGTCCACGGCTTTATGACAGCCCGGCACTTTCGCATCCCCGGTCGAGCGCCTACATTGCCCGTTCCCGATCATGACCCGATGCTGCGGAGTGCGCCGGCAATGCCTGCAACCCATCACGCCAAGGTTCTCGTCCTGGGCTCCGGCCCGGCCGGCCTGACGGCTGCCATCTACACCGCGCGCGCGGGCCTTGCGCCCATGCTGGTGCACGGCATCCAGCCCGGCGGCCAGATGACCATCACCACCGATGTCGAGAACTACCCCGGCTTTGCCGACGTCATCCAGGGTCCCTGGCTGATGGAGCAGATGCAGAAGCAGGCCGAACATGTCGGCACGGTCATGGTCCACGACATCGTCACCGAGGTCGATCTGGACCACCGGCCGTTTCGCCTGACCGGCGATTCCGGCGACACCTATACCTGCGACGTGCTGATCGTCTCGACCGGCGCCCAGGCGCGCTGGCTGGGCCTGGATACCGAGAAGAAGTACCAGGGCTTCGGCGTTTCGGCCTGCGCCACCTGCGACGGATTCTTCTTCCGCGGCAAGGCCGTGGCCGTGGTCGGCGGCGGCAACACGGCCGTCGAGGAGGCGCTCTACCTCACCAACCACGCCAGCAAGGTGACGCTGATCCACCGCCGCGACGAGCTGCGCGCCGAAAAGATCCTG
>CALLQH010000078.1 GCA_938014945.1 uncultured bacterium | reverse complement strand
TCGAGCCCGTCTGGACAGGCGTCAAGGATTCAACGCTATTCAGCATCGAATAGCCGGGCGAGTCTCCCGTAACCCATGCGACCGGAGCGGGTGCATCATGTGCCGTTACGCGGGATGCGCTCGGTCCAGCTGCGGCTCCAGACGCGCACGCCCGCATTGCTCGCCTCGGCCTCGGTGGTGAGCAGGAACTCATGCGCCGTGGCGGTGATTGCAAAATGGGTGTCGATCGTGACATCCCATTCCGGCGAGCGCCGCAGCGCGATGTGATAGCTCACCTCGGCACGGGCCGAGAGCGGGGCGTCCTCGACAATGCGGGAGGTCTCGATGCCTCTGCCGGCCAGCTCGGTACCGGTATCGGCAATCGTGTAGTGGCCTCGGTCCTTCAGCATGCGGATGCTGTGTTCGCCGCTGACATGGTCGATCGACGAGATGCGCGAGCGGCGCGGCTGGCCGATCACGTCGAGCTGCATGGGAGCGGCATGTTCGGGCTGGCCCAGGGAAGGCAGCTTCGCATCCTCCGGCCTGCGGCCGCGCACCGGCAGGTCGAGCGTGCTGGCGCCCGTGAAGAGCGAAAGCGTGACGATCTCCGGCGAGGGCACCAGCAGCGGCCAGCTTGCCGTCTGCACCGTGGCGCGGATGCGGTGGCCGCGCGGGAAGGCGTGCGCGATGTCGTTCATCTGCACGCGCACGCGGTAACGCTCGCCCGGCTCCAGCGGCTCCGGGTTCTCGTGCCCGTTGCGGTGGGTGAGGTTGAGCACGCCGTAGGTGACGCGCGTCGAGGCGCCGTCGGGCGCGACATCGTTGAGGCGCACATAGAGCTGGGCCATGGGCTTGTCGCTGGCGATCTCCAGCTCCAGCACCGGCGCGCCCAGGATCTCGACACGGCGTTTGAGCGGCGGCGTGTCGAAGGAAAGACTCATGCCGTCCTCGGCGCGCTGGTCGTCGGGCATCTCGGCCTCGAAACCGTAGGGACACCAGTCGCCATGGCTGCCGCCCGCGATCACCGGCGAGCGGTGAACAAGCGTGGTTTCCCTGCGCGCCTTCGCACCCAGGCCATCGCCGTTGAGGTGGAAACGCATCGCCGCCACGTTGCCGGACGGCCAGCTTTCCTCTGCCACCCAGCGGCCCGGACGATGGGCATAGAAGGTGGCGGGGGCTACGCTTTCCTGCATCCACACGCGCAGGCGCGGTTCGGCCATCATTCCGGTGTCGATGCCCTTCAGCCAGTGGTCCCACCAGCGGCAGAGGTCCTTCAGGCCGTTGATCGCCGGGCCGGGTTTGGCCTTCCAGGGATAGGAATGGGTCCACGGCCCGATGACGCCCCGGCACGGCGCCTTGATGCCCGCGACCAGGCGCGGCACCGCGTTGGTGTAGCCGTCGGCCCAGCCGCCCAGGGCGTAGACCGCCGCCTCGATGGCGCCGTAGTCCTCGCAGACCGAACCGTGTTTCCACTGGCCGTCGCGCGTCTGGTGTTCCATCCAGTCGGCGACCAGGTTGGGCGCGTGTTCCAGCCGCTCCATCCACATCGCATACCAGCGCTCGCCCACCACCTCCGGGTCGGGCGGGCGCAGCCCCATGGTGGTGGCCGTGGCACCCCAGTTCAGATTGTTGTTGAGCAGGCAGCCGCCCATGTAGTGGACGTCGTCGGCGTAGCGGTCATCGGTTGAACAGACCGAATAGACCGCCTTGAGCGAGGGCGGGCGCAGGGCGGCGACCTGGAGGCAATTGAAGCCGCCCCAGGAGATGCCCATCATCCCCGTCGTACCGCTGCACCAGGGCTGGGCGGCCAGCCATTCCAGGACGTGGTAGCCGTCGTCGAGTTCCTGCCTGGAGTACTCGTCCTCGAACAGGCCCTCCGAATCGCCGGTGCCGCGCAGGTCGCAGCGCACGGCGGCATAACCCTGGCCGGCCATGTAGGGGTGGTGGGTGGCGTCGCCCGCGGCGGTAAAATCGCGCCGCCGGTAGGGGATGAACTCCAGCACCGCGGGAACCGGATCGCTCTCGGCATCCTCGGGCAGCCAGATGGTGGCGGCAAGGTGGACGCCGTCCGGCATGGGAATCCAGGCCGTCTCGATCTTCCTCACCTTGCGCGGAAAGCGCGAAACGATACGGGCCATGCCGGTCCTCCGGGGAATTCGGGTTATCCTGCCCAGTCGGGGCATGGCATGTAGCCACGCCGCCGGGCGCGGCGTCACGCGAAATGTCTGCGCTTCATACAAGTTCGGGGCGGAACGCGGAGCGCGCTCACGGGTTTGATCGGACAGGCGCGGTCCGCAGGGACCTCCATCCACGGGAGCGAAACATCCTGGACCAGAAGCACATTGCGGTCTTCGTCAACCCGGCGAGCACCAATGCGCAGGCCGACCTGGATGCCGGCTTCGCGCTGCTGCGGGAGGCAGGCTTCTCGCTGAGCATGGAAACCGTGGACGATCCGGCCAACCTTGCCGACGCCATACGGGAGCACCCTGCGGAGATCGTCATGGTCGGCGGCGGCGACGGCACGACCTCCTGCGCCGCGGGGGTGCTGGCGAACACGGACCGGGTGCTGGCGGTGCTGCCGCTGGGCAACGCCTGCGACTTCGCCCGCAGCCTGGGGATTCCGCGCGATCCCCTGGAAGCCTGCCGCGTGGTGGTTGAGGGCCGTATCCATGCGGTCGATGTCGCCCGCGTCAACGGTCACACCTATCTCAACATGGCGAGCCTGGGCCTCTCGGTCGATGTCGCGCGGCGCATGAGCGGCGAGTTCAAGCGCCGCTGGGGTGTCTTCGGTTACCCGAAGCTGCTGTGGGACGCCGCCCGCGCCGCGCGCTCCTTCCATGTCACCATCGATTGCGACGGCAATACCGTGGAACGCCGCGTCATCCAGATCGGCGTCGGCAACGGTTACCACTACGGCGGCGGCATGACCGTGGCCGACGACGCCCGGCTGGACGACGGCCTGCTCCACGTCCACGCCATCCATCCCCTGCCCTGGTGGCAGCTTCTGCTGCTGTTTCCCTATCTGTGGGCGGGGCGGGTCCGCGAACCCGAACGGGTCATCGCCATGACCGGCGCGAAGGTCAAGGTGACGACGCATCACGAACGCACGGTCAACGCCGACGGCGAGATGGCAAACAAGACCCCGGCGACCTTCGAGGTCGATCCTGGCGCGCTGAAGGTCTGCATCCCGGCGGAAGGCCCCATCCCCGGCCTGGGCGTCTGAGCGCAGGCC
>CALLQH010000077.1 GCA_938014945.1 uncultured bacterium | reverse complement strand
CGAATCCCGTGCCGCCAACCCCAGGGCTGCCGCCTGGCGCGCGCGTCTCGCCGAAGGCACCCCGCTCGACGAGGCCGAGGGCCTTGCCCTGCTCGCCGACTACGGCATCGGTGTGCTGTCCCACCGCGTGGTGACCAGCCACGATGGTGCCCTTGCCGCGGCGCGCGAGCTCGGCCTGCCGGTGGCGCTCAAGACCGCAGCACCCGGCATCGCCCACAAGACCGACGTCGGCGGCGTGAAGCTCAACCTGAAGAGCGAGATCGAGGTCGGTGCGGCATGGCACGATATGGCGCAGCGTCTGGGCCCGCGCGCCATCGTTGCGCCCATGGCGGGCGAGGGCGCCGAGCTGGTGCTCGGCATCGTCGCCGATCCCCGGTTCGGCCCCATGGTCGTGGTGGGCGCCGGCGGCATCCTGGTGGAGCTGCTCGGCGATGCCGCCGCGCTGGTCGCACCGGCACCGCGCCACGAAGTCGAGACGGTGCTCGCCTCCCTGCGCGTCTCGCGCCTGCTCGACGGCATCCGCGGCGGCCCGGCGCTGGACCGCGCCGCGGTGATCGACGCCGTCGTCGGCCTCTCCAACCTCGCCGCCGACCTCGGCGACACCATCGCCGAACTCGACGTCAACCCGCTCCGCGTCCTGCCCCGCGGCGCGGTGGCGCTGGACGCACTGGTCGTGCCGGCTGCGGTCGCCCGTTAGGACTGTATCTGGATGGTTTGGTGCCCCAGGAGGGAATCGAACCCCCACTCCCTTGCGAGAAACAGATTTTGAGTCTGCCGCGTCTACCAGTTCCGCCACTGGGGCACCGCGGCGCGAACATGGGGGCAGGGCCATCGGGGGTCAAGATGGTTGGCGGTCGAGGCGGTTGCCATGAAACCGCCCCCAAAGCGCCCCGACAGGGCGCGGTTGTCTCCACATCGGCGCCGGTTTCCCGCGCCAGCTTGCTCCCCGGGACAGCGGTGGCCGCCGGCCGCCCACGAGGGGAGTTTTCAACATGTCGAACCAGATCTTGTCGCGTCGCCGGACCGGCGGCGTCTCTGCCGCCCTGTGCGGCGCCCTGGCGCTTGCCGCCTGCTCTCCGGCGCCGGAGGAGAACACGCGCGCGGGTTATGATCAGTCGGCCGTCAGCGTAAGCGATGTGATGCTGGAGGAGGTCGTGGTGGTCGAAGCGAGCGGCGCGATGGACCCCCTGGTCATGCCGCTGCCCGAACCCACGGGCGATCTCTACGCCGATGTCGCGCCGAGCGCGGTGATCGCGGTTGCCGAGCAGCCGGTCTCGACCTTCTCCATCGATGTCGACACGGCCTCCTACGCCAATGTCCGCCGCTTCCTGGAGGAGGGCCGCCTGCCGCCGCCCGATGCGGTGCGTGTCGAGGAGCTGGTGAACTACTTCCCCTACGACTACGAGGTCCCGCGCGATGCCGCGACGCCGTTCGCCACCACGGTGACGGTGATGCCCACGCCCTGGAATACGGGTACGCAGCTCGTCCACATCGCGATCAAGGGTTACGACACGGTGACGGCGGAGCGGCCGCGCGCCAATCTCGTCTTCCTCGTCGATGTCTCGGGCTCCATGGACCAGGCCGACAAGCTGCCGCTGCTGGTCGATTCCCTGCGCCTGCTGGTCGACCAGCTCGAACCCGACGACAGCATCGCCATCGTCACCTACGCCGGCAACGTGCGGGTCGCGCTCGAGCCCACGCCCGCCGCGCAGAAGGGCCGCATCCTATCGGTGCTCGACAATTTGCGCGCCGGGGGCTCCACCGCCGGTGCGGCCGGCATCGTGCTGGCCTACGACGCCGCCCGGCAGGGTTTCGTCGAGGGCGGCCTCAACCGCGTGATCCTGGCGACCGACGGCGATTTCAACGTCGGCTTCAGCGATCCCGACACGCTGCAGGCGCTGATCGAACACGAGCGCGACAGCGGCATCTATCTCTCCGTGCTCGGCTTCGGGCGCGGCAACTACAACGACCTGCTGATGCAGCGCATCGCCCAGCACGGCAACGGCAACGCCGCCTACATCGACTCCCTGCGCGAGGCCAAGAAGGTACTGGTCGACGAACTCGACGGCACGCTGTTTTCCATCGCCGACGACGTGAAGATCCAGGTCGAGTTCAACCCCGCCCAGGTCGCCGAGTACCGTCTGCTGGGCTACGAGACCCGCCTGCTGGCGCGCGAGGACTTCAACAACGACCGGATCGATGCCGGCGAGATCGGCAACGGCCACGACGTCACCGCGATCTACGAGATCGTGCCCGCGGGCGGCACTTACCGGTGGGTCGATCCGCTGCGCTACGGCGCGGAGGAGCCTGTGTCCGACGCCGGAACGCTGGGGGATGAACTGGCCTTCCTGCGCATCCGCTACAAGCTGCCGGGCGAGGATACGAGCAAGCTGATCGAGACCCCGATCCGGGCCGCCGCCACCCTGCCGCAGATCGCCGATGCGGACGACGACGTGCGCTTTGCCGTGGCCGTTGCGGGCTGGGGCGAGCTGCTGCGTGGCGACGACCGCATGGGCACATGGCGCCTGGCCGATGCCATGGCCATGGCGCGCGGCGCGCGCGGCGAGGATGCCGCGGGTTATCGCGCCGAATTCGTCCAGCTTGCCGACCTCTCCCGCGTCCTGGCACAGGCGGAGTGAGGCCGGCCCCCTCCGCGCGGTCTTTGCCTGGGCCGCGCGGAGGGTTGCTCTTACAGGGCCGGGCGATCACCTTTGCGGTTGCGAAGCGTTCGCAGTAACATTGCCTTCCCTCCCTTTCCCGGCCCGCGTTCCATGACCCTTTCCCCGCTCACCCGCCGCGCCCTGATGGGCGGCGTGCTTGCCCTGGGCGGCCTTTCGGCCCTGGGTCGGCGGCAGGCGGCGGGGCAGGCGGAAACGGCGCTGCGTCTGGTCGCGGGCGAGGTGCCGCGTGACCTGCTGCCCGGACAGCCCCGGCCCAGCCTGCTGCGCCTCTACAACGAGACGGTGATGCCGGTGGTGCGGGTGCAGCGGGGCGAGCCCGTCGAGATCACCCTGGAAAACCGCCTGCCCGACGAACACACCACCGTCCACTGGCATGGCCTGCGCATCCCCAACGCCATGGACGGCGTGCCCTATGTCACCCAGCCCCCCGTCGAGCCGGGCGAGAGTTTCACCTATCGTTTCACCCCGCCCGATGCCGGCACCTTCTTTTTCCATCCCCATTGCAACACCGTCGAGCAGCTCGGCCGGGGTCTCGGCGGCGTGCTGGTGGTGGAGGGCGATGCGTCCAAGCCCTTCGATGCCGACCTCGTGCTCGCCTGCAAGGACTGGGACCTCGCCGACGACGGCACCCTGGGGCCCTTCCTCACCCTGCGCGGGGCTGCCGGCCCCGGCACCTTCGGCAGCCTGAAGACGGTCAACGGCACGCCGGTCACCGACGAGGCCTGCCCGGTCTACGAGGTGCCCGCCGGCGCCGATGTCCGCCTGCGTGTCCTCAATCTCGACAACACGCGCCTGCTGCGCATCGCGGTGGACGGCGCGGAAAGCTGGATGATTGCGACGGACGGCATGCCGCTCGCGCCCCTGTCCCTCGACTTCTGGAACCTGGGTCCCGCGATGCGCGCCGACCTCGCCGTGCGCACGCCTGACGAGGCGGGTGCGGAGATCCTGGTGCAGAACCTGCGCGCCGCCGTGCCGGTGGTGCTGGCGCGCCTGAAGGTCGTCGGTGCGCCACTCGGCCGGGCCGGCGAGGCGCCGCCCGCGCTGTCGGGCCCCTTCGTGCCGGAACCCGATCTCGGCGACGCGCCGACCCTGCGTTTGGTCTTCTCCAGCGCACCCGGTCCCTCCGACCCGCCGCCCGAACTCGCCGGCCTGCCCTTTGCCGACACCCTGTGCCTGTCGCCCAAGACCCTGTGGGCGATCAACGGCCAGACCTGGCCGCAGGAGGGCCACGCCCATCCGCCCGCGCCGCTCGCCGTGCTGGAGCGCGGACGCAGCTACGTTCTGCAGCTCGAGAACATCTCCAAGCAGGCCCATCCCATCCACCTGCACGGCCACAGCTTCAAGGTGCTGTCGAGCTCCACGGACCCGGACCTGCCGGTCCACTGGGCCGATACCACCCTGCTCGGTCCGGGCGAGCGCCGCCAGGTGGCGCTGCTGGCCGACAATCCCGGCGACTGGATGTTCCACTGCCACATCATCGAACATCAGGAGACCGGCATGATGGGCATCGTCCAGGTCACCTGATCCGCACCCGGTTGCGGTCCGCGCCGGGGCGGGCTTGACTGGCGCCCTCAGGCAGGGAGGGCGCGATGCGTCTCAAGGATCGAGCGGCGATCGTCACCGGTGCGGCCTCGGGCATCGGGCGCGCCATTGCGCTCGCCTACGCCGCAGAGGGCGCGCGCGTGCTCGTGGCCGATCTGCGCGAGGAACCGCTGGAAGGCGGCAATCCGACCCATGCGGCGATCGCGGCTGCCGGGGGCGAGGCGCTCTACGAGACCTGCGACGTTTCGGTCGCCGCCGATATCGAGCGCATCGTCGCGCGCGCCGTCGCCGCCTGGGGCGGGCTCGACGTGATGGTCAACAACGCCGCCACCTTCGCCGGCACGCCCCTGCTCGAAACCAGCGAGGAGGCCTGGAACCGGGTGCTTGCGGTCAACGCCACCGGTGTCTTTCTGGGCTGCCGCGCCGCGGTCGCGCAGATGCTGAAGCAGGAGCCGCGCGGCGAGGTGCGGGGGCGCATCCTCAACATCTCCTCCCAGCACGGCATGGTCTCCTGCCCCGGCGATATCGCCTACGGCACGGGCAAGGCGGCAGCCGTCTACATGACGCGCCAGATCGCCGCGGACTATGCCGCCCAGGGCATCGTCTGCAACGCCATCGCGCCGGGCAAGATCGTCACCGGCAATTCGGATTCGGATTTCGACGAGGCCGCACTGGCCTATTCACGCGCCCGCACGCCCTGGCCGCGCCTGGGCCGCCCCGGCGACATCGCGGGCGCGGCGGTGTTCCTCGCCAGCGACGAGGCGAGCTACATCACCGGCCATAACCTGATGGTCGACGGCGGCTGGATGGCGGCCTGAGGCCGCGCCGGGCTTTAGAAAACGTAGAGCGCGAGGATGGCGATCAGGGCGACGGTGGCGCCGCCCAGCGAGAAGGCCAGAACGTAACGCACGCCCTGGCCGGTGACGCCCTGGCGGCCCTCGTCGGGGCTGATCTTCTGAGCCATGATGTCCTCCTTGTCGGTCGTGACGAAGCATCGGCAGGAACGGACCCTGCCCCCGGTGAAACAACCGGGAGGGGCAGGGGTTGCATCCACGCGGGGAAAACCATGGTGCAGGGCCAGGACGACGGACGGGATTTCATCGGCTACGGGCGCACCCCACCCGATCCGCGCTGGCCGGGCGGCGCGCGGCTCGCCCTCAATTTCGTCATCAACTACGAGGAGGGGTCCGAACTTGCCATCTCCAATGGCGATGCCGACGACGAGGTGACGCTGACAGAGGTCTCCAGCCCCATCGTGCCGCGCGGTTCGGCCGATCATGGTGCGCGCTCCATGTTCGAATACGGCAGCCGCGTCGGCTGGTGGCGGCTCTACCGCCTGTTCACCGAGCGCGGCATCTCGCCCACGATCTTTGCCTGCGCCGTCGCGCTGGAGCGCAATCCCGAGGCCGCCGCAGCGATCCGCGAGGCGGGCTTCGACTTCCTCTGCCACGGCTGGCGCTGGATCGAGCACTACCGCCTGTCGGAAGAGGAGGAACGGCGCCACATCGCCGATGCCATCACCTCCTTGCAGAAGACCCTCGGCGAGCGGCCGCTGGGCTGGTACTGCCGCTACGGCCCCAGCGACAACACCCGCCGTCTGCTGTTGGAGGAGGGCGGCTTCCTCTACGACTCAGACACCTACAACGACGAACTGCCCTACTGGGTCGGCAATGGCAGCGGCGGCCATCATCTCGTCATCCCCTATTCGCTGACCAACAACGACGGCCAGTTCGCGCGCGGCGGCATCGCCACGGGCGATCAGTTCTTCGCTTTCCTGAAAGACGCCTTCGACATGCTGCGGCAAGAGGGGGCGACGCATCCGAAGATGATGTCGGTCGGCCTGCACTGCCGCCTGGTGGGCCATCCCGCGCGCGCTGCCGGGCTTGCCCGCTTTCTCGACTATGCGGCGGGGTTCGACGACGTCTGGATCGCCCGGCGGCTCGACATCGCGCGCCACTGGCACGAGCACCACAAGCCGGGCGCCTGAACGCGGCGCCTAGCGGGCGATCTCCGCGTCGGCAAAGGCCGTCGTGCGCGGCAGGACCAGGGACAATGTGCCGCTGGGGTCGAGCCCGACGGTCGCCTCGCCCGTCTCCAGGCCAAGCACATGGCCGCCCACGGTGCGGTCGTCCGACAGGAAGTGCAGGTGCCAGACCGCCGGCGACAGGTTTGCCATCCAGGGCGGGAACCAGAAGCCGACCATGGTGCCGGCGATGTTTTCGTGCTGCCACACGTTCTGGCTCTTCAGCGCCTCGGCAAGGCCGGGATAAGGCTGCTCCTGGCGCTGCGGTGCGCGGATGGTGATGGCGCTGAACAGGCCGTCGATACGCACCGCCACCGGCGTGTTGCGGTCGCCAAGGCGGCTGTCGAGCAGGGCCGAGAGAGCGTCCATGTCGAGGCCGCCTGCGATGGCGAAGCTGGTGTCGGCGGCAAACGGCGTCACCGTGGCAAAGGGTGTGGCTTCCTCCGGCGATACCCTGTGGACCACGCCGTCGTGGGTGATGCGCCAGAAGGCGCCGTCGAAGGCGACCATCTCGCCGTCCAGGGCGTTGAAGGTGCCAAGCCCCGTGTCGCCGTGTTGGGCGAGTTCGCCGAAGGTCATCTCGCCGTCGTAGACCCCCGCGACCAGGGCATCGATGGTCGAATACTGGAAGATCGTGTCGTCGCCGGCGCGGGCGCTTGCACTCCATACCAGCAGGCACGCCGCCAGGGCAGCCGTCCATCCGCGCATGTCTCCATCCTCCCCGTTGGGCCAAGTCTGGGCGCGCGAGGTCCCGCGCGCAATGCGTGACGCGGCTGCCATGAGCCGCTAAGAGGCATCGGCCCACCTTCGGACACGTCTCATGCTGCGTCGGCTCTACGACTGGACCCTGCGCCTTGCCGGCCACCGCCATGCGGTGTGGTGGCTGTTTGTCCTGGCCGTGGCGGAGGCCTCATTCTTCCCCATCCCCATCGAGGCGCTGCTGCTGCCGATGATGTTCGCCGCGCCGCGCCGCTGCTGGAGTCTGGCCGCGGTGGCGACCCTGGGTTCGGTCCTGGGCGGGGCGATCGGTTATGCCATCGGCGCGGTGTTTTTCGATTCCATCGGCGCGCCGCTGCTTTCCCATTTCGCCGGGCTGGATGCCGATGAAACTGCCGGTCGTCCGTTGTGCAATGAACGATTCATCGGTGAGGTTCCGGACCCCGGCGAAGACCGCCCATCGGGCCTTGGGCGGCGCATAGTTGAGTCTGAGATTCCAGATGGTGTAGGACGGGATGGCGCCCGTCGTTC
>CALLQH010000076.1 GCA_938014945.1 uncultured bacterium | reverse complement strand
TCGTCGAGGTCGCGCGGCTGGTGCACGAGGCGGGTGCGTTCTTCTACGGCGACGGCGCGAACTTCAGCGCCATCGTCGGGCGGGTGCGCCCCGGCGACCTCGGCATCGACGCCATGCACATCAACCTGCACAAGACGTTCTCCACGCCCCACGGTGGCGGCGGACCGGGCAGCGGGCCGGTGGTGCTCGCCGAGGCGCTCGTGCCCTATGCGCCGCTGCCCTATGTCGTCGCCGATGGCGATGGCTTCCGTATGGTGGAGCACGACCCCAGCGGCCGCAGCTTCGGACGGCTGCGCGCCTTCCACGGCCAGATGGGCATGTTCGTGCGGGCGCTGGCCTACATGATGAGCCACGGCGCCGACGGCCTGCGCCAGGTCGCCGAGGATGCGGTGCTCAACGCCAACTACGTCATGGCCCGCCTGAAGGGTGCCTTCCATCCCTCCTTCGAGGGGCCGTGCATGCACGAATGTCTGTTCGACGACCGCACGCTGAAGGACACCGGCGTCTCCACCCTCGATCTCGCCAAGGCGCTGATCGACGAGGGTTTCCATCCGATGACCATGTACTTCCCGCTGGTCGTCCACGGCGCCATGCTGATCGAGCCGACCGAGACCGAAAGCAAGGCGACCCTCGACCAGTTCTGCGACACCATGCTGGCGCTCATGGAAAAGGCCCAGGCGGGCAACGCCGAGTGGTTCCACGAATCGCCGCATCTGGCCCCCTGGCGCCGCCTCGACGAAACCGGCGCTGCCCGGCACCCGGTGCTGACATGGTCGCCTGAGGAAGGCCGCAACGCGGCGGAGTAGGGCCGCGCAACGCGGGCGCCACAAACAAAAAGGGCGCCAGGTCTTTCGACCGGCGCCCCTTCTGCTCGGATGCCCCCGATAACGGTGTTCAGTGCAGGCGCTTGGCGACCTCGGCGATGGCGTCGTCGACCAGCTTGGACTGCTGCTCCTCGCCGATCTTCTCGGCCAGAAGCTTGCGCGTGGCCTTGAGCGCCAGATCGACGGCAGCGGCGCGGACTTCGCGTTCGGCGTCCTTGCCGGCCTGGTCGATGCGGTCCAGGGCCTGCTGACGGCGGCGGGCGACCTGGGCCTCGAGATCGGCCGCGGCACGCTTGGCAAGGCGCTCGGCCTCTTCCTTGGCGTGGGCGACGATGCCCTCGGCTTCCTTCTCCGCCTCGCGCTGCTTGCGCTCGTAGGAGGCCAGAAGCTCCTGGGCTTCCTCACGCAGGCGGCGGGCCTCATCCAGCTCGTCGCGGATGCGGTCGCTGCGCTTGTCCAGTCCGCCGACGATCATCTTGCCGGCCGGCTTGAACAGGGCCAGCACGGCGATGATGAAGGCCAGCGCGACCCAGAATGCGGGATCGTGGATGATTTCTTCCATGATCAGCCTTCCTTGGCGGATTCGACCGCCTGACGGGCGTCAGCCTCGCCGACGTCGATGCCGACCAGCTTGGCGGTCGCGGCGCGAGCAGCCTCGGCGGCCATGCCGGAGAGGTTCTCCATAGCCTCCGCCTTGGAAGCGGTGATCGCGCGGCTGGCTTCCTCGATCTGGCGGGCGATCTCGCCGTCCAGCTCGTGGTTGCGCGCCTCGGCCGCCTTGGCAGCGGTCTGCGAGGCTTCGCCGATCGCCTTGTGGGCGGCTTCACGGGCGCCGACGAGAGAGGCTTCATAGGCCTCCAGCGCGGCGTCCGCCTCGGCCTTGGCCCGTTCGGCGGCGTCGAGGTCGCTCTCGATCTTCTCCTTGCGCTGGGCAAGCACGCTGCCGATACGCGGCAGCGCGACGAATGCCATCACCAGGTAGAGGGTGATGAAGCAGACGGCCAGCCAGAAGAACTGTGGCAGGAAATGCCAGAATTGAAGCTGAGGCATGTGCTCAGGCCCCCGTGTTCACAAAGGAAAGCACCGGCCCCGGGAATCCGGGGCCGGCACGGAAATCAGAACACGAAGAGGAGCAGCAGGGCGATCAGCAGGGCGTACAGCGCCACGGCCTCGACCAGCGCGAAGCCGATCCACATGAAGCCCTGGACGTTGCCGGCAGCCGCGGGATTGCGGCCGACCGAAGAAATCATCGAGGCGAAGATGTTGCCGATACCGGCGCCAACGCCGCCGAGACCGATGACGGCAAGGCCGGCACCGATGAGCTTTGCAGCTTCTGCTTCCATGGAACTGTCCTCTTTCTTGCGCTGAGGGTCGATTGCTGACGACTCGAAAGCCGCCGGTTTCTAGTGCATGTGGATCGCGTCGTGAAGATAAATGCAGCTCAGGACCGCGAACACGTAGGCCTGGAGGAAGGCGATCGCAAACTCCAGCACGGTCAGGCCGATGACGGCCGCCATGGGGATCACGCCGGGAATCACGTAGAAGGCGCCCAGCGGCACGATGAAGCCCGCGAACACCTTGAGCATGGTGTGACCGGCCGTCAGGTTCGCGAAAAGTCGCAGACCGAGGCTCACCGGGCGGATCAGGTAGGAAAGCACCTCGATCGGGATGACCAGCGGCGCCAGGAAACCCGGCACGCCGTGGGGCAGGAAGAACTTGAAGAAGCCCAGCCCGTGCTTGACGAAGCCGATGATGGTGACGCCGATGAAGACGACGAAGGCGAGCCCGAAGGTGACGACGATCTGGCTGGTGACCGTGAAGCTGTAGGGCAGCATGCCGAGCATGTTGCAGGCCAGGATGAACATGAACAGCGTGAAGATGAAGGGGAAGTATGGCCGCCCCTCGTTGCCCACGTTGTCCTTGATCATGTTGGCGACGAATTCATAGGACAGTTCGACCAGCGACTGCATGCGCCCGGGAACGAGCGCGCGTCGGCTGATGAAGACCGTTGTGAAGAGAATCACCAGCGCCGTCGCGGCCATCATCCAGACGGCCGAGTTGGTGATGTGCAGATCCAGACCGGCGATCTGCAGATCCACCATCTTGGTGACTTCGAACTGTGCGAGAGGGCTGTGACCGCCCTCTCCCGTTGCTTCACTCGCCACCTGGACCCCCGTTCTTGTCCGCGTCGCGTCGATAATCGCCTGGACCGCGCAGCGATCCGTGTGTCAGCCCGCTCACCGTCCTGTAGACGTTGATGAAGCCGGCGCCCATGCCCATGATCAGGAAAAGGATCATGAAAAGAGGCGCCATCCCCAACTCCTTGTCGATCCAGTAGCCCAGAAAGACAGAGACGCCGAGAGCGGCAACCATCTCGATCGCAAGTCTCAGGGCCATGCCATAGCCAGACGACATCGCACGTTTGGCGGGATCGGGCCTCGTCCGGGCCTCCTCCCTCTCGCGTGCGGCGGCTATCCGCTGTTGCAATTGGGAAGGCTCGGGCGGGCCATTGTCTTGGGTCATGGCGTCCACCCCTCCCGTCTTGCGCGGCACCCCGGGACCGGGCGAAAGAGCGCGCGAACAATACGTATGGCCCCCCATGGTGTCAAGGCGGGGAGGGGCGCAATCGTAGGGGCGGAAATCTTTTCTAAATCAAGGCCTTAAGCCGTCAGGCGGTGGCGCGCAGGGCCTCCGCGGCGGCGAGGTCGACGCTGACGAGCTGGCTGACGCCGGGCTCGCTCATGGTGACGCCGAACAGGCGGTCCATGCGCGCCATGGTCAGGCGGTGATGGGTGATGATGAGGAAACGGGTGTTGCCGGCGTTGGCGAACTCGTCGAGCAGATCGCAGAAGCGGTCGACGTTGGCGTCGTCGAGCGGGGCGTCGACCTCGTCGAGCACGCAGACCGGCGCCGGATTGGTCAGGAACAGGGCAAAGATCAGCGCCATGGCGGTCAGCGCCTGCTCGCCGCCCGAAAGCAGGGAGAGGGTCTGCATCTTCTTGCCCGAGGGGCTGGCCTGGATTTCGAGGCCGGCCTCCAGGGGATCGTCCGAATCGACCAGCAGCAGCTCGGCATGGCCGCCGAAGATGCGCCGGTAGAGCGACTGGAAGTGGTTGTTGATCTCCTCGAAGGCCTTGATCAGACGCTCGCGGCCCTCGCGGTTGAGCTCGGTGATGCCCTTGCGCAGGCGCGCGATGGCCTCTTCCAGGTCCTCGCGTTCGGAGAGCATGACCGAAAGCTGCTCCTCGACCTCGGTCGCCTCGATCTCGGCGCGCAGGTTGACCGGGCCCATGTTCTCGCGCTCGCGCACAACCTTGCCGTAGCGGTCTTCCAGTTCTGCCGCGTCGGGCAGGTTCTCGGGCTCGGGCACCGATTCGGCGAGCGCCTCGGGTGTCGTTTCCTGACGCTCGCGGATCTGGCGCGAGACTTCCTCGGCGGCCTGGCGGCTCTGCTCCACGGTGCCTTCGCGGCGGGCGCGTTCCTCGCGCAGGTCGGCGAGCGCGGCCTCGGCCTGGCGCAGGGCGCGGTCCTTCTGCTGGGCAAGGTTCTCGGCGGCCTGGCGGGCATCGCCCGCGGCGCGGCGGGCGGCCTCGGCGGCCTGCAGCCGGTCGGCCAGGCTCTTCTTCTGTTCCTCGATCAGCTCGGGCTTGCGCGCGAGATCGGCATGTTCGGCCGACGCGGTCTCGCGCCGCGCTTCCAGATCGGCGATGCGCTGGCCGGCACCCTCGGCGCGGCTCTGCCATGACTGGCGGTCCTTGGCGATCTGCTCCAGGCGGCGGGCGCGGAACTCGGCCTCGCGCTTGAGGCGGTCGCGCTCGCCCTGGCGCTCCGAAAGGGCGGTGCGCTTGCCGTTGAGATCGTCGCGCAGGGCTTCCAGGCCATCGTCGTGATCGGGCCGGGGCATCTCGGCGAGTTCGCTGCGCGCGGTGGCGAGCGTGATCGCCAGTTCGCCGCGCTCGCCCGAGATTCGCTCGGCCATGGCGGTCAGATCGCGGCGGCGCGCCTCGGCGGCCTGCTGCTTGCTCTCGGCGACGCGGCGGGCCTCGCGCGCGGCGGCGGCGGCTTCGGCCGCCTCGTTCATCTCGGCGCGCCGCGCATTGTCGTTGCGCTGGGCTTCGGCCGTGGCTTCGGCGGCCGCATCGAGCAGCTCGCGCTGGGCCTCGCGGCGGGCTTCGGCGTCCGCCACCTCGCCGCCCAGAGCCTCCAGACGGGTGCGTTGGGCCAGACGCGCGGCGGCGGTCGATTCGGCATCGCGCATGACGAAGCCGTCCCAGCGCCACATGCGCCCGTCGGTCGTCACCAGGCGCTGGCCGGGTTTCAGCCGGGCGGCCAGCTCCTCGGCGCGGTCGGGCTCGACGACGCCGATCTGGGCCATGCGGCGGGCGAGTTCGGCCGGCGCCTTCACATGATCCGAAAGCGGCCGGGCGCCCTCGGGCAGGGGCTGGTTCTGTTCGTAGGCGGGAAGCTGGTTCCAGGCCATCGGCCCGTCGCCGCCGAGCGGCACGTCCAGATCGTCGCCCAGGGCGGCGCCGAGCGCTGCCTCGTAGCCGGCCGAGACACGCACCTCGTCGATCAGCGGCGTGCCTTCGCTGCGGCTGCGCGCGATGAGGCTGGCCAGCGCATCGCGCTCGGCGATCAGGCGGGTGGCTTCCGAATCGGCATCGCGGAACTTCTGGCGCGCAGCTTCCTCGGCCTCGCGCACCTCGCCGCGTAGCGCCTCGGCGGCTGCGAAGGCCTCCCTGGCGGCTTCGAGTGCCGCCGCGGCGGTTTCCTCGTCGCGGCGCAGGCGGTCGAGCGAATCGGCATCGTCCAGGCCCAGGTTGAGCTGGCCGCGTTCGGCCTCGATCTCGCGGGTCTGGCGGTCGAGGCGGGCGATACGGCCCTCCAGGTCGCCGATGCGCGATTCCAGCGACTGGCGGCGGGCGCGGCGCTGGGCGCGCTCCTCGGCGACGCGGGTGACTTCGGCCTCCAGGGCGGCAACGGCCTCGCGGCTTTCGGCGCAGGCCGCCTCGGCGGCGGCGATCGCCTCGGCCTCGCCCTCGCGCTGGGCGGCAAGCTCGGCCTCCTCGGCGGCCATGGCCTCCAGGGCGCGGCGGGCATCCTCGGCCAGCGTCGTCTCGCGTTCATGGTCGCGCGCAAGCTGGGCTAGGCGGCCCTCGATCTCGCGGCGCTGTTCGTTAAGGCGCCGTTCCTCGGCCTCCAGGGCGACGCGTGTCACCTGCAGGTCGTTGAGCGCAATGGCGGCCTCGTTCTCGGCCTCGCGCAGGGGCGGCAGGGCGGCGGCGGTGTCGACCTGCTCGGTCGTCGCCTCGGCGACCAGGCGCGTCGCCTCGGCGACCTGAGCGACGATCTCGGAAAGCGCCTGGCCCGCGGCTGCCGTGGCGATGCCGGCATCGCGCCAGCGGCGCAGCAGCCAGCGGCTTTCGGCTTCCTTGATGCGGTCCGACAGGCGGCGGTAGCGCTGCGCCTGGCGGGCCTGGCGCTGCAGGTTGGCCAGCTGGCCTTCCAGGTTGCCGACGACGTCGCCCAGGCGCTCCAGATTGGTCTCGGCAGCCTTCAGGCGCAGTTCGGCCTCGTGGCGGCGCGACTGCAGGCCGGCGATGCCCGCAGCTTCTTCCAGCAGGTGCTTGCGGCCCGAGGGCTTGGCCCGGATCAGGTCGGAGATCTGGCCCTGGCTCACCAGCGCGGAACTCTTGGTGCCGGTGGCGATGTCGGCGAAGAAAAGCTGCACGTCGCGTGCGCGGGCTTCCTGGCCGTTGATGCGGTAGTTGGAACCCGCGCCGCGCTCGATGCGGCGCATGACCTGGATTTCCTCCTGCTCGCTGTAGGGCGCCGGTCCCGTGCGGTCGGTGTTTTCCAGGGTCAGGGTGGCTTCGGCGACGTTGCGGCCCGGGCGGAAATCGGTGCCCGAGAAGATGATGTCCTCCATCTCGCCGCCGCGCATCTTCTTGGCCGAGCTTTCGCCCATGACCCAGCGCAGGCCTTCGAGAAGGTTGGACTTGCCGCAGCCGTTGGGCCCGACGATGCCGGTCAGCCCCGGCGCGATCACCAGTTCGGTGGGATCGACGAAGGACTTGAAGCCCGCAAGGCGCAGTCTGGCAAAATGCACGGCGCGCCCCCGTCAGACCGCTGCCGTGGGGCAGCGGCGGGAATCACGGCGGGGGCGCACCGGCGCGTTCATTCAGCCGTTGTCCTCGAGGTCGGAGAGCAGGGCGTTCATTTCCTCGTAGCTCAGATCGCCGGCATGGACCTCGCCGTCGATGATGAAGCTCGGGGTCGACTTGATCTCGTAGTTCTGCTCGCCGTAGAGCCGGGTGGCGATGACGCCGTCGATCATGCCGCTGTCGGAGATGCAGGTATCGACCATGGCGGGGTCGAGGCCGCCCATGCGCACGATCTGCTTGATCGCCTCGATGGGGTCCTCGGCGCGCGCCCAGGTGCCCTGGGTCTCGAACAGCACGTCGATAAAGCCGAAATAGTGCTCCGGCCCGGCGCAGCGCGCGACGGCGGAGGCGACCACGGCCAGACGGTCCAGCGGGAACTCGCGGAACACCAGCTTGGCCCGCCCGGTATCGATCCACTCTTCCTTGAGCTGCGGCATGGTGTCGTTGTGGAAGGCCGCGCAGTGGGGGCAGGTCATCGAGGCGTACTCGATGATCTCGATCGGCGCGTCGGGATTGCCCAGCACCATGTCCGGCAGCGGCTCGGCATCCTGAGCCTGGGCGGAAACGAAGGGCAAAGCCGCCGCGACGAGCGCTGCAGCGAGAAACTGGCGTCTGATGAGCAAGGTCCGATCCTCTTGGAACGTGATCGCGCCGGAACCGGTGGGCACAATCGATTATAGGTGAGGCGAGTCCGGCACCTCAAGCATCCCGGCTGTGGGTTATCCACGGACCCGGGCAAGATCGAAGATGGTGTGGACAAGAGGCCATTTCAGGGCAAATCGCCCTGCTTCGCGCCATATTCGTCCCGTCTCTCCATGAACAATGCGTGATTGCCGGCTTTCAGGCGTCGCGGGCGCTGCCGGGCGGCAGGGGTTTGGAGCCGATCACGGCCCGCCCCAGCCGTTCCAGTGCCGCGCGCAGGGCGTCGTCCTCGACTCCGGCCAGGCGCGCGTCCAGCGCGTGATCCTCGTCGGGCGTCAGGGCGCGGGGCTGGCGGCGCATGTCCGGGGCGGGCGGTTCCACGATGCCCTGGCGCAGCTTCAGGCGGCTGACGGCGCGGTGGCCGAAGTAACCGGCGATGCGCTCCAGGATCTGGGGCTCCAGGTGCTGCAGCTCCAGGGCGAAGGCGGGCGAGACGCGCACCGAAAGGGCGCCGTCGCGGGCAAGTTTCTCGGGCAGGCAGACCTCGGCCAGGCGCTCGCCGACGACGGAGGCCCAGTCGGTCAGCAGGCGCGATTCGGCAAAGCCGTGCTTGCGATAGGCCTTGGCGGCGGCCTGGGGCAGCAACAGGCCGGCACGGGTGGTCCTGCCGTTGCGGCGCGGTGTCGGCTCGGGTTCTTTCATGGTCTTGTTCATAACCTGTCGGGCATCGCATGGTGGCCCGGCCATGTCCCCAGACTCCACGTCATCGCCTTCCGCCGCAAGCCTGCTTGCCTGGTACGACCGCCACCGGCGCGATCTGCCGTGGCGCGCGCGGCCGGGCGAAGATGCCGATCCCTACCGGGTGTGGCTCTCGGAGATCATGCTGCAGCAGACCCAGGTGCAGGCCGTGATCCCCTACTTCCTGCGCTTTCTGGAGCGCTGGCCGACCGTGGAGGCGCTGGCCGCGGCGGACCTCGACGCGGTGCTCGCGGCCTGGGCAGGGCTTGGCTACTACGCCCGCGCCCGCCGCCTGCATGCCTGCGCCCAGGTCGTGGTTGCCGAACACGGCGGGCGTTTTCCGGGTGACGAGGCGGGCCTGCTCGCCCTGCCGGGGGTCGGCGCCTACACCGCCGGGGCGATCGCCGCCATCGCCTTCAACCGGCCCGCCGCGGCGGTCGACGGCAATGTCGAGCGGGTCATGGCGCGGGCCTATGCCATCGAGACGCCGCTGCCCGCGGCCAAGACGGCGATCCGTCAGCGCACCCTGGCGATGATCCCGCCGGACCGTCCGGGTGATTTCGCCCAGGCGCTGATGGACCTGGGCGCCACCGTGTGCACGCCGCGCAGCCCGGCCTGCGGCATCTGCCCCTGGCGCGACGGCTGTGCCGGCCGCAAGGCGGGCATCGCCGCCGACCTCCCCGTGGCCGCGCCGAAGAAGCAGCGGCCGCAGAAACACGGCCTGGTGTTCTGGATCGAACGCGGCGACGGCGCCGTCCTGCTGCGCCGCCGTCCGGACGAGGGCCTGCTCGGCGGCATGCTGGAACTGCCGTCGACCCCCTGGCGCGAGCAACCCTGGAGCCTGGCCGAGGCGCTGCCCCACGCCCCCGCGATGGCGGACTACCGCCTGCTGCCCGGCGTCGCGCGCCACGGCTTCACCCACTTCCTGATCGACCTCGCGGTCGCCTGCGTGCGTGTGCAGGGGACCGGTCCGGCAGCGGGGCCGCAGGACCAGTGGCACAGGCCGGAGGCCTTTGGCGATCTCGCCCTGCCGACGCTCACCCGGCGCGCCATCCGCCACGCCACCAGCCAGTTGTGACGGCTGGCGCGGGCGAGGCGACGGCGCGCGTCCATCGTGGAC
>CALLQH010000075.1 GCA_938014945.1 uncultured bacterium | reverse complement strand
GGCAGCGTCCCGCCGTCATCGCCCGCGGCCAGGCCAGGAAGGCCGGCGCGGCGACATCGTCCTGCCCGAAGACCGAGGCGTCGGCGCCGGGTATGAAGGTGCGCTGCGCGGCATGGCGCGCCTCCTCGGCAAAGCCCACCACGGCCATGGGCAGGTAACCGACCGCGCCGTGGCCATCGGACTCTCCGACCTGCCGGCCGCTGAGCAGGAAGTCGGGATAGCCGCTGACATGGCCGTTGAGCAGGCCCGCGACCAGACGCACGCAGAGCAGGCAGAGGTCGGCACTGGCCGCCGTGATGTCGTCCATCGCCGGCGCGGCCAGCGCGTTGTGGTAACCGCCGGTGCTCAGGCAGCGGCCCCAGGGATGCGCCGAATCGGGCATCAGATAGACCGGATTGTGGGTCGCCGCCGCGAGCGAAGCCGTTGCCACCGCCTGCGCGTTTTCCAGCGCGCGGCAGGCCTGGGCCAGCACGGAGGGGATGATGCGGTAGCTGACCGGCCCCTGGTACGGCCGCTGCTCCAGATCGCCGCGCTCTCCCACCAGCCCCGCCAGTCCGGCAAAGGCGCGGGCATGGGGGCCGCCGCCCAGAAGCTCGCCCAGCACCGGGTCGTAATGCTCCAGCGGCGCATTGAACGCCTCGATGGCGAGCGCCAGCACCGCGAACGCGACGCCGAGCCGGCCCTCTGCGACCAGCGCCGCATCGGCGATGAGGGCGCTGGCGCCGGGCGAGCCGTTGATGAGCGCCCCGCGTTCGGCAGCCTCCAGCTCAAGCTCCTGCGCCAGCCCGGCAAACAGCGTGTAGAGCGCCAGGATCTCGCCCGCCCCGCCCTGGCCGTGCTGCGACACCGGCGGGATCGCCCCGCCGTTGAGCATGTCGGCGAGCCGTGCCGCCAGACGCGGCGTCGCGGCGGCATGCCCCTCCAGGATATTGGCGAAACGCGCCAGCACCATCGCCCGCGTCACACGCTCAGGATAGGGCTCGCCGAACGGCACGGCGGCCGCCAGCGGCTTCAGGCGCGCCAGCCGCTCCATGTCGGCCCCGCTCATGGTCTGGTGGATCATCTCCCCCTGGCCGCGGTTGACGCCATAGACCGAGGCCTCGGGATCGTTGGCGATGTAGGCCAGAAATGCGGCGCGGGCCGCGGCGATGCACGCCATGCCGGCCTCGCCGACGGCGACCGCCTCGCCCTGCCAGGCGACCCTGCGCACCGCCTCAAGCGTGATGTCGCACCGCGCGTTGAGATAAAGCGTCATGGCAGCCAGCCCCCCGAACCGAACGCCAGTCTAGCGGCAAATCACCCACCCGATGCACGCCGGAATGAAGGGCCGGGAGCCCCTCTCAGGGCTGCGGATCGTAGGGGTCCCAGGCCGGCGCCCCTTCGGAGAGGGCTTCGCCCAGCGCCTGCAGGAAGGCTGCTTCGTCGAGCCCGCTGCGACCGCCCTGCGGAGCCAGCACCGGCACGATCTGCTCGACGCCGTCGAAGTGCCAGGGATGCGCACCGCCTTCCCGTTCCGTCAGAACAGCGGCCAGCGGCTTCAGGTCGACCCGAAGCGGCGGTCGGCGGCTCACCATCTGCACCCAGCTCTCGTAACGATAGGTGAAGGAGATGCGGTCGCCGCAGAGTGTGACGATGCGGTTGCAGGCCGTGCGGTTGTGCACCGCCATGGGATGGATCATCACCCGCCGCTGCTGCGTGAAACGATGCGCCGGGCGCTCGGGCCAGTCGGCGGGCAGCCGGACCACGGCAAGATCGAGCGGCGCGATCTCCTCGATCGTCGCCTCGCCGCGGGCCACGGCCGCCTCGCTTGCGGTCAACAGGTCATCCTCGTCCTGCCAAAGAGCGCGGTGGCCCGCGAGGTCGCCCAGCAGTCCGGCGAACATCTCCAGCAGGCGGCCATAGACCAGCGCGCAATAGTCGGGATAGGCCTTGGGGAAGGCCTCGGCGCCCCAGGGCGAGAGTTCCCGGTCCACCAGGCGCGAAACGGCAAAGGCGATGCGCGCCGCGCGCCGGTCGCTGTAGGTCGCAAAGTCTCCCGCGCGGGAGGCATCGCACAGCAGGGCGCGCGCCTCCTGCGCCGCCTCGGGATGGATCATGCACCACAGGCCGATCATCCCGTCCTCATCGAAGTGATCGTTGGTCACGGCCTCCACCGCGACATGATGGGCGGGGCTGTCGAGATAGTTGAAGACGACCTCGACGGAGGTATCGGCCTTCAGCTCCCAGGGCGTGCCGCTCCTGGGCCAGTGGGAAAGCGGAAGCGCCGTGTTGTCGTTCGGCGTGCCGTCGATCACGATGTTGGGCGCCTGGGCAGCCTGCCCGTAGGGCACATAACGATGGCGAACGGGCAGGATCATCCTTTCTCCTCCGGCAGCGCCATCATCCTAGGAACGATGAACAGGCAACAAAAGACGTCTCGATCCCTGCCGCCCGCGATCCTGGTGGAAACGCTTGCGCAGGCTGGCCGCGCCATGGCCGTGGCCCGGCGCCTGCAGCGTGCCGTGCTGCTGCTCACCGCACCCGGCGCGCAGGCGAGCCTGGGACCGGCCTACCTGCTGGAGATGATGCGGCAGGCCGGCGCGGATCGTGCCCTGATCGACTGCGGCCAGGACGCCGGTACGGCCCTGCTCGCCCTGCGCCTGGGCTGGAGAGACCTCTACCTTGCCGGCCCGCAGGACACCGCCGCGCGCGTCGCGGCCATCGCCAAGGCCTCGGGTGCGACGTTCCATGATAGACTTCCCCCTGCCTTCGACCTTGCGGCCTGCCCGCCTGTGGATGAACCGCTGGTCCAATGGCTCACCGCGCACGGGTCAAATTGAAAAGCCCCCTGCGCTAAGCTAAGCAGGCGCCAACGCACAATTCTCAGGGGATGCCCGCCATGAAGATCACACGCCGCGTCAAACAGATCCTGTCGTGGTACGAGGGCGAAACACCCGGTGTTAAGACCAATCTCGCCCGCATCCTGATGCACGGCCGCCTCGGCGGCACCGGCCGCCTGGTCATCCTGCCGGTCGACCAGGGCTGGGAGCACGGCCCTGCCCGCAGCTTCGCCAAGAACGCCCCGGCCTACGATCCCCACTACCATTTCCAGCTCGCCATCGACGCCGGGCTCAATGCCTATGCCGCGCCGCTCGGCTTCCTGGAGGCTGGCGCCGACACCTTTGCCGGTGCCGTGCCGCTGATCCTGAAGGCCAACAACTCCAACAGCCTTGCCACCGCCAAGGATCAGGCGATCACCGCCTCCGTGCAGGACGCCCTGCGCCTGGGCTGCTCGGCCATCGGCTTCACGATCTATCCCAGCTCCGACCACCAGTTCGAGATGTACGAGGAGGTCCGCGAGATGTCGCTGGAGGCCAAGTCCTGCGGCATCGCCACCGTGGTCTGGTCCTATCCGCGCGGCGGCAATCTTTCCAAGGACGGCGAGACGGCCATCGACATCACCGCCTATGCCGCCCACATGGCGGCCCAGCTCGGCGCCAACATCATCAAGGTGAAGCCGCCGACAGACTTCATCGAGCAGGCCGAGGCCAAGAAGGTCTACGAGTCCGAGAAGATCGACATCTCCACCCTCAAGGCCCGCATCGAGCACGTCATGCAGTCGGCCTTCAACGGCCGCCGCATCGTCGTGTTCTCGGGCGGCGCCGCAAAGGATCTCGACGGCGTCTACAAGGAGATCGGCGAGCTTTATGCCGGTGGCGCCACGGGTTCGATCATTGGGCGCAACACCTTCCAGCGTAAGCGCGAGGATGCGCTCGCCATGCTCGACAGGATCATCGCCATCTACCAGGGCAAGGGCTGACCGCCCTGTCCGCGCGGGAACCGGAGGCGGCGCCACCCTGCCGCCTCTACCTCCTCTCGCCGCCGGTGCTGGAACCGGCGTCCTTCGCCGATGTCCTGGCGGCAACCCTCGAAGCCGCCGACGTCGCCTGTTTCCAGCTCTACCTTTCCGATGCCGATGACGACGCCTACAGCGCCGTCGCACGGGCGCTGGCGCCGGTCTGCCAGGAGCGCGATGTCGCCTTCCTGCTCAACGCCCGCCACCATCTGGTCGCCGCGACCGGGGCCGACGGCGTCCACATCCAGGGGCCGGTGAAGGGCCTGCGCCGGAAGCTGCCCGAGGGCGCCATCCTGGGTGCCGGCTGCGGCCACTCGCGCCACGACGCCATGGAAGCCGGCGAAGCCGGCGCCGACTACGTTTCCTTCGGTCCCTGGGGGCCCGAAGCCGCCGAGGCTCTGGCCTGGTGGCAGCTCATGATGGAACTGCCCTGCGTCGCCGCGGGCGGCCTGGGCCTGGATACCGCGGCGGCGGCAAAGGAAGCAGGAGCCGATTTCGTCTTGCTGCGCGGCGCCGTCTGGGATGCGCCCGAAGGCGCCCCCGCAGCAGCCGCCAGGGCCGCCACAGCCCTTCTCTGAGCGCGCTTCCCCCGAACGCAAACGGGGACCGCACCTGCCGATGCGATCCCCGTGATCACGCGGTTTGTCTGCCTTGAGGGCAGGCAAACCGTACTGTTGCCGGTCTAGTCGACCTCTTCGATTTCGCTCAGGCGCCATTCCTTCGTGAAGAAGGGCTCAAGCGGGCCGTAGAGGCGCAGCAGCGTGAACCAGCCCTTTTCCGGGTCGGTCTGGATCCAGTTGCTGCGTTCCACGCCATCGGGCTGCTCGGGCGAGAACCAGATGGTGGTGGAGCCGTCCGCATCGGCGACCGCCGCCGGCGAGGGATAGCTCTGGCTACCCGCGCGCGGGTACTTCTGCGGCGTCTGCAGCATCGAGCGGGTCTGGTTGTCGTAGAGCGTGAACGACCAGAAGGCCGCCGCCGGGATGTCCTTGGGCAGGGTCACCTTGTAGGTCTTGGCGCCGTCCATGGGATTGCCCTCGCTGTCGAGGAAACCCATCAGATACTGCGAGCCGACGCGCGGCAGCCGCATGATCATGCCCGGGGAGTCGAGCGTGTAGCCGTAGTAGAAGGCCGTGCGCGAATCGAGCGTGCGGGCGCCGGTGGGCGGCAGCGGCTCGAACATGCCGTCCTTGTTGATCATCGGCGGAGGCGTTTCGAAGTTGGCGCCGCCCTGCCACAGCATGTTCGCCCAGTAGGAGTCGGGATAGTAGGTCCAGCCCAGCTCCTCGCGCGGCAGCCAGTTCAGCGAACGTGAAGCCGCGCTGCCCACTGCTGCAGCGTCAGCGAGGATCTTCTGCATCCGCGCGTCGGGCTTGAACTCCTGCCCCTTGACGATGCCGATCGCGGCCATCTGGCCCAGCAGCTCGATATCGTAGGAGGTCGCCGGCTCGTTCTGGACGTTGGCGTTGATCAGATCGAAGACGGAGGCATCGCTGGGCGG
>CALLQH010000074.1 GCA_938014945.1 uncultured bacterium | reverse complement strand
AGGGTCTGGGGCGCAACGCGGTAGGCCCAGTCGAGCGGACCCTCCAGAAGCTCGTCCCAGCGGTCGGTGGCCAGGACATGCGGCAGGTCTTCGTCCGACGGCCCTGCCTCGATCAGGCATACCCGATGGCCGGCATCGGCCAGACGGCGAGCGACGATGCAACCGGCAGTGCCACCGCCGGCAATCACGTAGTCGAAGGTGGTCGCGCTCGTCATCGCCGGAATGCCTTCCTTTCACGTTCCATGGGGCCGTTCGCCCACGGGCTTCAGCCGCCCCAGATGTCTGCCAGCGCGCGCCGGAAATTGCCGCCGAGCAGCTTGACGATGTCCTGCTCGCTCCAGCCCCGCGCGGCAAGCCGTTCGGGAATGCGCACCAGTTCGGCATGGCTCGAACAATCCGACAGGTAACGCGCACGGATGTCGTTGCCGAAGGCGGCGGCATAACGGGCGATCGCCGTGGGGAACTTCGAGAGCGTCAGCTCGGTGATATGGCGCACGCTGTCGAGATTGGCGACGGCGGGCATGTCGGTGCCCAGCCCGACGTGGTCGATGCCGGCCAGGGCGACGATGTGGTCGAGGTGACGCTCGAAGTCGTCAAGGCTGGGGTGGCGCGCCGTATCGCCGTCCCAGCACATCGGGCCGTAGATGCTGACCCCGATCACCCCGCCGGTCGCCGCGATGGCGCGGATCGCATCGTCGCTCTTGTTCCTCAGGGCCGGGGTTACCGCCCGGGCGTTGGCATGGGTCGCAAGGACCGGTCGGGTGCTCGCTTCGGCGGCCTCGATCGAGGTGCGCTGTCCGACATGGGAGAGGTCGATGGCGATGCCGAGCTCGTTCATCAGGCCCACCGCCTCGCGCCCCAGGGCCGAGATGCCGCCGTCCTCGGGCTCCAGGCAGCCGTCGCCCAGGAAATTGCGCCGGTTGTAGGTGAGCTGGGCAATGCGCAGGCCGCAACCATGCAGCAGAACCAGCCGGTCAAGCCGGTCGCCGATGGGCCGCAGGTTCTGCCAGCCCATGATCAGGCCGACCTCGCCGTTGCTGCATGCGGCATCGAGATCGGCAGCCAGCAACACCTTGCGCCAGCCGTTGTCGGGCCGGCGCAGCACATCAAGCCAGCCGGCGATGCCGTCCATCGCCAGGTCGAAATCACAGTCGAAATGGCTGACCGTCAGATTGACCGCGGTGATCCCCGCGTCGCGCAGCACGGCGGCGTTGCCGTCACCGTGGAAATTCAGCGCATCGATGATGTGTGCGCCGGGCGGAAAGCCCTTCATGGCCGGGTACTCCTCAGGCTGCTGCCTTGCGGGTCAGCGTAGCGGGCATGACGTCGCGGGCAAACCGCTCCATCGAGGCCATGACGTCGCCGTGGCTGGCTCCGAAGCTCATGTTGAGCAACAGGTCCTGAACCTTCAGTTCCTCGTAGATGGCGAGTTTCTCGATGATCTCGTCCGCGGTGCCGATCAGCAGGGCATCGCCCACTTCTTCCAGCGTCTCGGGCACCTCGATGGGCACGATGGCGCCATCCTTCACCTGACCGGGAGTGTCGAAGACGTTGGAGAAGCGCCGGTGGTTCTCGTAGGCGATGGCGATCTTCTCTTTCGCATCGGCCTGGTCTTTGGCGACGTAGAGCATACGCAGCATGGAGAACTTCAGGTGATCGAGGCTGCCGCCGGCATCGCGCACCGCATCGTTGAAGGCGCCGGCCTGCATGCGCACGGTGTCCATGCCGCCACGCAGGGGCGTGGTCTGGATGTTGTAGCCGCGTTTTGCCGAGTGGTAGATCGCCGGGTAGGTCAGCGCCGCGATCCACAGCGGGATCGGCTGCTGCACCGGGTGCGGCGTAATGGCGACCGGGTCGAACTTGTAGAACGGGCTGTCCCAGCCGGTTTCCTTGCCCGAGAGCAGCGCTTCCAGCAGGGCGAGCGAGTCATCGAAACGGTCGCGCGTCTCCTCCACCGGCACGTTGAAGCGGTCCATCTCGTAGCGGAAGGCACCCCGGCCCACGCCCAGTTCGATGCGTCCGTCGGTCAGGCAGTCGGCCTGGCAGATCTCGCCCGCCAGACGGCGGATGTCGTAGAGCGGCAGGACCAGCACCGATGTAATGATGCGGATCGCACGCGTCTTGCACGCCACCTTCACCGCCGTCAGCAGCGGCTGGGGATGGGTGAGGTAATTGATGAAGTGATGCTCGGGGATGCACAGGCTGTCGAAGCCCAGATCCTCGGCAAGCTGCCCCTGGGCGATGGCATCGTCGTACATGCGCGCGGCGGGATAGCTGAGATCGGGCCAGTAGCAGGGCAGATAGAAGCTGAAGCGCATGGGGTGTCTCTCCGCTGACGCCCCTTCTCTGGCAGATCGCCAACAATCCGAAAAGCGAATATCTTCCGTAATCTTGATCGAAAAATCCGATTGTCAATGCGATGAACACCGAACAGGCCCGCACATTCCTGGAGGTTGCCGCCACCGGCAATTTCAACCGCGCTGCAGAGCGCCTCAACATCACCCAGTCGACCGTCAGCGCCCGTATCCGCGCCCTGGAGGACGGTCTGGGCCAGCGCCTGTTCGAGCGCGACAAGGCGGGCGCCCGCCTCACCGAAGCCGGCCGCCGCTTCCAGCGCCACGCCGAAGCCCTGATGCGGACGTGGCAGCAGGCGCGCCAGGACATCGCCCTGCCCTCGGGATTTCGCGGCATCATCTCCCTGGGGGCCGAACCGAACCTCTGGCACGGGCTGGGCGAGGACCTGCTGGGCTGGCTGCGCCGAAACGTCGCCGACCACGCCCTGCGCGCCCAGACCGGCAGCCCGGAGGTCCTGCAGCGCAAGCTGCAGGAGGGTTCCATCGACCTGCTTCTGGCCTACGAAGCCAATCCGCGGGCCGGTTTCGAGGCCGTCCACGTCTTTGACGAGGAACTCCTGCTGGTCGCCCACGAGCCACGCGGCCTGGTGCGCTGGCATCCGCTTTACGTCTATGTCGACTGGGGCGAGGCCGTGCGCGAGGCCCATGACCGCGCCTATCCCGTGGATGAGACGCCGCTCCTGACCGTCGACCAGGCGAGCATGGCCCTGGCCTACATCCTGGCCTCGGGCGGATCGGGATATCTGCCGCGCCGGGTGGCGGCGCCGTACCTTGCCGCGGGACGCCTCCATTGCGTGCCAGATGCGCCTACCTTTGCGCGACCGGCCCATGCAGTGATGCGACCGGGCCTTGCCGAACGTCCCTGGTTTGCCGCCCTGATCGATGAAATCCGCCGCCTGGCACTTGCCTGACGACCCAACAGGTCGTTGTCGTGCCCCCTCAAGGTGGCTAAGGTTGAAGTTCGCGTGACACACCGCCGCGGCAACCTCTGGGAGATAGAACAGAGATCATGAGCAAGATCATGGACATCAAGGAATTCCGTTCGCGCCTGTCCAACCGGGACATCACCCGGCGCGACATGCACAAGGTCCTGGCTTCGGTTGGCGTCGCCACCGCGGTTCTCGGCCCGGGCGCCAAGGCCTTCGCGCAGAACGACGTCGATGACGGCCTGACCGTCTTCACCTGGTCGGGCTACGACATTCCCGAGCTGCATCCGGCCTACACCGCCAAGTACGGCACGAGCCCGCAGTACGCCCTGTTCGGCGAAGAGGAAGAGGCCTTCCAGAAGATGCGCCAGGGTTTCCCGGTCGACATCGCCGCGCCCTGCACCTACAGCCTGGGCCGCTGGTACGATGGCGGCCTGCTGAAGCCGATCGACACCTCGCGCCTGGAGCAGTGGGACAACATCTTCGACAGCCTGAAGAATCTCGAAGGCAGCCACCACGAGGGCCAGAACTACTTCCTGCCGCTGGACTGGGGCAACAGCTCGGTCCTGTTCCGCACGGACCTTGCGCCCGAGTACATGGGCGAGAACAACTCGTGGGGCATCCTGTTCGATGAAAAGTATGCCAACCGCCTGGGCATCTTCGATTCGGTCGACGGCGTCTTCGGCGTTGTCGGCGCCTACATCGATGCCGAGAACCCCTTCGACATGACCGACGCCGAGATGGAAGAGGCCGCCGCCCTCCTGCGCCAGCAGCGCGAGCTGATGCGCTACTACTGGACCGACCAGTCGACGGTCGAACAGGGCCTTGCCTCGGGCGAGCTGGTTGCTTCCTACGCCTGGAACAGCGCCATCAAGCCGCTCAAGGAGCAGGGCATTCCGGTCGAGTACATGAACCCGAAGGAAGGCATCTACACCTGGGTGTGCGGCCAGGTCCTGGTGACCACCGGCAACGGCGAGGAAGAGAAGGCCTACGACTACCTCAACGCCGCTCTGGCGCCCGAGGTCGGTGCCTGGATCATGGAGAACTACGGCTACGGCTACTCCAACCGGAAGTCCTTCGATCTGGTCTCCGACGAGACCAAGGCCGATCTGGGCTTCTCCGATCCGGAAGCCTTCATGGCCGACGCCCGTTACTTCCGCGAGATCAAGCCGGACGTGCGCGAGAAGTACATTGCGCTCTTCGACGAGATCAAGGCGGGCTTCTAAAGCTCCGCTGCGACAGACAGGGGCCGGCGTTTCGACGCCGGCCCCTCTTTCGTTGAGGCTTGCGCACCGCGGATTCCGCAGGGAGGGCGACGATGCCGCAGACCGATCCCCGGCATGACCAGTCCGTCGGCCGCATCCTGGCCAAGCGCCTGGACAGGCTGGGCGACGCGCCGCTGCTGATCGGCGACAGCGGCACCCTCACCTATCGCGAGGTCGATACGGCCTCGAACCGGCTGGCCAACGGCATCGAGGCCCTGGGTATCGGCACCGGCGAAACCGTACTGGCGATGATGCCCAACGTCCCGGAGTTCGTGCTGATCTGGATCGGGCTGGGCAAGCTCGGCGCCATCCAGGTGCCGGTGAACACTGCCTACCGCGGTAATCTGCTGGTGCATGTCATCAACGATTCCGCCGCACGCACCATGATCGTCGAT
>CALLQH010000073.1 GCA_938014945.1 uncultured bacterium | reverse complement strand
GCATCCGGCCCGTCGCTTCGGCATGGTCGCGGGCCAGCGAAGGGCCGGAGAGAAAGGCTTCGATGCAGCCGCTGCGGCCGCAGTAGCAGACCGGTCCGGGCAGCTCGTCGCCGCTGGCGCCGGGCAGGGGATTGTGGCCCCACTCGCCGCCGATCAGGTTGGCGCCCTGGATCAGGCGGCCATCGACGACAAGGCCGCCCCCGACGCCCGTGCCGAGGATGGCGCCGAACACCACGGCCGCGCCCGCGGCCGCGCCGTCGCTGGCTTCGGAGAGGGCCAGGCAATTGGCGTCGTTGGCAAGACGCACCGGGCGCCCCAGGCGGCCCTCGATGTCCTGGAGAAACGGCTGGTGGTTGAGGCAGGTGGAGTTGGAGTTGCGCACCAGGCCGCTCACAGGTGAAAGCGAACCCGGCATGCCGATGCCCACGGGACAGCGCCCGCCGGCTTTTTCCTCCAGCGCCTCGATCAGGCCCGCGACCGCCTCGATGCTGCCGGCATAGTCGTCGCGCGGTGTGGCAACCCGCAGGCGCAGTGCCTCACTGTCGTCGGGGGCCAGCAGCAGGCCCTCGATCTTGGTGCCGCCGAGGTCGATGCCGATCCGCACGGTTCAGGCCGCCGCGCTGTCGAGATGATCCTCGATGAAACGGCGGATCTCGTCCCAGGATCGCGCGCGCAGGTGGCTCGCCTCGGCCGGGCCGATCAGTTCGGCCAGTCGCGGGTGGCCGACGTAATGGATGCGCCGGACATGATGGGCATGTTCGGCGACATCGTCGTGGTGCGAGGGCGCATCGTCGATGAAGAAGACCGGGGCGGTGATGCGCGCGGCGAGATAGGCCACCGCGCTGCCCTTGGCGCCCTCGTTGGCGATCAGAGGATAGTCCATGCCGTGACGGGCAAGCGCCCACTGGCGGTCGCCATGGCGCTGCGGCGGGACGTTGCTCAACACGACGATCTGCAGGCCGCGCTCTGCGACCAGGGCGGCCATGGCCTCCGCGGCGCCGTCCAGCGGGGCGATGTTGCGGGTGTGCAGCTCGAAGAAGTCGCCGATCAGCGCCTTGACCTGGGGATTGCCGACCGGTTTTTCGTCGGCGCGGGCGATGATGTTGCCGTTGAGCCGGTAGGAAGCCCAGTTGAAATAGGTGTCGTTGGCGTGCAGGTGGCGCTCGAAGGCGGCCATGAAGGCAAAGAGAACCTCGTCGGCGTCCGTGATCAGCAACGGCCTGGCGGCGTCGAGCAGGTCGGCGACCTCTTCGAGGTTGCTGAGTGGGGCATGTTCTGCAATCGTTTTGTCGGTGGCCATGGCCCAAATCATTGCATAAGCGGTGTACGTCGCTTGGCAAAACCTATGCTAAAAGGCCGCAGGTGCAAGTGACCGTGGCGTCCGGGGATCAGGGGCGTCCGGAATGCTCCCCAATCGACACGGTTCGCAGCAGCGCGAGGAGCCTATGGCCAAGACTGTTCTCATCGTCGAGGACAACGAGCTCAACATGAAGCTCTTCAACGACCTTCTCGACGCCAACGGTTTTGCCGTTCTTCAGGCGTTCAACGGCGAAGAAGCCTTTCGCATCGCCAAGGAAAAGCTGCCGGATCTCATCATCATGGACGTGCAGCTTCCGGAAGCGTCCGGTCTGGACGTCACGCAGTGGATCAAGGCCGAGGATCTGACCAAGCACATCCCCGTCGTGGCCGTCACGGCGCTCGCCATGAAGGGCGACGAGGAGAAGGTGCTGAACGTCGGCTGCGACGCCTACATCGCAAAGCCGATCTCGGTGCATCAGTTTCTTGAGACGGTTAAGCGTTTCCTGGGGTAGTGCGTTGTTGTCATGACCGGCAGAATTCTCGTCGTCGATGATCAGCCGCTCAATGTGAAGCTTCTCGAAGCCAAGCTGACGAGCGAGTACTACGATGTTCTGACCGCCAGGGGCGGGGCAGAAGCCATTCGCATGGCCGTGGAAGAACGCCCCGATCTCATCCTGCTCGATGTCATGATGCCCGACATGGACGGCTATGAGGTCTGCCGCCACCTGCGCGAGCAGCCCGAGACCATGCACATCCCCATCGTCATGGTGACCGCGCTTTCCGACACCGCCGACCGGGTCGTGGGCCTGGAGGCCGGCGCCGACGACTTTCTGACCAAGCCGGTCGATGATCTGGCGCTGTTTTCGCGCGTGCGCTCCCTGCTGCGTTTCAAGGTCACCTTTGACGAACTTCGCCTGCGGCTGGGCGTCAACGACGGCGCCGCGCTGGGCGAGCGCGCCCTGCGCTGGGGCGAGCCGGTGGAGGGCGCCCGCGTCCTGCTGCTGGAGGATTTCGATTCCCGCGCGCGGTACATGGCCGAGGCGCTGCAGGACCATCACCATGTCGATGTCGTCACCACCGAAAGCGATGCCCTGCGCAAGGCCGAGACCGGCGACTACGCCGTCATCATCATCAGCCTGTCGCTGGAGGATATCGACGGGCTGCGGGTCGCCTCCCAGCTGCGCAGCCGGCCGGCCACGCGCATGGTGCCGATCCTGGTGCTGATCGAGGACGGCGATCTGGAACGTCTGGCCAAGGCCCTGGACTTGGGCGTGACCGACTATGTGATGGCCCCGGTCGACCGCAACGAGCTGATCGCCCGCGTGCGCATGCAGGTCCGGCGCAAGCACTATCAGGACCGCCTGCGCTCCGACATCGAGACCAGCGTCTCCATGGCGACGCTGGACGAACTGACGCGTCTGCACAACCGGCGCTACCTGACGACCTATCTGGCGCGGGAGTTCGAGCGCGCCCAGTCCACGGGCAAGGCGCTGTCGCTGATGGTCCTCGATGTCGATCACTTCAAGGCGGTGAACGACACCTATGGCCACGCCTCGGGCGATCTCGTGCTGGTCGAACTGGGCCGCCGCATGCTTCAGGCGACGCGCTCGACGGATCTGGCGGCCCGCTATGGCGGCGAGGAGTTCGTCGTCGTGATGCCGGAAACCGATATCACGGTGGCCTGCGCCGTTGCCGAACGCCTGCGTCAGGCGATCGGCGATTCGCCCTTTCCGGCAGGCGAGGGCAACCCGCAGCTGCCCATCACGATCAGCATCGGTGTCGCCGCGATGTCGCCCGAGGTGAGCACGCCCGATGCGCTGTTCCGCGCCGCTGACGATGCGCTCTACAAGGCCAAGGGAGCGGGCCGCAACCGCGTCCTGGCCGCTGGGGTCGAGGCCTGACAAACCAAAAGCGGCGCCGCTGATGCGACGCCGCTGGATGGCAGGGCCATAGCATTGGAACCGGCAGGGCGCAGGGCGCCCGGCAGAACCTACTTCAGCTTGGTTTCCTTGAACTCGACGTGCTTGCGCGCGACGGGATCGTACTTGCGGAAGACCATCTTCTCGGTCTGCGTCCGGGGATTCTTCTTGGTCACATAGTAGTAACCGGTGTCGGCCGTGCTCTCGAGCTTGACCAGAATAGTCGTGGGTTTGGCCATGAGACCTGTGTCCTGGGGCTGATTTGGAGGGGGAACATAGCCGCCGCTGGCCCCAAGTCAAGCGCGACGGCGCAATCCCGTGCGCAGGTACTGACGGTAGGCGGCAAACAGCAGGTAGGCGAGCACCGTGACCGCCAGGGCGGCAGGATAGCCGCGCGAGCCGAGGTGCTCCATGGCCGAACCGACGATGAACGGCCCGATCAACCCGCCCATGCCGAAAAGCACGGAGAAGATGGCGTTGGCCGCCACCAGCTCGACGCCGCGGAATCGCTCGCCCAGCAGGGTGATGCCGACCGTGAAGATCGCGCCCATGGCGCCGCCCCACAGGGAAAGCGAGGCCCACAGGCCCAGCGCACCGGGGGAGTACCAGGGATCGGCCCCGAAGCCGATCAGCACCGGCAGCAGGCAGACCATCAGAAAGAGCACGCCGACGCAGATCACCAGCAGCCAGCCCCGGTCCATGCGGTCGGCGAGCAGGCCGATGGGGAACTGGAAGAAGATCGCGCCCACCGAGGCGACCCAGATCACGGCGTAGCCGACATGCCGGAACTGCTCGCCCAGCAGGTCCATGGTGTAGAGGTGGGCGAACGACTGCACGCTGCCTTCGACGATGCCGAACATGGCCGAGGAAAGCAGCACTGTGGGCGCCAGGATGAAGACGGCGATCATCCGGCCCTTTCCGGGGTCGTGGTCGGCATGGGTGCTGAGCTTGATGTCGATGCGCCGGGTTGGAAGCAGCATGAAGGTGGCGATGGTGATGGCGATCAGGCCGGCGATGAAGGGCCACCAGCTTTCCGGGTCCATCTGGGAGCCCATGATCGGCCCCACCGCCCAGCCGGCCATGCCGACGGTGCTGTAGATGCCCAGCCAGCGGCCGCGCACCTTGTCCTCGACGATGGAGTTGACCCATGTGTCGCCGGCAGTGAAGAGCAGGGAGATGCCCATGCCCATCAGGAAGCGCAGCACGAACCAGGCCCAGTAGTCGCGCAGGAGGCCGAGCAGCACCAGCATTAGGGCTGCGACCGAAAGGCCGGTGACGATGGTGCGGTAGAAGCCCAGGCGGGGAATGATGCGCGTCACCAGCAGGGCGACCACGACGATGCCGCCGAACTGCGCGGCGGCGTTGACGCCGATCATGGTCTCGTCCCAGCCGCGGTTGCGCAGGGCCTCCGACAGGATCGGCCACATCAGGGAACTCAGCGTGGAGACGACCGAGAGCGCGCCGATCAGCGCGATCAGACAGCGCATCCGGTCGCGGGGCGAAAGATCGAGCTCAGCCATTTTCGATCCGCTGACGCCCTCCCAGGTAACGCAGGAAGGGAACGCTTTCCTGGCGCTTGCCGGCGGCATGGTCGGCCCAGCGCTGGCGCGCGCGGTTGAGCACGAACTCCGTCACGTCGACGATGGGCAGGCGGTGGGCCTTGTCGAGCGCCACCCAGTGCAGGTCCTCCAGCTCGCCCTCGTCGATCAGGGCGCCGCGCGCCTGGTTGGCATCGACCATGAAGAAGCGCGTGTTGAAACGCTTGTGCGAGGAGGTTGGTGTCAGCGCGCGGGCGATGTAGTGCATGCGGGCAAGATCGGGCAGGGCCGATTCGGCACGGAAGGCATCCCAGAACGGCGTCGCGGGCAGGCCGTCGAGTGCCCCCTCCGGCGCATCGCGGGCGATCAGATAGCCGGTTTCCTCGAAGGTCTCGCGCAGCGCCGCGATGGCCAGCGGCAGAGGCGCGGTGGCCGGCGCGTGCTTGCGGATCAGCCGCTCGGCCTCGGGGTGGAACGCCAGATCGCGCGGCACATGGCGGTCCATGGCATCGACCCGGCCACCGGGGAAGACATAGATGTTGGGCAGGAAACTCGCGCGCTTGCGGCGGCGGCCCATCAGCACCTCGGCCTTGTCGGCGCTGCCGCGGATCAGCACAACGCTGGCGGCGTTGCGCGGCTTCACGGGGCGGCGGGTGTCCTCGCTCATGGGAACGTCCGATAGGCTGGGATTGTGACGGGAGGCGCATGCTCCGGTCTGGCCGGTCATTTGTCCAGCCCCGCAGTCCGGGTCAGAGGTGCAGGCATGAATATTTCGTGGCGGGGCTGTACGGCGCCCGGTGAGGGCGCGACACTGGCCTTAAGTCACTGAAACAATGTGTGAAATCGTCATCACAACGCGAGGCAAGGCTATGGCGCTGTCGATCATCGGACCCGGTTTCGGACGCACCGGTACGTCTTCCCTCAAAGCCGCGCTGGAGCAGCTCGGCTTCGCGCCCTGCCACCACATGGAAGAGGTCTTCGCCAACCCGGATCAGGTCGCCCACTGGCAGGCGATCGCGGCCGACAGGCCGGTCGACTGGAGCGCCGTCTTCGCGGGTTATGCCGCGCAGGTCGACTGGCCCGGCGCCCATGTCTGGCGCGAGCTGGCGCAGGCGTTTCCCGATGCCAAGGTGTTGCTCAGCGTCCGGCCGGAGGAATCGTGGTGGAAGAGCTATTCCCAGACGATCGGAAAGTTCTTCAAGCACCGCCACAACCTGCCCATGCCGCCCCATATCGCCGCCATGGCCGAAGCGGCCAACGAGCTGATTGTCGAGCGGACGTTCTCGGGCCATGCCCTTGATCGCGAGATCGCATTGGCGGCCTACCGCAAGCGTGAGAAGGATGTCCGCGAAGCCATCGCGCCGGAGCGTCTGCTGGTGTTCGACGTGGCGCAGGGCTGGGAGCCGCTATGCGGCTTCCTCGGCGTGGCCGTGCCCGATGGGCCGTTCCCGCACCGCAACTCGACGGTGGAATTCTGGCAGCACTTCGGCGGAGAGATTCCGCCGGACTGAGCGGGCAGGGATCGCCTAGTCGCGTTCCAGCATCTCGCGGCCGGCGGCAGTCAGGCGGCAGACCAGCCAGTCCGGCTTGATCGGATTGGCGATCCAGGGCTCGGCCCAGCCCTGGCGGATGCAGCTCTTGATCGTGCGCGCATCGATGTCGCGGCCGTCCTCGTCGAACAGGGGCAGCTTGCCGCCGGCCTGATCGCGGCCACGTTCGAGCCAGCGGCGCTGGGCCACCGTGGGTCGCGCAACGTCGGTGCGCCGCTCCTGATCGAGCGCAGCTTCTGCCGCCATGATATGCCCCCTGAATCGTCGCGGGTCGAACAACCCACTTGTCCACAGGATAGCGTGAAAGTTCGCGTCGGCCAATCGGCTGCGTTCAGCGCCGCTTGCGGCCCCTGCGCGGCGGGTTGGCATCGCGCCGTGGAGCGTGGCGCGGACCGCGTGATTTCGGCGCGTCGGTGCCGCCCTCGACGAGATCGAAGCCGACCGAGGCCTGCACGGGATCGGCTTCCACCAGCTTCACCGTCACCGGATCGCCCAGGCTATAGACGACGCCGTTGCCCTGGAGCTGCTGGCGTCCCTCGACCGTGTGGAAGGGGCCGCCGGGCAGGCGGCGGGCGGGCAGCAGGCCGTCGGCCATGGTCTCGTCCAGGCGCACGAAAACGCCGAAGCGGCCGACCGAGGTGATACGCCCGGTCATGGTCTGGCCCAGGCGCTCGGCGAGATAGGCGCTGAGGTAGCGGTCCATGGCATCGCGCTCGGCCCGCATGGCGCGCCGTTCGGTTGCGGTGATGTGGACGCCGACCTTGTCGAATTCCGTGCCGGCATCATCGGGCAGGCCGCCTTCGCCCAGATGGAAGGCGCGGATCAGGGAGCGGTGCACCAGCACGTCGGCATAACGCCGGATCGGCGAGGTGAAGTGGCCGTAACGGGGCAGGGCGAGGCCGAAGTGGCCGATGTTCTCGGGCGCGTATTCGGCCTGGGACTGGCTGCGCAGCACCGTCTCGTTGATCGCGTCCTTGAACTCGCTCTCGGCCGCCCGCTCCAGAAGCTGGGCGAAGTCCGCGGGCCGCAGCTGGGGCGACTTGCGCAGGGAAAGGCCGATGCTCTGCAGGTACTCGCGCAGGCCCTCGGCCTTCTCGGCGCTGGGCTGGTCGTGGATGCGGTACATCACCGGGTGATGGCGCTCCTCCAGGGCCGAGGCCGCCGCGACATTGGCCGCGATCATCAGCTCCTCGATCATCTTGTGGCTGTCGTGGCGGTGGCGCAGGCCGATCTCGACGATCTTGCCGTCCTCCATGCGCACCTTGCGCTCGGGCCGGTCGATGTCGAGGGCGCCGCGCGCATCGCGCGCCTCGCGCAGGGCGGCATAGACGCCATAGAGGTTGGCGATCAGGTCGCCGGCAAGCTGGCTGGTCTTCTCGCACGGGTCGCCGTCGGCATGGGCCTGGACCTCGTCATAGGTCAGGCGCGCGGCCGAGCGCATGAAGCCGCGCACGAACTTCCAGCGGATCAGGTCGCCATGCTTGCCGAGCCACAGGTGGACCGCCATGCAGGCGCGGTCCTCGCCGGGGCGCAGGGAGCAGAGATCGTTCGACAGCCGCTCGGGCAGCATCGGCACGACGCGGTCGGGGAAGTAGCAGGAATTGCCACGCCGGTAGGCGGTGCGGTCCAGCGCGCTGCCGGGGCGCACGTAGTGGGCGACATCGGCGATGGCGACGATGGCATGCCAGGCCGCGCCGTGCTCCTTCGTCGGCTCGGCCCAGACGGCATCGTCGTGATCGCGGGCATCGGCATCGTCGACCGTGACCAGCGGGATGCTGCGCAGGTCCTCGCGTTTGCCGGGGCTGGTGACGGGCCGTGCGTCGGCGGCCTCACGCAGGGCGTCCTCGCCGAAGTGCGTCGGGATGCCCGCCGAGGCGATGGCGATCAGGCTGACCGCATCCGTATCCTCGAAGGAACCCAGCACGCGCACGACACGCGCCTCGATGGGGCCGAAGCGGCGCGACTGCAGCGGTTCGGCAAGCACCAGGTCGCCATGTTCGGGCGAGATGCCGGGCATGAGCTGGGCGTGGAAGTCGCGGCCCTTGCGCCGGTCCGTGGGGATGATGCGCCCGCCCGCGGAGGTCTGGCGATAGACGCCGACGATCTGTTCGGACTCGCCCTCCATCAGGCGGCGCACGCGGCCTTCCCAGCCATCGCCGTCGCGGCGCACCTGGATGAAGGCGCGGTCGCCGATGCCGGGGGCGGGGCCGCCGCGCTTGCCGCTGCCGGGCACCAGGGGAATCTTCGGGGGAGGGGTATCGCCGTGCCACATCAGCGGCTCGGCGATGGCGCGGCCGTCGTCGTCGATGTCGATGATCTCGACGGCCATCTCGGAGGGCAGGTCCCCGGCGACCTCCAGGCGGCGACCCGCGACGCGGCCGATCCGGCCCTCGTCCTTCATCGCCTTCAGCAGGTCCTTGAGCTTGGCCCGTGCATGGCTGCCGGTGATGCCGAAGGCCTTGGCGATGTCGCGCTTGGAGACGCGTCCCGGGTTCTCGGCGATGAACGCCAGGATGTCGTCAGGGGTGGGCAGCTGCCCGCGTTCAGGCCTCTTCTGGGGCATCGGCGGCGGCCGAGGTTCCTTCCGCGGCCGCGCTCTTCTTGGCGGGCGCCTTCTTGGCTGCTTTCTCGGCCGCCGGCTTCTTAGCGGCCTTCTTCTTGGCAGGGGCTTTCTTCGCTGCGGCCTTCTTGGCGGGCGCCTTCTTGGCAGGGGTCTTGCCCGCCTTCTTGGCGATCAGCTCCAGCGCCTGTTCCAGCGTGATCTCGTCGGGCTCCATGCCCTTGGGCAGGGAGGCAAAGACCTTGCCGTAGGCGACATAGGGGCCGTAGCGGCCCTTGCGCACGTCGATCGGCTTCTTGTCGGCGGGATGTTCGCCCAGCGCCTTGAGCACCGTCGCGCCGCCGCCGCGCCCGCCGCCCTTGGCGGCGTTCTCGGCGATCACGGTGACGGCGCGGTTGAGGCCGATCGTCAGGATGTCGTCGTCCTTGGGCAGCGACACGTACTTCGGCCCCACCTTCAGATAGGGGCCGAAGCGACCGATGCCGGCCAGGATCATCTGGCCGTCCTCGGGGTGCGGGCCGATCTCGCGCGGCAGGGAGAGCAGGCGCAGCGCGGTGTCGAGATCGATGCTGTCGGGCGGCGTGCCCTTGGGCACGGTGACGCGCTGGGGCTTTTCCTTCTTGTCCTCGCCGGCCTCGCCCTTCTGCAGGTAGATGCCGTAGGGGCCGCGGCGCAGGGTGACCGGCAGGCCGCTCTCAGGATCCTCGCCGATCAGGCGCGGCCCCTCGTCGACACCATCGTCGTCGCCGGCGGTGAGCTGGCGCGTGTAGCGGCATTCGGGATAGTTCGAGCAGCCGATGAAGGCGCCGAATTTTCCAAGCTTCAGCGACAGACGGCCGGCGCCACAGGTCGGGCACTTGCGCACATCGACGCCGTCCTTGCCCTGCGGGAAGACGTGGTCGGCCAGCACCGCTTCGATGGCTTCCAGCACCTGCGGGCGCTCCAGGCCGCCGGCTTCCTCGACCGATTCATGGAAGGCCTTCCAGAAGGCGCGCAGCACCTCCTTCCAGTCGACATCGCCGTTGGAGACGCGGTCGAGTTCCTCCTCCAGGCCCGCGGTGAAGGTGTACTCCACGTATCGGGCAAAGAAGGATTCCAGGAAGGCGATGACCAGGCGGCCGCGCTCCTGGGGCACGAAGCGCTTCTTCTCCAGCACCACATAGTCGCGGTCCTGCAGCACGCCGATGATCGCGGCATAGGTGGAGGGGCGGCCGATGCCGAGTTCCTCCATCCGCTTGACCAGGCTCGCCTCGGTGTAGCGGGGTGGCGGCTCGGTGAAGTGCTGGTCCGGACGGACCTCGCCGACCTTGAGCGGTTCGCCTTCCTTGACGTCGGGCAGGCGGCGGTCGCTGGCATCGTCCTCGTCGGAGGGATCGTCGAAGTCCTCGCGGTAGAGGCGCATGAAACCGTCGAAGGCGACCACCGAACCCGTGGCGCGCAGCACCACGTCGGAGCGCTGTGTGGCGATGTCGACGCCGACCTGATCGAGCAGGGCCTGTTCCATCTGGCTCGCCAGGGCGCGCTTCCAGATCAGCTCGTAGAGACGGGCGCCGTCGCTGTCGAGGTGCTTGGCCATTTCGTCGGGCGTGCGCTCGAAGCCGGTCGGGCGGATCGCCTCGTGGGCTTCCTGGGCGTTGCGCGTCGAGGAGCGGAAGCTGCGCGGCTTCTCGGGCAGGTAGCGGTCGCCGAAGCGCTCCTTGATCAGCGCGCGCGCACCGTCGAGCGCGGTCTGGCTGAGGTTGACGCTGTCGGTACGCATGTAGGTGATGAGGCCGGTGGTCTCGCCGCCGATGTCGATGCCCTCGTAGAGCTTCTGGGCGATCTGCATGGTGCGCCGCGCGGCAAAGCCGAGCTTGCGCGAGGCCTCCTGCTGCAGCGTCGAGGTGATGAACGGCGGCTGCGGGTTGCGCTTGACCTGCTTGCGCTCGACGGTCTTGACCGTGAAGGCGCCCTCGCGGACGCGCCGGGCGGCGGCATGGGCCACGTCCTTGTTGCCCAGCGCGAACTTGTCGAGCTTGGTGCCGTCGAGCTGGGTCAGGCGGGCGACAAGCTGGCCGCCCTCGATCTTCAGGAAGTCGGCATCGACCGTCCAGTATTCCTGGGGATTGAAGGCCTCGATCTCGTTCTCGCGGGCGCAGATCAGGCGCAGCGCGACCGACTGCACGCGGCCCGCCGAACGGCTGCCCGGCAGCTTGCGCCACAGCACCGGCGAGAGGTTGAAGCCGACGAGATAGTCCAGCGCCCGGCGCGCCTGCTGGGCGTTCACCAGATCCATGTCGATGTCGCGGGGATGCGCCATGGCATCGCGCACGGCATCGCGGGTGATCTCGTGGAAGACGACGCGCTTGACCGAACGGCCGTCGAGCTTGCCGCTCTCCTTCAGCCAGTTCAGCACATGCCAGGAGATCGCCTCGCCCTCGCGATCCGGGTCGGTGGCGAGCACGAGGTCGCCGCCGCCCTTGAGAGCCTGGGCGATGGCCTTGAGCGGCTTGTGTGCCTTCTCGCTCGTCTCGTAGATCATCTCGAAGTCGCGATCGGGCAGCACCGAGCCGTCCTTGGGCGGCAGATCGCTGACATGGCCGTAGCTCGCCAGGACGGTGAAATCGTCCCCGAGATACTTTTCGATCGTCTTTGCCTTGGCTGGCGACTCGACGACTACGACGGGCATCAGGCGCCTCTGGTGCGACGTTCGAGGGATGGGAAAGCGGAAGCCGTCATGCCGACACCAGGGAAATCCGGTTCCCCGGGTGCCGCTCGATGCGGCCCGCAAGTTCGAGTTCCAGAAGCATCATCTGGGCCTCGGCGGCAGTTACTTGGCACCGGCGTACCAGTTCGTCAACCTCGACCGGGACCGGCCCGAGCGCCGCGACCAGCCGCTCGTGGCCTTCCTCGGGTGCTTCCTCGATGGTTTCGACCTCCTCCTCGAAGGGCAGTTCCGGCACGGCCGCGGGCATGCTGCGCGGGATGGCGCGGGTCGCCATGGCGAGGCCGTCGAGGATGTCCTGGGTGGTTTCCACCAGCATCGCGCCGTCGCGGATCAGCCGGTTGCAGCCGCGCGAGCGAGGTTCCAGGGGCGACCCCGGCACGGCGAAGACGTCGCGGCCGTTCTCGGCGGCAAGGCGTGCGGTGATGAGCGCTCCGGAATTCTCCGTCGCCTCGATCACAAGGGTCGCCTGGGCGATGCCGGCGACGATACGGTTGCGCCGGGGGAAGTGCCCGGCACGCGGCACCAGGCCCATGGGCTGGTCGGACAGCAGCAGGCCGTGGCGGGCGATTTCTTCCTGCAGGTCGGCATGTTCGGGCGGATAGACATGATCGACGCCGCCGGCGACCACCGCGATGGTGCCGCGCTGCAGCGATCCGCGATGGGCCGCGCCGTCGATGCCGCGGGCCAGGCCGGAGACGATGACGAAACCGGCCTCGCCCAGCTCGCCCGCGAAGCGTTCGGTCAGGCGGCGGCCTGCGGCCGAGGCATTGCGCGAACCGACGATGGCGATGGCCGGGCGCTGCAGCAGCGAAAGATCGCCGCGCGTTGCCAGCGCCACGGGCGGGTCGTGGATCTCGGCAAGCAGAGGTGAACCGTCAGGATCGTCGGCGAACAGGAACCGTCCGCCGAGGCGGGCGATGGCGGCAATTTCGGTGGTGATCTCTGCATCGGGAGGCGGCACCCGCTCGCGTCCGCCGCGGCGGGAAAGGCGGGGCAGGGCGGCGAGAGCGGACTGCGCGCTGCCGAAGCGGGCGATCAGGTCGCGGTAGCTGCGAGGTCCGACATGGGGCGTGCGGGCAAGGCGCAGGCGCGCGACAAGCGCGGCCCTTTCGCCGTCCCCCGCGCCGCTCACGGGCCCTTGCGCCCGATGCGGGGCTCCTGCCCCTTGAGCAGGCGGGTGATGTTGGCGTGGTGGCGGATCAGCACCAGCACGGCGATGACGGCGGTCGCCTGGACGTACTGCACGTCGCGCGTGATGAACCAGATGGCGATGGGGCCGGCCACGGCGCTTGCCATGCCGGCCAGCGAGGAGATGCGGAAGATGCCTGCGACGACCAGCCAGGTGGCGCAGCAGATCACGCCCGGCAGCCAGGCCAGGCCCAGCACCGCGCCGAGGTTGGTGGCGACACCCTTGCCGCCGCGAAAGCCGAGCCAGATCGGAAACATGTGGCCCATGATCACGGCGACGGCGGCAACCACGGCGAAGTCCGGTCCGCCCACGGCATAGGCACCCAGGGTGGCGGCGGCCCCCTTGCCGGCGTCCAGCAGCAGGGTGGCGGCGGCCAGCACCTTGTTGCCGGTTCTCAGCACATTGGTCGTGCCGATGTTGCCCGAGCCCTGCTTGCGGATGTCGCCGTAGCCGGCCATGGCGGTGAGCAGCAGGCCCCAGGGCACCGCGCCCATCAGGTAGCAGACGAGTGCGGTCAGATAGATCGGCCAAGTGTATTCGAAACCGCCCATCAGGTCGGGCATGGTTCAGTCCTCGTCGCTGAAGGCCATCACCGTGCGGCCTGAGACGACGGTGCGCAAGGCGCGTCCCATCACCGGGCGCTCGTCGAAGGGCGAGTTCTTCGACTTGCTCTGGAAGGCCTTGCGGTCGATGCGCCAGGCGAGATCGGGGTCGAAGACCACCAGATCGGCGGGGAAACCCTTCTGCAGGCGCCCGGCGCGCAGCTTCAGCAGGTCGGCCGGGCGGCAGGTGACGGTCGCCAGCGCCTCCAGCAGGGAGAGGTGGCTGTTGTGCACCATCTCCAGCAGCAGCGGCAGCATGGTCTCGAAGCCGACGATGCCGAAGGCGGCCTGGATGAAGGGCTGGCGCTTGCTGTCCTGGTCGTGGGGTGCGTGATCGGAAACCACGGCGTCGATGGTGCCGTCCTTGATGCCGGCAACCACGGCCTGGCGATCCTTCTCGCTGCGCAGGGGCGGGCGCACCTTGGCGAAGGTCAGATAGTCGCCCACGGCGTTTTCGTTGAGCGCGAAATACTGCGGTGCGGTGTCGCAGGTGATCTTCAGGCCGCGCGCCTTGGCGCGGCGCACCAGTTCGATGGTCTCGGCGGTGGTGACGTGGGCTATGTGCAGTCGCCCGCCGACCATCTCGGCGATGCGGATGTCGCGCGCAGCCATCAGCGCCTCGCTCTCGGCGGGAATGCCGGGCAGGCCGAGGCGGGTCGAGAGTTCGCTGGAATTCATCACGCCGCTGCCCGACAGCGCCATGTCCTCGGGGTGCTGGATCAGCAGCACGTCGAAGATGGTGCCGTAGGACAGCGCGCGGCGCAGGACGTTGGAATTGACCACGGGATTGAGGCCGTCGGAGAAGGCAACCGCGCCGGCGTCGCTGAGCAGCCCCAGCTCGGTAAGCTGCTCGCCCTTGCGCTCCTTGGTCACCGCCGCGATGGGGTGGACCTTCACCAGCGAGGTTTCCCGCGCGCGCCGCTCGATGAAATGTACCAGCGACACATCGTCGATGGTCGGGTTGGTGCTCGGCATGCAGGCGATGGTGGTGACGCCGCCCGCGGCCGCCGAGCGGCTGCCGGTGTGGATCGTCTCCTTGTGTTCGTAGCCGGGCTCGCGCAGGTGGGCGCGCATGTCGACGAGACCGGGCGCCAGGCACTGGCCGCCGCAATCGATCACCGTGTAGTCCTCGGCCAGACCCTCGCCCTTGATGTGTTCGCCCAGGTCGAAGATGAACTCGCCCTCGGTCAGCAGCCCGCCGATGGTGTCGAGACCGGTCTCGGGATCGAGCAGGCGTGCGTTGAGATAGGCGACGCGGCCCGGCCGGGTCTTCTTGATCGTGAGATCGGCCAGACGCGGGCTCACTGGTTGTGATCCGACTTGTCGAGGTTGTGGGCCAGCACCTCGAGGCAGGCCTGGCGCACCGCCACGCCCATCTCGACCTGATCGAGGATGACGCTGCGGTTGATGTCGTCGGCGACCTCGCTGTCGATCTCGACGCCGCGGTTCATCGGGCCGGGATGCATGATGAGAGCGTCGGGCTTGGCGACCGCCAGCTTGTCGTAGTCGAGGCCGTAATAGTGGAAGTACTCGCGCTCGCTGGGCACGAAGCTGCCCTGCATGCGCTCAAGCTGCAGGCGCAGCATCATCACGATGTCGACGTCTTTGAGGCCCTCGCGCATGTCGTGGTGGACCTCGACGCCGTAACGCTCGACCGCGGTGGGGAGCAGGGTGGGCGGGGCGACCAGACGGACGCGCACGCCCAGCGTGTTGAAGAGCAGGATGTTGGAGCGGGCAACCCGGCTGTGGGCGATGTCGCCGCAGATGGCGACGGTCAGCCCCGACAGGGTGCCCAGGCGTCGTCGGATGGTCAGCGCGTCGAGCAGGGCCTGTGTAGGATGTTCGTGGCTGCCGTCGCCCGCATTGATGACGGCGGCGTTGACGGCGTTGGCCAGGAGCTTGACCGCGCCGCTGTCGGGGTGGCGCACCACCAGCACATCAGGGTGCATGGCGTTGAGTGTCGCCGCCGTGTCGATCAGGGTCTCGCCCTTCTTGATGGCGCTCGTGGTGGGCGACATGTTGATGACGTCGGCCCCGAGTCGCTTGCCCGCCAGCTCGAAGGACGTGCGCGTCCGGGTCGAAGCCTCGAAGAACATGTTGATCTGGGTGCGTCCGCGCAGGGTGTCCTGCTTCTTTTCGGCCCTGCGATTCAGCGCGACATAGCTGTCGGCCAGATCGAGCAGATGGAGGATGTCCGGGGCGGACAGCTCCTCGATGCCGAGCAGGTGGCGGTGCGGAAAATAGTGGGATGTGCGTTCAGCGGTCATGCTGAAGCCGGGTTAATAACGAAGGGTGACCGTTTCGTCATCCGAAAAGCGCCAGCATGGCCGGCATGGCGATCATCGCGGCGGGTGTGGAGATCGTGATGATGCCCGCCATCATCGGCGCGTTGCCGCCCATCTGGCGCGCCAGCACATAGGCCGCGGGCGAGGAGGGCAGGGCCGCAAACAGCACCACCACGGCCCGCTCCAGGTCGCCGACACCGAAAAGATGGCAGAAGCCGGCCGCCAGCGCCGGCAGGGCGACCAGCTTCACGACGGTGGCGATCGCGATGCCGCGCCGGTCGGCGACCAGGCTGTCGATGCGCAGCGCCGCGCCCACCGAGACGAGGCCTGCGCCCAGCGCCGCGTTGCCGAGGATCGCCAGGGTGCGCTCGGCAAAGGCCGGCACCGGCACATGGGAGAGGTTGATCAGAATGCCGATGGCGCAGGCCACGACGAGCGGATTGGTGAGGACGGCGCGCAGCAGGGCGCGCGGCGAGGCGGCGTTGGCCTGGGCGAAGCGGCCCAGCAGCAGGGCGCTGATGATGTTGACCAGCGGTATGTAACCCGCCAGCAGCAAGGCGAAGACCGCCAGCCCCTCCTGGCCGTAGAGCGCCACCGCGCCCGCCAGCCCGGCATAGGTGTTGAAGCGGATCGCGCCCATGGTGCCGGTGGCGAAGTCGGCGCCGTTCATGT
>CALLQH010000072.1 GCA_938014945.1 uncultured bacterium | reverse complement strand
GCCATGGCCGCGCTGGACTACAGCCACGAGGAGACCAACTTCACCCTTGGGCTTGCCGAACTTTCCGGCCGTCTGCGCCGCCGGTCCCTGATCATCGTCGCCTCCGACTTCATCGACACGGTGACCGCCGAGATGATGATCGAGAACGTCACGCGCCTGACGAAGCGCCATCTTGTCGTCTTCATCGCGCTTTCCGACCCCGACATGACCCGCCTGGCCGAGGCAGCGCCGGACTCCATGGACGATGTCGCGCGTGCGGTCATCGCCCACGACATGCTGCGCGAGCGCCGCGAGGTGTTCCTGCGGCTGGAGCGCCTGGGCGTGCTTTGCGTCGATGCGCCTTCCGAACGTATCGGCGCCGAACTCCTGAACCGCTACATCGCCATCAAGTCGCGCGAGATGATCTGAGGCGTCATGTCCGATTCCCTCATCCGCAGCTACCGATTCCGCGCTGAGCGCGAGGCCCAGTGGCAGGACCTGGAGCGCCTCGTCTCCATCGCCGAAAAGTCCGGTGCCCGCGCCCTCTCCCCTTCCGACCTGCTGCGCCTGCCGGTGCTCTATCGCGCCGTCATCTCATCGCTCTCGGTTGCCCGATCGATCTCGCTCGACGCCAGCCTGCTCGACTATCTCGAAAGCCTGGCGACGCGTGCCTATTTCCAGGTCTATGGCAGCCGCAGTTCGCCCCGAAAGGCGGTCGGCCGGTTTTTCTCCCGCGACCTGCCCCGCGCGGTGCGCGCCGCACGGCGCCACATCCTGGCCTCCGCCCTGGTGATGGGTGCCGGCGTGGCGCTGGGCTGGCTGCTCACCGCTTCCGACATGGACTGGTTCTACACCTTCGTCGATCCCTGGCTCGCCGGCGGGCGCGATCCCTCGGCCACGACCGCCTACCTGCGCAGCACGCTCCATGACGCGGGCACCTGGAAGGACGAGCTGGTCGCCTTTGCCTCGTTCCTGTTCACCCACAACGCCGGCATAGGCATCCTTTGTTTCGCCCTGGGCGCGGTCTTCGGCATTCCCGTGGTCTATCTGCTTTTCGTCAACGGCCTCACCCTGGGCGCGGTCTGTGCCCTGTTCGACAGCCGGGGCCTGGGAGTGGAACTGCTGGGGTGGCTGGCGATCCACGGCACCACGGAACTCTTCGCCATCATCCTGTGCGGGGGCGCGGGATTCCTGCTGGCCGACGGCATGGTCCGGCCCGGCAGACAGACCCGCCTTGCCGCCCTTGCCGCGCGCGGCCGTTCCGCCGCGGTGCTGGTGCTGGGGGCGGTTGCCATGCTCCTGGTGGCGGCGCTGCTGGAGGGGCTTGGCCGGCAACTGGTGCAGGACACCGGCATACGCTTTGTCATCGGCGGCGCGATGCTCGCCTTCTGGCTGATGGTCTTTGCCTTCGGCGGCCGCGGAGAGCGCCATGACGAGCCCTGAAGCCGTGGCAGGACAACGCCTGCGCGGCGGACGCCGGTTGCTGGCGACCCCCGAAGGCGTTCCGCTGGAACTGGAACTTGCCGAGCGCGGCGAGCGCGCGGGCGCCTTCCTGATCGATATCGCTTTCATGGCCGGCGCGATCCTGGCGCTCGTCTTTGCCGTCTCTTCGCTTGCCGCTTCGACCTGGGATACCTCGTGGCTGGAGGCGCTGTTCCTGCTCGCCTTCTTCCTGCTGCGCATGGGCTATTTCTTCGGCTTCGAGCTCGCCTGGCAGGGACGCACACCCGGCAAGCGCCTGCTGGGCCTGCGCGTCGTCGACCGCCGCGGTGGCACGCTGACGGTAGGCGCTGTGGCCGCCCGCAACATGCTGCGCGAGGTCGAGGTCTTTCTGCCGCTGACCTTCCTGTTCCTTCCCGTGGCCGGCACCGTTGACGGCTGGATCAAGATCGCCTGCCTGACCTGGGCCGGCATCCTGACGCTGATGCCGATCTTCAACCGCGACCGGCTGCGCGTCGGCGACATGGTGGCCGGCACCTGGGTCGTCACCGCGCGACGCTCGCGCCTGCAGCAGGACCTCTCCGTCGTCCGTTCGGCCTCACGCAAGGGGCGCTGGACCATGGCCGCAGCGCCTGCCGACAAGGAGCGGCGTTATCGCTTTGGCGCCGCCCAGCTCGATGTCTATGGCGTCGCCGAGCTTCAGGTTCTCGAACAGGTTCTGCGCGCGCCCGACAGCGCCACCTCGCGCGAGACGGTGCGCGAGGTGAGCGAGCGCATCGCCCGCAAGATCGCCTGGGATGTCCATGGCAATCCGATCGAACCGCGCCCCTTCCTGGAGGACTACTACGCCGCCCTGCGCGCGCATCTGGAGCACCACATGCTGTTCGGCGACCGCCGGGCCGACAAGCATGTCATGGAGGTCCGCCGCAGCAGCCCGGCACCCAAGGGCTGGCAGCCGCCTCAGTCGAAGTGATCGGCGAGCGTCTGGTGGGAGCGGCTTTCCTCAAACGCGCGCAGGTGATGGATAACGGCCGCTGCCATGGCGGCGACGAGAGCGACCACGAACAGGACAATCGCCAGCTTTGGCCAGCCATTGATCGCCGTGCCTGTCCAGGCGAGATAGATCAGGCGCAGCCCAAGGTAGATGCCGTTGGCGAGCAGGGTAGCTGCAACCAGGGAAACGATCGTGAACCAGGGCCTGCCCCGCGCGAGGGAAAAACACCGGGAAACAGCACCCCATGGACCGGCGTGCTCCAGGACGACGACCCAGGAGGTCACCGCGAATACTGTAAGCGATAACAGCAGCGCGCAGCGGATCGCGAAATGCGACACCTCCCAGCCCAGGCCTTCGACAACGGCATAAATGCCCACGAACATGCACAGCGCGAGGACGGCGGAAAGCAGACCCAGAGCCGCGCGCGTCAACAGCCGCGTGAACATCACCTCGAGCAGATCGACGATCTCCGGCGCACTGCCATGCAAACGTTGGTCGATGCCCTTGACGATAGCGCCGATCCACAGGCTCAGCGCGCCACCTGCCCAACCTCCCGCAACGATGAGAACGAGAACGGGGTCCTGCCCATAAAGAAAGATCAGTAGCCCTCTCAGAGCATAGGCGAAACCGCAGAGAGGCAGAAACTGGACGGCACCGCACAGGGCATGACGGTGGAAGTCACGAAGGAACGCAAACAAGCCACGGCCCAGGACGATGGGCACCTCGACCAGTCCCATCGTCCGGGAGCCCTGCCGCTCAGTCGAAGGCCCGCGCGATGGATTCGGTGTCGCCGCCGTCCTTGAGGATGCGCAGGTCGTGGTAGGCCACAGCCGTGATCGTTGCCCAGACACCGCCGATGACCATGGAAACGATCTGGTTGATCCAGAGGCCCGCCTCGCTGGGATAGCCTTGCCCGGCACCGGTCGCCAGGCCGACGAGACCGCTGATGATGCCCAGCGCCAGCATCATGACGATGAACAGGGCGAAGATGGACCAGCGGTGTCCCTTGGTGAGTTCCCTGCTGCGCGTCAGGGCCGCGCCAATGCCCTCGCGTTCGACCACGGCCGCGGGAATCGCAACGAAGAACATCACCATCACAATGACGCCCGGAACGATGAAGAGAATCATGCCGAGGCCGACCAGGATCGATATCACGATGCCAAGCACGATGACGCTGGCGAGCGCCGCCAGCGCCTTGGAAAAGGTCTCGCCGAAGCCCGCCGGGTGGCCACGCATCGAACTGATCGTGCCGTAGACCAGCGCCGCCTGCAGCCAGTAGCCCGCAACCGTCTGCAGCACGATCATGAAGACCATGCCCGAGCCGAGAGCGGCGCCCCCCATCGCCGGCCCCTGTTCGATCAGGATCAGACCGAGCCAGACAGGAATGAAGGCAATCAGCGACAGTGGAACGAAGGTCGCGAGGTTCTTGAAATAGACGCTGAAACCACGTGCGATGACATCGCCGATGGCGAAGGCGCGAATGGTGGCGTGGTCGGTCATGCTCTCTCCTCCGACAGCATTGCGGTAACCGGATCAGTCGAACGCCTGCGCGATCTGCTCGGTATCGCCGCCTTCCTTGGCGATGCGCAGATCGTGGTAGCCCACGGCAACGACCGAGGCGCCCAGGCCGCCGAAGATGATGTCGACGATGCCCGAGACAACCTGCAGCACAATGCCGCCGGTTCCCAGATCGACCGCAGCGGTCTCCTCCATGCCCATCGGCAGGCCAAGCGCCAGGCTGAGCACCGCCGAGATAGCGACTCCGGTAATCCCGGCGACCAGGCCCCACAGCACGATGACGCCAAGCACTGCCCAACGGCAGCCCTTGGTCAGCTCGGCGGCGCGGCTCAGCGCCCGGATCGGCCCGATGGACTCGACCACAAGGGCGGGGATCGCAACCCACCAGCGCACCATCAGATAGCCGCCAAGTCCGAGCACCAGGAAGATGCCCGCGACGGGAATGAAGATGAGAAGGGCCATCGCCGCGAAAAGCAGCGTCACGATGGCGCCCAGACCCAGCAGAGGAACCACCGCGCGGAACGATGTCGCGATCGCCTGGCCGAGGTTGATCCCGCCCTGGCGCAGGGAGGCGATCACGCCATAGGTGATGCTCGCCGACATCCACAACCAGCCCAGCACGAAGGCCAGAACGAGGAGAACGATGCCGATGATGGCACCGGTGCTGATCTCCTGCTCGGAGGTTACCGCACGCTCCATGTTCATCAGCATCGCGCCGAAGACGATGCCGATCACAATGGCCGGCAGGAAAGCGACGATGCTGAGGATCAGGAAGGTGAAGAAGTTGCGGAAATAGGTCGAGACGCCCTTCGAGATCACGCTGCCGATACGAAATTCGGCACCCCGCTGCGCGCTACGGTCGGTCATGTCATCGCTCCCCTCTGGAACAAATAGTGTGCGGTCAATGACGAATACCCGCAACGGTAAGTCTGTTGAAAGCTGTGCAAAGGCGCGTTTCGCCAGCTGGATCATGGACGCTTGCCCATGACCGGCTAGAGTCGGCGTCAGCAGCCGGAGATTCCCCATGACCGCCAATCTGCCGCAACCGACCACCGACCTTGAACGCCTCAAGGACGACCTCGACACCTGGGGCTACTGCCTTGCCGCACAGGCCCTGCAGGGTGACGTGTTGACGCAGGTGCGCGAGCGCCTGCTGAACCAAGCCGCGGCGGAGCGCGAGCAGGGTGTGACGCGCCAGGACAGCCCGGTCGAGATCGGCGAGATGAAGAACCAGTGGGTTCGCATCCTCACCAACAAGGGCCGCATCTTCATCGACGCCCTGGTCCACAATCCGGTGACCCGTCCCGTGGTGCATCACCTGCTGGGCGAGGACGTGCTGCTCTCCGGCCTCGACTGCCACCTGACCTGGCCGGGCAACGGCGCCATGGGCCTGCACATCGACCAGTGGTGGCTGCCCCATCCGGTGATGCCCGGCGAGAAACCTGTGCTGAAGGCCGGCGACATCAGGCGGTCGCGCCAGAGCTTCGGCACGCCCGAACCGAGCACGAAGGCAATCAACCCGCCGGTGGTGATCAACGTGTTCTATGCCGCCACCGACTTCACCCGCGCCAACGGCGCGACGCGCCTGATCCCCGGCAGCCACCTCTCGGGCGCCCACCCGGAACCGCGCGGCACCTATGACGAGGTGCAGCCGGAGGTGCCGGCGGGCACCGCCGTGATCTGGGACGGGCGCACCTGGCACGCCGCGGGCGCCAACCATTCCGACGGTCCGCGCGCAGGCATCTCGACCTACTTCTGCGGCCCGCAGTTCCGTCAGCTCGTCAACTTCCCCTATGGCACACGGCCCGATGTGCTGGCCGGCCTTACAGAGGCCGACCGCAGGCTGTTCGGTTACGGCATCTGGGAAGGCATCGGGAACACCGGCGGGGCGATGTCGGGAGAGGCCGAACCCGGCGAAGGCAAGACCGGGGCGCTCTAATCGCTCAGGCCATGGCCTGTGCCATAAGGCGCGCGAAGTGCTGGGTCGCGGGATCCCAGAAGGGCGACAGCACGCCGCCGTCGAAACCCGGCGAGCAGCGGGCGCGCTGCATGTTCTCGACGATGCGGAAGTCCTCGGTGTTGAGCTCGTTCCACATGTCGTAGACGTCCTGGCGCTGGCGCGCGAAGGCCGGATCGGTCGCCGCATCGCCGATGAAATACATGTGGATCTTCTCGATCGTGCGGTCCGGCGCCAGGGCATGGAGCTGGAAGACCGCAAGCTGGTCGGGCCAGATCTCGAACAGGGTCGTGGGGAAGAGGTGGAAGTACCACTCCGTGCGCTGCCCCACGGCATCGAGGCCGGGATAAAACGGCATGCCCAGGCCCCTGCCCTCCTGGGGTTCGGCAATGGGATTGGTGTTGTGAAACCAGACGCCGTCGGTCTGCGTCCCGACCCGGCCGGTGATCGGCGCGAACTCCTCCAGCTTCGGGTGCACCGCGGGCACATGATAGGCGTCGAAGAAGTTCTCCAGGATCAGCTTCCAGTTGCCTGCGACATCGAACTCCAGGGTATGGGCGTAACGCAGGGCGGAAAAATCGTAGTCGCCCGTGCGCCGGGTGAACGGCTCCCAGTGGGTTTCGAAGTCGACCGCCTCGCCGGAGAGATCGACGAAGACCAGATCGTTCCACACGGCATGGCGCACCGGCACCAGGCCCGGCGCACCGGGCCCGGGGTTGGTATCGTGGCGCTCGCCGCCGAAGAAATGAGGACGCGAACGCAGGCTGCCGTCCAGGCCATAGGCCCAGGCGTGATAGGGGCAGGTCAGGACCCGCTTGGCCTTGCACGGCTCGGGCACGATGACCGCGCCGCGATGGCGGCAGACGTTGTGGAAGACCCGGATCGCACCGTCGTTGTCGCGCAGAAGGACCAGCGGCATGCCCGCCACCGTGATCGGGCAGGCATCGCCCTTGCCGGGCACATCGTGACAGAACCCCGCCAGCATCCATGTACGTGCGAAGAGCCGCTTGTTCTCCAGCTCCAGCCAGGCCGGATCGGTGTAGCAGCGGTTGGGCAGCCCCCGCCCCTGCTCGACCGGCGCGGCAAAGCTGGCGAGCGTTTCCTCGTCGAACAGGGTCTCGTCGGGCTGCGGCGCGAACACGTTCATGAGCAGGCTCCCAGGCGGACAAGGCAATCAAGGGTTCCACGGACGCCCCGCCGGCGCAATGCCGCAGGGCCGGCTCAGCGCTGCGCAGTCTCCCACTCGGGATGGATCCAGACCTCTGCATCGTCTCGCGGCAGGGGTGCCGCACCCAGGATCAGGTCCGCCCCCTTTTCGCCGATCATGATGGTCGGCGCGTTGGTGTTGCCGCTGACGAGGTCGGGCATGATCGAGGCATCGACCACCCGCAGGCCGGTGATACCGCGCACCCGCAGTTCGTCGTCGACCACTGCGCCGGTGTCGTGCGCGCCGCCCATGCGGCAGGTGCTGACCGGGTGGTAGGAGGTGGTGACGTTGGCACGCACCCATGCGTCGATCTCGGCATCGCTCGCCACATCCGGCCCGGGAATCAGTTCGTCGCCGCTGTAGGGCGCAAGCGCGGGCTGGGCGTGGATTTCTCGGATCAGCCTCACCGCAGCGACGAAGGACGCGGCATCCTCGGGTGTGGCCAGATAATTGAACAGCAGGCGCGGCTTGTCGTGCGGATCGGCCGAACGCAGGGTCAGGCGGCCGCGGCTGGTCGGGCGCATCAGGTCGGCATGGGTCGAGAAGGCATGCTGGCCGATGCTGACCTCGTTCTGCGCGCCGCCCTCCATGCCGCCCAGGCCCAGCGGCAGGAAGGTGAGCTGGATGTCGGGATGCTCCAGCCCCGCGCGGGTGCGGATGAAGGCCGCGGCCTCGTAGTGGTTCGTGGCACCCAGACCGTCATGAAAGAGCAACCAGCGCAGGCCGACCTTCAGCTTGCCCAGGGTCGACAGCGTGTCGTGCAGCGAGACCGGCTGGCGGCATGCCTGCACGATGGCGATGTCGGGATGGTCGTGCAGATTGCCGCCGACACCGGGAAGATCCTGCACCACCTCGATGCCGTGTTCGCGCAGGTGCTCGGCCGGGCCGATCCCCGAAAGCATCAGAAGCTGAGGCGAATTGATCGCCCCGCCGCAGAGCACGACCTCGCGTGCGGCATGGGCCTGCTTTGCCTGCCCGTCCTGCTCCCATGCCACGCCCACAGCGCGCTTGCCCTCCATCAGGACACGCGTCGCAATGGCGCCCGTGGCGATCGTGAGGTTCGAGCGCCCGCGGATAGGGTCGAGATACATGCGCGCGACATTGGCGCGGCGACCGTCCGGCGCGGTCGTGCGGTCGGCGCGCCCGAAGCCTTCCTGCTGGCGGCCGTTGACATCATCCGTGCGCGGATAACCCGCCTCGACCCCGGCCTCGATGAAGGCGCGGGTGAGCGGATTGGTCATCTTCGCGGCGGCCACGGCCAGCGGGCCGTCCTTGCCGTGATAGGCATCGCCGCCCAGTTCATGGCTCTCGGCCCGGCGGAAGTAGGGCAGGACGTCGGCATAGGACCAGCCGCGGCATCCGGCCTGCGCCCAACGGTCGTAGTCCCGCGCGTGGCCGCGGATGTACATCATGCCGTTGATCGAGGACGAGCCGCCCAGCACCCGGCCGCGCGGATGATCCAGCACGCGCCCGCCGAGATGGGGCTCGGGCTCGGTGGCGTATTGCCAGTTGAAGCGCGGCCCGTCGATGGCGCGCGCCATGGCAGTGGGCATCTCGATGCGCCAGTCGTTGTGTTTCGGCCCGGCCTCCAGCAGGAGGACGCGGTTTCCCGGATCCGCACTGAGACGATGGGCGACGACGGCGCCCGCCGAACCGGCGCCGACGATGACGAAATCGTAATTGAATGACTGTTCAACCATCAGCGGAATGTGCCTTCTTCGTCCGGTCTTGGCAAGTCGGGGGCGCCATGGACCAGCCCCCGACTTCGGGGCACCATGACCTCTCCGTCAGGAGAACTGCCATGTCCGCCTTGGCCCTCCCCGTCAGCCAGGAACGCAACGAACGCCGCATGCGCGTGGAGCTGGCCGCACTCTACCGCCTGTTTGCCCACTACGGCTGGACCGACACCATCGAAACGCACCTCTCGGCCCGGGTGCCCGGCACCACGGACCAGTACCTGATCAACCCCTACGGCCTGCTGTTTGACGAAATCACGGCATCCAGCCTGCTGAAGGTCGATTTCGCAGGCCGTGTCCTGACCGGCGACCATCCCATCAACGAGGCCGGTCACATCATCCACACTGCGATCCTTGCCGCGCGCCCCGACATCAACGTGGTGCTCCACAGCCACACGCGCGCGGGCGGCGCCGTGTCGGCCATGGATTGCGGCCTGCTGCCGATCTCGCAGCAGGCCGGCGAGGTGATGGGCCTGCTCGCCTACCACGACTACCAGATGGCCTATGCCCGTCCGGAGAGCGCATGCGAAAGCCTGGCGCGCGACCTGCCCGCGCCACGGCTCGCCATGATCCTGCGCAACCACGGCCTGCTGGTCGGCGGACGGAACGCTTCGGAAGCCTTCCACCTGCACATGCTGCTCGAGAACGCCTGCAAGATTCAGGTCGATGTGCTCTCGGCGGGCACCGCCTACGTCACCCTGGACGAACAGGCGATCGGCGATCTCTCCGGTTACCACCTCAACGCCGGTCCCGACGAGTATCACCTGCAATGGGCTGCGATGATGCGCCTGGTGCGCAGCCGTCATCCCGGCTTCGACGCCTGACTTCGGCCGCCGGGGCGGACCATCCGGTCGAGCGCGGCGCGCCTGAGCCGTATTCAGGATCGGCCCGCCCCCAGGGCGATCAGACGCTCGATGCAGCACTGCACGTCGAAACCCTCACGCAACGTTGCGATGGGGCTTGGCCGTCCGGCAACAAGGTCGAGGAGTGCGTCGAGCTGTGCGCGATAAGCGGCGGCGCGTGCAGGACCGCCCCCCAGATCGACTTCCCGCCAGCCCGCACCGTCGCGCCGCGCCAGACTGTACCAGTCGTGAATGCGACAGGCTCCGTCGCTCCCCAGCAGCGTCCAGTCGGTGCGCTCCCCGGTTCCGGCAGCAACGACACCGCGCAGAACGACATCGAGGCCCCCTGCCCTCAGGCGGGCCGTGATCCCGGTTTCGGCGCCGGTGCCGTCCCCGGGATAGTCGATCGTCGAGGACAGGACCTCCAGGGGGCCGAGCAGGCGTCGTGCAAGGAACGCCATGTGCGTCACCACCTCGCGAACGAAGCCACCCTCGGTGCGATGAGCGAGCCACTGCGCAGCGACCTGCCAGGCCTCCGGCCACTGCGGAAAGGCAAGGTCGATCTCCAAGCCTTGAAGGTGTCCCAGGCGTTCCGCCTCCAGCATCCCGGCAACCGCGCACACGGCCGGTGAGGAAGCCTGAGGAAAGTTGATGCCCGCCCTCGCCTGCTCGCCTTCGACGCGCTCGACCATGGCCCTGGCACTTGTTTCATCAAGCGCCAGAGGCTTCTCGCAGAGCACGGCCCTGCCGGAATCGAGGCCCAGGGCAATATGGTCGAGATGGGCCGAGGGTGGCGAGGCGATGTAGAGGCAATCCACGCCATCGGCCTCCGCAACCGCATTTGCGGAGCCGGCGATGCGCAAGCCGGGAACCAGGCCTTTGGCCCGCCCGCATGCCTGCTCGCTTGGATCCCAGGCGGCAACGACCTCGAAGCCTTCATGCGCCTCGAACTGCGCCAGCATGCGCGTACCCATGACGCCGAGGCCGATGATACCGATCCCGGTCATGACGGCGCGGCCCGGCTCAGAACCGGTCCGCCCGGAAGGGCTTCAGGTCCAGCCCGGGATCGCGTCCGGCCACGAGATCGGTGACGATCTGGCCGGTGCGGGCGCCGAACGTCAGTCCCAGGTGCTGATGCCCGAAGGCGAACCAGCAGTCCGACACGCCGGGCGCGGCGCCGATCACCGGCCGGAAGTCCGGCATCGTCGGGCGCCTGCCCATCCAGATGTCCATCTTCGGGTTCTCGACGCCCTCCAGCTCCCGCACGAGGCCGCGGCCGCGCCGCCAGATGGTGTGGGCACGTTCGTCGTTCTGCGGCGCATCGACGCCGCCGAACTCGACGGTACCGGCCATGCGCAGGCCTCCGGTGGTCTGGTTAAGGCCGAAGGCGTGTTCGTAGTGCAGCACGGAGCGCGAGAGGGTCGTCGTCACCTCCGGCAGTTCGACGTGGTAGCCGCGCTCGGTATCGAGCAGTACCTTGATGCCCATCATGCGCGCCAGGCGATGGGAGAAGGCGCCGGCGGCGATCACCAGCTTGTCGAGCGGCATCTCGCCCTTGTCCGTCACCAGAGCCTCGGGCCGGCCCGAGGACAGGCGGATGTCCGTCACCTCGGCCTCAACGAAACGCCCGCCGCGCGCCACCATCTCGTCGGCAATGGAACGGGTCAGCCGTCCGGGATCGGGGGTGCTGTAGGTGGTGGGGAAGTAGATCGCCCGCCCGATCTCGGCGGTGAGCGAAGGCTCCATCTGGCGGATCTCCTCGGGCGCCAGGACGGTCATCTGCGCGCCCAGCGCGGCGTTCATGTCGCGCCGCCAGGCATCCGCTGCAAAGGCCGCCTCGCCGCTGTAGAGGCCCATGGTGCCGTTGCGCCGGATGTAGCGCTCGCCGTCGGTGCCGCGCACGATGGCGTCGTAGGCCTCCGTGGTGCCGGTGAGCAAGGCGGCCATGGCATGGGCCGTGCGTTCCTGGTCGGCTTGGCTGCAACCGCGCAGCAGCGTTGCCAGCCAGGGCGCAAAGGCCATCAGGTGACGCCAGCGGATGACCACCGTGGCATCGCGCGAGAACAGCATCTTCGGCAGCGACTTCAGCAGCCGCGGCCCCGGCGGCTGGGTCGAGGAGAGCACGTTGGAGATGACGCCGGCATTGCCGTAGGAGCAGCCCATGCCCGGCGCGATGCGATCGACCAGCACCACATCGTGGCCGGCCTCCTGGAGAAAACGCGCGCAGCAGGAACCGACGATCCCGGCTCCGATGACGGTGACATGGCCCACGGCAACCCCCTTGCTCCACGACCCCTGAGAAGAACCATCGTAGGGCGCATCGCGCCTCAGCGCATCCGGCACGCGGATACGCCATTCGTTTTGACACGCCTGCGGGCGCTCCTTAGTTTGTCAGGCAAGGTGACGATTTGACCATGGGGAAACGGCAGGGGCTGCCGCCCCTCGATGGAAGGCACAATCCGTCGTCGCCTCCACAAAACAGGGAGGGCGTTATGTCGCTTAGGTTCAAGACGGGTCTTGCCGGTCTGGCTGGCCGTGCGTTGGTCTCGACCGCCATGCTGCTGGGTGTCTCCGCGATGGCGCAGGCCGACGGCATCAACGTTCTGACCTGGGAGGGCTACACCGACCCCAGCTTCGCCGATGCCTTCACGGAGCAGACCGGCTGCACCATCACTTCGACCTTCGTCGGTTCCAACGACGAGATCATCGCCAAGGTCGCTGCCGGCGGCGGCGGCTTCGACATGGTCTCTCCGGCGATCAACTACGCCCAGATCATGGTCGGCCTGGGCGCCTTGGAGCCGCTCGACCAGTCGCGCCTGGAACACCTCCAGGAGATGTCCGACAGCTTCCTCACCCACCCCGGCGTGATCGATGCGGACGGCCAGGCCTGGACCGTGCCGATGGCCTGGGGCTCCATTCCGCTGCTGTACCGCACCGACAAGTTCGACACGCCGCCGACCTCGGCGACCGTGCTGTGGGATCCCGCCTACGCCGGCAAGATCGCGACCCAGGACGTCTCCATGACGATCTTCATGGCCGCGCGCATCCTCTATGGGCCCGACGTCGACGTGTACAACCTCAGCGACGAGCAGCTTGAGGAGATCAAGCAGAAGCTGATCGAGCAGAAGCCGCTGCTGCGCACCTACTGGTCAACCGGCGGCGATCTCATCAACCTTTACGCCAACGACGAGGTCTGGGTCTCCGAGACCTGGGGCGGCTACCAGGTCGCCGAACTGCAGGCCCAGGGCATTCCCGTGGCCGAGGTCATCCCGGTGGAAAAGGCCGACGGCTGGCAGGACGTCTGGGCCATCGTCAAGGGCACGCCCAACATGGACTGCGCCTACGAGTGGCTGAACTACGTCTCCGGCCCCGAGGGCCAGTGCGGCATGGTCAAGGCCGTGGGTTACTCGCCGGCCAATGCCGTTGCCGTGCAGGAGTGCCTGACGGACGAAGAGATCGCGGGCCTGCACCTCGACGATCCCGAGTACATCGAGAGCCTGGACTTCTGGCAGCTCCAGCCGCGCCTCGACAAGTACATCGAGACCTGGAACGCCGTGAAGGCGGCGAACTGACGCCATGCCGCGCTGGAACGATGGACGGCGCCTGGAGGGTCGCGTTGCGATCGTGACGGGCGCCAATGGTGGACTGGGCAGCGCGGCGGCCCGTGCGTTGGGCCGCGAAGGTGCGTCCGTGGCGCTCGGCGCGCGCAACAGCCGCGACGTCGCCGACGCCGCGGCGGCCGAGATCGCCGCGGCCGGTGGCAAGGCCCATGTCGGCTTCCTCGACGTTGCCGACGAAAAGAGTGTCGATGCCTTCGTCGCCGACACGGTGAAACGCTACGGCGGGGTCGATGTCCTGGTGAATGCCGCCGGACGCATCGATCCCGCCGATGCCGTCCGCTTCGACAAGATCGATCCCGATGCCTGGGACAGGATCTTCGAGATCGACGTCAAGGGCACCATGCTGATGTGCCAGGCCGTGGTGCCGCTGATGCAGAACAAGGGCTCGGGCTCGATCATCAATTTCTCGGGCTCCTACGGCAACGGTGTCACCCAGGACAACATGGTGAATTCCGTCGCCATCGCCTTCTGTGCCGCCAAGGGCGCGGTGCGCGCCATGACCGCGGCCATGGCCCGCGACCTGGCGCCCGCGATCCGCGTCAACGCCATCTCGCCGGGGCCGATCGCGGCCAACTGGGAGGCCGACTGGGGCATTCCCAAGGAGCATATGGACGAGGCCATCGCCATGACGCCGCTCAAGCGGCTGGGCGACCCGATGGAGATCGCCGAGACCGTCGTCTATCTCGCCTCCGACGGGGCAGGCTACATGACCGGGCAGAACCTGCTGGTCGATGCAGGCTGGACCCTGATGGGCTGACAGGAGCAGAGACATGAACTTCCGCGCCGTCGATATCGCCGACCTGATCCCCAAGGACCTGCCCGACGGCCGCGAGGTGGTCGCCGAGGGCAAGGCCCTGGGCGAGACCGTGGAGATGGGCCTTTCCCTCTACTGCGAGGAGAAGGGGGTCACCAGCGAGCGCGGCTGGCGCGAGATCGCCCGCGAGAAGGGCATTCCCTGCACCTGCATGAACGTCGGCCTGTCCACCTGGGCCGACACCAAGATCGCTCTTGAGAACATCTGGGAGGACGCCAAGTCGCGCGGCGTGCGCCCGCCCGACCGCTTCAACCTGCTGGCCGAGCGGCGCATGGGCCTGCCCAAGGACATGCGCAGGGACGCCCCCCAGGAAACCGGCCCCTGCCTGTGGACCGAGCAGGATTGGTGGGAACTGACCCACACCGTGCCGATCCAGCCGGAGGCCGCCGACAACATGATCGGCGGGCCGGGTTCGCTCGACAACGCGCTCGACGCCCTGCGCGTGGGCGTCACGACCATCGGCGTTGTCAGCCAGTACACCTGGCGCTGGCCCTACTGGGACGACGAGACGGCGCAGATCTGCAACGTCATCAAGGCGGGCGGCGTGCTCGCAGCCAAGAAGTCGAAGGGCGTCGTTTTCGATTCCTATCTGGAGGACGGCTATCCAGGCGTCTTCCACGACTATGCGAGCTACGTCGGCTGGGCGATGCTGGAACGTTACGTCGTCGAGGAGCTGATCGGCGCGGCCTATGCCAGCTCCTGGGGCGGCCTGACGCAGAACCCGATCATCAAGTCGGCGGTGACGCTGGCACTGGAAGCGGTCAATCCGGACCGGGTGCCGATCAGCTTCCTGCAGGGCGACACCATCGGCAACACGCCTGACTTCGACGCCAACATGGCGGTGCTGGTCAACGACATGATGTACGTGAAGATGACCGACATGCGCTACAAGCTGGGCTGCGCCCCGCTCGCCGTGCCGGTCACCGAGACCGAGCGCATTCCCAACTGGCGCGAGGTCGCCCAGGTCCAGGCGGTGAGCCGCAAGTGCGACGAATATGTCGCCATGCTCGACCCCTATGTCGCCTGGGACAAGATCGAAGCCATGCGCGACCGCCTAGCCGAAGGCGGGCGCATCTTCTTCCGCAATGCGCTCTCGACCATGGAGCAGATGGGTGTGGACATCAAAGACCCCGCCCGCGTGCTCGTCATCATGAAGCGCCTGGGTGCCGAGACCTGCGAGGAACTGTTCGGCGCAGGCGAGCGCGACGATGCCTACATCCGCGGCCGCCGCCCCGTGCTGGAGACCGACCTCGTCCGCCAGACCATGGAGAAGCGCAAGGTGCTGCTCGACCAGCTTTCCGCCAAGGGCGAGGTCGCCGGCTGCAAGGGGCGCAAGGTGCTGGTCGCCTCCACGGACGTCCACGAGTTCGCCAAGTTCCTGCTCACCTCCACCTTCGATGCCGCCGGCTCCAAGGTCATCGACTGCGGCATCAACCGTGACCCCGAGGACATCGTGAAGGTGGCGCTGGAAACCGCGGCCGACGCCATCGTCATCACCACCCACAACGGCGTCGCCCGCTCCTTCGGCACCAAGCTCACCTCGGAGATGCGCAACGCGCGGCTCGATGCCGCCGTCTTCATGGGCGGCGTACTCAACGAGGACATCGAGGGTTCCGACATTCCGGTCGACGTGCGTGGTGATCTCCATGGCATGGGCATCGCCACGCCGGGTTCGATCGACCAGCTTGTCGATGCCGTTGCCGGTCTGGCGCCGCGCGCGGTGTCGTGACCCTGGAACTGGTCGCGCTCGCCGACTTCGGCAGCACGTTCACCAAGCTGACGCTGGTCGAGGCCGGCAGCGGCCGGCGCGTCTCCTCGGCCGCCGCGCCGACGACCGTCGGCACCGACGTCATGGATGGTTACGGGAGCGCCCTTGAACGGGCGCTTGCCGCGGTAGGCAAGCCTGCCGTCATCGTCGACAAGCTCGCCGCATCAAGCGCGGGCGGCGGCCTGCGGGTGGCGGCCGTCGGGCTGGTCGGCGACTACACCGCTGCCGCCGCGCGTCAGGCCGCGCTGAACGCGGGCGCCAAGGTTGAGCTGGTGCTCACCGGCCAGCTTGGTGAGGCCCAATGCCAGCGCCTTTCCGAAGCGCGCCCCGACATCGTTCTGTTCTCGGGCGGCACCGACGGCGGCCAGCAGCGCCAGATTCTGGAGAATGCCGAGGCAATGGCCACCGCCCCCTTCGCCGCCCATGTCATCGTCGCC
>CALLQH010000071.1 GCA_938014945.1 uncultured bacterium | reverse complement strand
AACACCTGCGCGACTCGTCCGCCAAAATCGTCAACATCGACTCGGTCAACGGCCTGATCGGCGTGCCGAAGGGTTCGGTCTATTGCGCCTCCAAGGCCGCCGTCATCAACATGACCCGCGCCCACGCGCTGGAGTTCGCGCCCGACATCCGGGTCAACGCGGTCTGTCCCGGCGGTGTCGATACCGACATGCTGCGTAACCTGGCCGTGCGCATGGCCGGTTCCGTGGAGGCCGGCTACGAGATCATCGCGCAGGACTGCGCCGCCCAGAAGCGCATTGCCCATCCCCGCGAACTTGCGGCGCCGGTGCTCTATCTCGCCAGCGCCATGGCGAGTTTCGTCACCGGCTCCATCCATGTCGTCGACGGCGGCGAGACCATCGACTGAACCCTTCGGCGACACGGGCGCCGACAACAAGAAACGCAATAGAGGAGACCCCATGCAGATCGACTTCACCGGCAAGAACGTGCTGGTCACCGGCGGCACCCGCGGCATCGGCCGTGGCATCGTCGAGGCCTTTCTCGAGGCCGGTGCGCGTGTCGCCGTCAACGGCAGCAGCCCGGAGAGCACGGCCAAGGCGCTCGGCGAACTGGGCGCGGGCGACCGCGCGGTTGCGGCCCCCGGTTCGGTCGATACCTCGGCGGCCTGCAAGGCGGTGGTCGAGGGCGCGGTGACGGGCCTGGGCGGCCTCGACGTCGTGGTCAACAACGCCGGCGTCTATGAGGGCACCAGGCTCGAGGACACCGACGATGCGGTCTGGGACAAGATCATCGACACCAATCTGAAGGGTGTCTTCTTCATCACGAAGTATGCCGTGCCGCATCTGCGCAAGACCCGGGGCAACATCGTCAACATCTCCTCGGTCAACGCCATGATCGGCCTGTCGATCGGCGCGCCCTACGGCGCCTCGAAGGCCGGCGTCATCAGCCTGACCAAGAACCACGCCATCGAGCTTGCCCCCGACATCCGCGTCAACGCGGTGTGCCCCGGCGCGATCGACAGCGACATGCTGCGCCACCTGGCTGTCACCAAGTGGGGCAGCCGGGAAGAGGGCTACAAGGTCCTCGGCCAGGGCGCAGCCGCCATGAAGCGCGTCGGCGAGACCCGTGAGATCGCCGGGCCGGTGCTCTACCTCGCCTCCGATATCGCCAGCTTCGTCACCGGCTCCATCCACGTCGTCGATGGCGGCGAGGTGGTGGACTAGATCAACACGCCACTCCGAAAGGGAGCAAGGGCATGAGCATCGACTTCTCCGGCAAACGGGTCCTGGTGACGGGCGGATCGCGCGGCATCGGACGTGGCGTGGTCGAAGCCTTTCTGGAGGCCGGCGCCCGTGTCGCGGTCAACGGCAGCACGGCGGATAGCACGGCGCAGGCGCTGGACGAGCTTGGGGCAGGCGGCCGCGCGGTCGCCGCGCCTGGTTCGGTTTCCAGCGTCGCGGGCTGCCGTGCGCTGGTCGATGCGGCGCTGGACGCGCTCGGCGGCCTCGACGTGCTGGTCAACAACGCCGGCATGGACATCGAAAGCCCCGCCGAGAAGATCGACGAGGAGACCTGGGACCGGGTGGTCGACACGAACCTGAAGGGTGTCTTCTTCACCACCCAGCGCGCGCTTCCGGCCCTTCAGGAGAGCCACGGTTCGATCGTCAACATGGCGTCCGTCCTGGGTCTTGTCGGCGCAGTCGATGAATCCATGTACTGCGCGACCAAGGCCGGCGTCATCGCCCTGACCAAGGCGCACGCGCTGGAGTTCGCTCCGAACGTGCGCGTCAACGCGGTCTGTCCCGGCGTCATCGACACCGACATGCTGCGCAACTGGGCGACCTACATGACGGGCAGCGTCGAGGCGGGCTACGAGATTCTGGGCGCCACCAACGTCTTCAAGCGTGTCGCCCATGTCCGCGAGATCGCCGCACCCGTGCTCTACCTCGCCAGCGACATGGCGAGCTTCGTCACCGGCTCGATCCATGTCGTCGACGGCGCGATGATCGCCGACTAGCGCCGGTCAATCCTTCGGCATCAGGCGCTTGATGATGCCGGTGGAGGTCATGCAGACCTTGTCGCCGGAGACAATGTCGCAATTGACGAAGCTGAAGTTGCGGGTGCGGCGGACCACCGTGCTGCGCGTCTCCAGGAACTCGCCGATCCTGGCGCCGGCGACGAAGTTCGTCGTCATGGAGACCGTGATCGCGCCTTCACCGGGATTGGGCCAGCGGGAATTCATGCACAGCCCGGCATCGGCCAGCATCATCAGCACGGCGCCGTGCACCATGCCGTATTCGTTGGCGTGCAGTTCCTCGGCCAGCAGGCCGACCTCGACAGTGCCGTCGCCCGGTTCGTGAATCAGGTTGAGGTTGTTGTGGCGTTCGTAGGGATCGCCGGATTCGGCGGCCACGAAACCTGCCGGGATGGAACTTGCGGTCATCGTCTGGCTTTCTCGAAGGCGGTGATGGGGGGATGGGCGAGGGGATCGGTGACGACGTCGAGCACCGTGGTCACCCGGTCGGTCATGGCGAAGGCCTCTTCCAGCGCCGGGCCGAAGGCATCGGCGCTTTCCACGCGCACGCCGCGGCAGCCCGCGGCATCGGCGACTGCGGCATGGTTGACGCTGGTGAACTGGCAGGCCGTGGTGTGGTTGCCGTAGCGGGACTCCTCGGCATGCCACTGGTAGCCCAGGATCTCGTTGTTGAGGACGGCGAGCACGACATGGGTGCCGAGGCGCCGCGCGGTCTCCAGCTCGGACCAGACATGGGCAAAACCGCCGTCGCCGGCCAGACAGAAGACCGGCGCATCGGGGCGCGCCACCTTGGCGCCGATGGCCATGGGCAGGCCCCAGCCCAGGCCTGCCATGCCGCGCGGTGTGAGGAAGCGCTGTCCTGCCCGCCGGCTGCTGAGGTTGTTGCAGATCCAGATGGAGGAATAACTCGCATCGGCGACGACGATGTGCTCGCCGGTCAGGATGCGGTCGAGTTCGGCCATCATCCGCTCTGGACGCAGGGGTGCGGCATTCGAAGCCGAAATCTCCGTGATTTCTGCGCGATGCTCCGCCTTGCCCTGCGCAATGCGCACCTCGACGGCGGGGCGGGCGCCCTTGCGCCGCGTCAGGCCGTGGGCTTTCAGCCGCTCGCGCAGGACGACGAGCGTCGCGCGGGCGTCGCCGACCAGGCGCAGGGCTTCGTGGTTGCGTCCGATCTCCTGGGGATCGATATCGATGTGGATGATCCGTGCGCCCTGGGGCAGCAGGCTCCAGCTGTCGGTGCCGTTCTGGTTGGTCCGGTTGCCGACGGCCAGGATGACATCGGCCTCATCGACCATGCCGCGCAGAAACTTCGTCGCGCCGCCGGTCGCCATGTAATAACCGATGACGCCGACGGACAGCGGATGGCCGTCGTCGACCGTGCCCTTGCCCATGGTCGTCGTCGCCACGGGCAGGTGGCATTCCTCCTGCAGCGCGGCAAGTGCCGCGCAGGCATCCGACATGTGGACGCCGCCGCCGGCCCAGACCAGCGGATTGCTGGCGCCGTCGAGCAGGCGCGCGGCCTCGGCGAGAAGCGCGGTGTCGGCGACGGGACGGTCAAGCGGCACATGGCCGAGATTTTCCGCGCGGCCCGATGCCGCGGCCTGGGCGGCCTCCATGATGTTGACCGGGGCCAGCAGCACGGCGGGGCCGGGGCGTCCGCTGGTCGCGGCGCGGAAGGCCATGTCGACATAGTCGTCGATGCGGCGCACGTCCTCGATACGGCGGATCCACTTGGCGCAGCCCTTGAACAGGTCCAGGTGGTCGAGCTCCTGGAAGGCGTTGCGGTCGCGGAAGATGGGCGGGGTGTCCTGGACCAGGGCGACGATGGGCGAGGAGGCGGTGAGCGCCTCGGCCAGGCCCGCCACCAGCAGGGTCGCCGCCGGGCCGTTCTGCGCCGTCACCACGCCGACCTTGTGGGAGATGCGGGCGTAGGCATCGGCCATCACCGCGCCGGCGTTCTCGGTACGGTAGGTCAACTGCTCGATGCCGAACTCGGGCGTCGCCAGGAAAAAGGCCGAGGGGATCGACTGGCCGAAGATCTTCTCCACGCCGTGCCGGCGGAAGGCGGCGGCGAAGACCTGGGCGGCCGAGGTGTTGCTGCCTTCCGGCATGGAATTCTCCTGTATCTCGGTCAGTAGAGACCGGGGCGATAGCTCTCGATCACCTGGTCCTGGGTTTCCTGGGGCCGTTCGTCGCCGATCTGGTCGCTCACGATCTGGCCGATGGTCGGCATCAGGGCGCGGTCGGTGCGGGCGTCGTCCTCCCAGAGGCGCGCGCGCATGATGGACTTCGCGCAGTGCATGAAAGCCTCGCGCACCCGCACCACCAGGACGCTGGCGGGCAGGCGGTCGTTGACGGCGAAGGGCTGGCGCAGGTCGTCGTCCGTGCGGATCTCCGCCGTGCCGTTGATACGCAGGGTTTCCATGAAGCCGGGGATCATGAACAACAGGCCGACTTCCGGGTTCTCCAGGATGTTCTCAAGGCTGTCGAGGCGGTTGTTGCCCGGCCGGTCTGGGATGGCGAGGTGATGATCGTCGAGCACGGCGACAAAGCCCGGCGCATCACCGCGCGGCGTCACGTCACCCTTGCCGTCGGCCGCCGCCGTGGAGAGCAGCACGAAAGGCGACAGGGCGATGAAGCGGCGGCAGTGCGCTTCCAGATGGTCGATGGTCTTGCGCGCTGCGCGGCCCTTGGCCTCGGCGTAATGGGCGCGCAACTGCTCGCGGCTGGTGATGTGCATGGCGTGGGTTCCGGTCGGGATGGGGTCAGCGGCCGCCGCCGACGTCGATCAGGGCACCCGATACATAACTTGCCTCAGGCCCGCAGAGCCACACCGCAAGTCCCGCCACTTCCTCGGGCTCGCCCGCCCGCGCCATGGGGACGCCAGCCTTCGCCATGGCCTCCACCGCCTCGCGGCCGCCGTTCTGGATGTGGATGTCGGAGTGGATGAGGCCAGGCCGGATGGCGACGCTGCGTACGCCATGGGGCGCACCCTCCTTGGCCAGCCCCAGGGTGAAGCTGTCGACCGCGCCCTTGGTCGCGGCATAACCCACCGAGCGGGGCAGGCCGCCGCTTGCCGAGGCGCGCGAGGAGATGTTGACGATGGTGCCGCCCGCGCCGCCGAGCTGGGTCGACATCTGCCGCAGCGCCTGATGAGCGCAGATGAAGCAGCCGGTGACGTTGACATCGATCATGCGCCGCAGGCGGGCGGCATCGAGATCGTGCAGGTCCAGCTTTTCCACCATGCCGGCGTTGTTGATGAGCGCTGACACGGGTCCCAGCACATCGGCCACCTTCCCGAACATCGCCGCGACCGCACTCTCGTCGGCGGTATCGGCCTGCACGGCGACGGCGCGCTGCCCGGCAGCCTCGACATCGGCGACGACCTCGGCAGCCCTGTCGGCGGCGCCGTGATAGTTCACCGCCACGTCCCAGCCCGCCTGGGCGGCGCGCCGGCAGATCGCCGCGCCGATGCCTCGGCTGCCGCCGGTCACGAGCATCACCTGTGCCATGTGAAGCCTCTCGTACAGTTGTCCAAAACAATGTCATATGCGCCCGCGACACTGCAACGCGGGGAGGGTGGCGATGGCGCGCACGGCATTTCCGGAAAAGGGCACCACGGGCGATGCGGTGATGGCCGCGATTGCAGAGATGGGCAAGGGCGATCCCGACCACGACCGCAACCGGCTCTCGCTCTACGCCATGTATCCCGGCGATGGCGTCCACGATCTTCTGGTGCGCGCCTGGACGGCCTATTCCCACCCCAACGCCCTGGTCGGCCGCCTGATCCCCAGCCTCCACCGCATGGAGCGGGAGGTGATCGAGATGGGCCTTTCCCTGCTGCAGGCGCCCGAGGGCGCCGACGGCGTGATGACCATCGGCGGTACGGAAAGCCTCTTCCAGGCGTTGTTCACCGCCCGCGAGTACGGCCGGGACGAACGCGGCATCACGCGGCCCAATATCGTCGTCCCGCGCACGGCCCATGCCTCGCTGGAGAAGTCCGGACATTACCTGGGCATCGAGATCCGCCGTGCCCACGAACGGGCGGACCGCCGCGCCGATGTCGGCGCCATGGAGGCGCTGATCGACGAGAACACCGTGCTGCTCTTCGGCTCGGCGCCGCACTACCCGATGGGCCAGTTCGATCCCATCCCCGAGATCGCCGCGCTCGCCCAGGAGTGCGGCCTGTTCTGCCATGTCGATGCCTGCGTGGGTGGTTTCCTCGCCCCCTTCTTCCGCGACATCGGCGAGCCGATTCCGCCCTTCGACTTTTCCGTGCCGGGCGTGACCTCCATGTCGGCCGACCTCCACAAGTACGGCTATACGGCCAAGGGGGCGTCGCTGATCCTCTACCGCGACGCCGACATGGTGAAGCGCCAGCGCTTCACCTGCGATGCCTGGCCCTATGGCGCCTACAGCGTCACCACCTTCACCGGCTCGCGTGCCGCGGGCCCGATCGCGGCGGCCTGGGCCGTGCTCAACCACCTCGGCCGGGAAGGCTACATGGAGATCGCCCGGCGCAACCTCGCCAGCCGCAACCGGCTGATGGCGGGTATCAGCGCCATCGAGGGCCTGCACTGCCATCCGGAGAAGCCGGACCTTTCCATCTTCCTCATCTGCTCGGACACCATGGACATGTTCCAGGTCGCCGACGAGGTGGCCAAGCGCGGCTTCGTGGTCTTCCGCGCCGCCGAGCCGCGCGCGATCCACATCCTGGGCGATCCGTTCCCCGACGAACTGGTCGACTGTTTCCTCGCCGTGCTGGCCGAAGCCGCCGGTGAGGTCCGCGCCGGCCGCACGAAGGACAGCGCCACCGGCGCGGTTTATGCTTGAGGCTCATATCTCGAAGAAGGAACGCACCATGAAGATCGCAGGTCCCGTGCTTTCCCTGGCCTTCGCCGCCGCGATGACGGCAGGCACGGCCTGGGCGGATACCATGCTGAACGGCGAGGAAATCCGCACCACCCTCTCGGGCAATACCGTGTCGGGCAGCATGACCGAGTTCGGCCCCTACACGGAGTATTACGCGCCCGACGGCACGGTGAAATCCCATGGCCAGTCGGGCACCTGGAAGATCGAAGGCGACACGGTGTGTTTCACCTTCAGCGGCAACGATGCCGGCTGCTGGCACGTCGGCAAGAACGGCGACATGCTGCAGTGGTTCCAGGACGGCGAACTGTTGGGCAGCGGCAAGGTGGAAGAGGGCAACCCCGAGGGGCTTTGATGCCTCCCGCCATGCGGAAGCGCGAGGCTCCGGGCAGGATTTGGCTGGCTTTGCCGTAGGCACCCGGTTCGTTTCTGCCTAGTCTGCGCCGCCTGAGCGATTGCCGGAACGGAACCATGCCCCTCGACAAAGCCACCCTCGATCAGTTTCTCGACACCCTGCGCCGTTTCGTCGACGAGCGGCTGATCCCGGCCGAGGCCGAGGTCGATGCCACCGACAAGGTGCCCCAGGCGATCATCGACGAGATGAAGGAACTGGGCCTCTTCGGCCTGACGATCCCGGAGGAATACGGCGGCCTTGGCCTTTCCATGGCCGAGGAGGTCGAGGTCGCCTGGACGATCACCCATGCGGCCCCCGCGTTCCGTTCGGTCTTCGGCACCAATGTCGCCATCGGCAGCCAGGGCATCGTCATCGACGGCACGGAGGAGCAGAAGCGCAAGTATCTGCCGAAGCTCGCATCGGGCGAGTTCATCTCCAGCTTTGCACTGACCGAGCCCGACATCGGCTCGGACGCCGGTTCGGTGAAGACGCGGGCGACCAAGGACGGCAACGGTTATGTCCTTAACGGCGCCAAGCGTTTCATCACCAATGCGCCCACGGCCAACGTCTTCACCGTCATGGCGCGCACCAATCCGGAGGAGAAGGGCGCGCGTGGCGTCTCCGCCTTCATCGTCGATGCCGATACGCCGGGCATCCGTCTGGGCAAGCCCGAGAACAAGATGGGCCAGAAGGGCGCGCACATCTGCGACGTCATCTTCGAGGATTGCCGCATCCCGGGCGATGCCCTGATCGGCGGCGCCGAAGGGCTGGGTTTCAAGACGGCCATGAAGGTGCTCGACCGCGGCCGCCTGCACGTCGCCTCCACCTGCTGCGGCCTCGCCGACCGGCTGATCGATGAGTCCGTGAACTACGCGCTCGACCGCAAGCAGTTCGGCCAGGCGATCGGCGAGTTCCAGCTTGTCCAGGCGATGCTGGCCGACAGCCGCACCGAGCATGATGTCGCCTGGGCGCTGGTGCGCGATGCCGCGCGGCGGGGCGAGGCCGGCGAACCCATCACGCGTATCGGCGCGGAGGCCAAGTACTACGCCAGCGAGATGGTCGGCCGAGTCGCCGACCGCGCGGTGCAGATCCACGGCGGTTCGGGCTACATCAACGACTATCCGGCCGCGCGGCTCTACCGCGATGTGCGCATTTACCGGCTCTACGAGGGCACCTCGCAGATCCAGCAGCTCGTCATCGCCCGCGACATGCTGAAGGAAGCCAGAGGGAAACGCGCATGACCATCACGCTCTACGGCCGCCCCCGATCGGGCTCGCTTGCGGTCGAGATCCTGCTTGAGGAACTCGGCGTGCCTTACGACCGCGTGCTGGTGACGGGCTACCGCGAGAACATCCAGCCGCCGTCCTTCGCGGCGATCAATCCGCTGCGCCGGGTGCCGGCGCTGACCCTGGACGACGGCACGCTGCTCACCGAATCCGCGGCCATGATGCTCCATCTGGCCGACAGCCATCCCGCCGCGGGGCTCGCCCCGGCACCCGATGCGAAGGCGCGCGCGCCCTACCTGCGCTGGATGACCTATCTGGCGGCGACCATCTATCCGACCGCCATGCATATCTTCCACCCCGAGAACTACATCGCCGACGAGGCGCGTTTCGGGGAGATCAAGGCCTACTCGGCCGATGTCCTGGCGCAGCAGTGGCAGGTGGTCGACGGCGCCCTGGATGAGGGCGGCCACCTGGCCGGGGGGCGCCTCAGCGCCGCGGATCTCTACATGGCGATGTTTGCCCTGTGGTTTGCGAACACCCCGGGCCTGGGCGATCTGCCCAACACGCGTCGCTTCCTGGAGGCCATGAAGGCACGGCCTTCGGTGCAGTCGGTGATCGCGCGGACGGCCTCGAACGAAGCCTGGGCGGCATGAGC
>CALLQH010000070.1 GCA_938014945.1 uncultured bacterium | reverse complement strand
CAGCCGCGAGCGCGTGCGCCAGATCGAGGTGCGCGCCTTCGAGAAGCTGCAGAAGTCTGTACGCAATGCCGCCGCCGAGCGGCGCAACGCGGTCATGCAGTAGGAGAATCGCCGCGGCATGCCGCGGCGCTTCTCAACCTTGCGCCGGAATTATTCCGGGCACTCGACCTCGAAACACAGGCCGTCGGTCTTGCGCTCGGCCTCGGTCAGGGCGCAGCAGATCTCCTCGACCGACTGGGCGCCGCTGGTATTGACGGGAGCGTCGTCCTCCGGATTGCCCAGATCGAAGGTCATCAGATCGTCCTTGGTCTTGGGCTCGTCCGGATCGCCAGAGAACAGCGTCTGCGTGTCGTCGGCGAACTGGGCATGGGCCATCGGCAGGGAAGCAGCCATCAGCGACACGGCGAATGCGGTCACAACGAAATGGCGGATCATGGCGGTCGTTTCCTCTGGCAGGCTCAGTCAGCGAAGGGATCGGTAACGAGGATCGTATCCTCGCGTTGCGGGCTTGTGGAGAGAAGAGCCACAGGCGCCTCGATCAATTCTTCGATGCGGCGCACGTATTTGATGCAGGTCGCCGGCAGTTCCGCCCATGACCGCGCACCCTGGGTGCTCTCGCTCCAGCCTTCCAGAGTCTCGTAGATCGGCTCGACACCGGCCTGAACGTGCGGCGCCGCCGGCAGATGATCGAGCGTCACGCCCTTGTAGCGGTAGCCGACACAGACCTTGATCGGGTCGATGCCATCCAGCACGTCGAGCTTGGTGAGCGCGATGCCGTTGATGCCGCCAACCTTGATCGCCTGGCGCACCAGCACGGCATCGAACCAGCCGCAGCGGCGCGGACGGCCCGTGACGGTGCCGAATTCGTGGCCCCGCTCGCCCAGGGTGCGGCCGATCTCGTTCTCCTGCTCGGTCGGGAACGGCCCCGCGCCAACGCGCGTGGTGTAGGCCTTGGTGATGCCCAGCACATAGTGGACGCCGCCCGGCCCCATGCCCGAGCCGACCGCCGCGAAGGCGCCGACGGTGTTGGACGAGGTGACATAGGGATAGGTGCCGTGGTCGATGTCGAGCAGGTGGCCCTGCGCACCCTCGAACAGGATGCGCTTGCCGGCGCGCCTCAGATCGTCAAGGCGGCGCCAGACCGGCTGGGCGAAGGACAGCAGACGCGGCGCGATCTCCATCAGCGAGGCGATCAGGGCGTCACGATTGACCGGCTCCATGCCCATGCCCCGGCGCAGCGGCTCGTGATGCTGGAGCAGCATGTCGACCTTGTGGGCCAGCGTATCGGGATCGTCGAGGTCGCAGAGACGCACGGCGCGCCGCGCCGCCTTGTCCTCGTAGGCCGGCCCGATGCCGCGCCCGGTCGTGCCAATCGCGTGTTCGCCCCGGGCCTGCTCGCGTGCACGGTCCAGGTCGGCATGCAGCGGCAGGATCAGCGCCACGTTCTCGGCGATCAGCAGGTTGTCGGGCGTGATGTTCACGCCCTGGCCTGCGATCTTCTCGATCTCGGCGAACAGCGCCCAGGGATCGACGACCACGCCGTTGCCCAGGATCGAGAGCTTGCCGCCACGCACGACGCCCGAGGGCAGCAGCGACAGCTTGAAGGTGGTGTTGTCGATCTGAAGGGTATGGCCGGCGTTATGGCCGCCCTGGAAGCGCACCACCACATCGGCGCGCTCCGAGAGCCAGTCCACGATCTTGCCCTTGCCTTCGTCGCCCCACTGGGAGCCGACAACCGCCACATTCGCCATATCAACAGGTCCCCTTGCTAAGACCGGGCGGGACTATACATGCCGGGCCGCTGCAGGAAAGGCCAGAAGGGCACCGCCCGTGGATGACCTGTCCGATCGGCCGCGCCAGCCCGGCGCCGCACCCTGATGCCGCGCCCATTCCGGCCCGCACACCACCTTATCTCGCTTCTGAGATATCAGATACAAGATCGTGATTTAGAACAAAATTTATCGTCTCTCCTGATGCACCGGACGATGCGGTTCAGAAGACCAGCGCATCGGCCTGCCGCACGCCGTCATGGGCGCGTATCGCCGACAGGGCCGCGTCCGTCATCGGCTCATCGACGCTGATGAGCGCGATGGCGTCGCCCCCGGCATCGGCGCGGCCGAGCGCGAAGGTGGCGATGTTGATGCCCGCCTCGCCCAGGGTCTTGCCCAGGAAGCCGATGATGCCCGGAACGTCCTGATTGGCGATGTAGAGCATGTGGGCCGACGGCTCGGCATCGATGCGGATACCCTTGATCTCCACGATTCGGGGGCGATTGTCGGCAAACAGGGTGCCGGCGACATCGCGCGTGCGCCGCTCCGTGGTGACGGTCAGGCGGATCAGGGTGGGGTAATCGCCGCGCCGGTCGTGGCGCACCTCCGAGACGGCGATGTCGCGGTCATGGGCGACGACGGGCGCATTGACCACGTTGACCGATTCGACCATGGGCGAAAGCAGCCCGGCGAGCGCGATGGCGGTGAGCGGGCGGGTATTGAGGCCCGCGACATGGCCCTCGTACTCGATCGTGACCTTCTCGATGCCGGTCTTCGTGAGCTGGCCGGCGAAGGCGCCAAGCTGGCCGGCGAGCTTCATGTAGGGCGCCAGCAGCGGGGCCTCCTCGGCGGAGATCGAGGGCATGTTGACCGCATTGGAGACCGCGCCCGAAAGCAGGAAGTCGGCCGCCTGCTCGGCAACCTGCTGGGCGACCTTCTCCTGGGCCTCGGCCGTGGAGGCGCCCAGATGGGGCGTCATCACGACGTTTTCCAGCGCCGTCAGGGGATTGTCCCTGGGCGGCTCGGTGACGAAGACATCCAGCGCCGCACCCGCGACATGGCCCGAAACCAGGGCCTCATGCAGGGCTTCCTCATCGACAATGCCGCCGCGGGCGCAGTTGACGATACGCACGCCGGGTTTGGCCGCCGCCAGCTCGGCCTTGCCGATCAGGCCGCGGGTCGCATCGTTGAGCGGGGTGTGGATGGTGATGACGTCCGCGCGGCCGAGCAATTCCGGCAGCTCGACCCGCTCGACGCCCAGTTCCCTGGCCCGTTCCGGGGTCAGGAAGGGATCGGCGACGATGACACGCATCTTCAGGCCCTGGGCGCGGCTCGCCACGATGGAGCCGATGTTGCCGCAGCCGACCATGCCCAGCGTCTTTGCCGCCAGTTCCATGCCGACGAACTTGCTCTTCTCCCACTTGCCCTCGCGCATGGAGCGATCGGCCGCCGGGATCTGGCGGGCGAGCGCCATCATCATGGCGATGGCGTGTTCGGCGGTGGTGACAGCATTGCCGAAGGGCGTGTTCATCACGACGACGCCATGGGCCGTGGCGGCAGGCACATCGACATTGTCGACGCCGATACCGGCCCGCCCGATGACCTTCAGGTTGGTCGCGGCATCCAGGACCGCGGCCGTCACCTTGGTCGAGGAGCGCACCAGAAGGCCGTCGTAGGCGCCGATTTCGGCGATCAGGGCTTCAGGCTTCAGGCCCGTCTTGACGTCGACTGCGATGCCGCGCCCGGCGAGAATGCTTTCGGCATCCGCGCTCATGGCGTCGGCGATCAGAACCCGGGGCTGCTTGTTCATGCCGCCTTCTCCGCTTCGTTGGCCGCCACCGCATGGGCCCAGTCGAGCCATGCCGTCAGCGCCTGAATGTCGTCGGTCTCCACGGTCGCGCCGCACCAGATGCGCAGGCCCGGGGGCGCGTTGCGGTAGCCGCCGATGTCGAAGGCCGCGCCCTCTTCCTCCAGCAGCCTGGCGATGCGCTTGGGGTCGGCCGGGGTATCGACCAGCTTCAGGCAGACCGAGGTGGTCGAGCGCGTCGCCTCGACCTCGGCCAGGTTGGCGATCCAGGGCGTGCGGTCGATCCAGGCCTGCAGGGCATCGGCATTGGCCTGCGAACGCGCGACTAGGCCCTTGAGGCCGCCCACGCTCTCGGCCCATTTGAGGCCGTCGAGGGCATCCTCGACACAGAGCATTGAGGGCGTGTTGATGGTCGCGCCCTCGAAGATCGTCTCGTTGAGCTTGCCGCCCTTGGTCAGGCGGAAAAGCTTGGGCAGCGGACGCGGCGCCGGGCCGCCCTCGAGGCGCGCGACGGCGCGGGGCGACAGGGCCAGCATGCCGTGTGCGCCCTCCCCGCCCAGCACCTTCTGCCAGGACCAGGTCACGACATCGAGCTTGTCCCAGGGCAGATCCATGGCGAAGGCGGCGCTGGTGGCATCGCAGATCGCCAGGCCCTGGCGGTCATCGGGAATCCAGCCGCCGTCGGGCACGCGCACGCCGGAGGTCGTGCCGTTCCAGGTGAAGACGACGTCGCGGCTCCAGTCGACCGAGGCCAAGTCGGGCAAGGCGCCGTATGCGGCCTCGATGACGCGGACATCGTCGAGCTTCAGCTGCTTGGTGACGTCGCTGACCCATTCCTGGCCGAAGCTCTCCCAGGCCAGCATGTCGACGCCGCGCGGACCCAGCAGGGACCACAGCGCCATCTCGACGGCACCCGTGTCGGACCCCGGCACGATGGCCAGGCGATAATCGGCCGGCATGCCGAGCACGGCCTTCGAGCGCGCGATGACCTCGGCGAGCCTGGCGGCACCGCCCTTGGCCCGGTGCGAACGGCCGAGCCAGGCACCCGCCAGCGCCTCGGGAGACCAGCCCGGGCGCTTCGCGCACGGGCCCGAGGAGAAGTGGGGACGCGCAGGCAGGCGCGTCGGCTTGGCAACGGTCATGGCTATCCGACCCGTCGGATGACGGGCTCCCGGCTGGAGTGTTCAGTGCGGCGTGGCGCTACTTAACACATCAGCCCGGAACGTGCGCAATCGCTTCCATGTATTTGATCGCACGGCCGCCGATATCGACGCGGTTGCGCCGGTTGCGGCAGAACAGCTCGCCGCCGCGCCTGGAGATCTGCAGGGCGTGGAGATCGTCCTTGCCGAGCTTCTGGGCCCAGTAGGGCACCAGCAGGCAGTGGGCCGAACCGGTCACCGAGTCCTCGGGGATGCCGTGGGCCGGGGCGAAGTAGCGGGAGACGAAATCGGCCGTGCGGCCGGGCGCGGTACAGATCACACCGACGTCCTCGCCCGCCAGCGCCGCCAGGACGGCGCGGAAATCGGGCGTCAGGCCGGCGACATCCGACTCGTCCTTGAAGACCAGCAGCCAGTTGCCGTCGGGACGCGCCTCGCTCGTCACTGCGCGCAAGGCCTCGACGGGCGTCGCGCCCAGGGCCTCGGAAAGCGCGGCGGGAACATCGGCCCCGCGCAGGCTGGCGGCGGGAAAATCGAGAACGAAACGGTCACCGTCGCGGGTGACCTTGAGCCGTCCGCTACGCGTGTCGAAGCCGACCTCCTCCATCTCGGGATCGATCTCGGTCATCAGCACGAAGGCGGTCGCCAGCGTGGCATGGCCGCACAGGGGCACCTCCACGGTCGGCGTGAACCAGCGCAGTTCGAAGACATCGTCATCCTCGCCGGGGCGGAAGAAGGCGGTTTCGGCCTGGTTGTTCTCGGCGGCGATGGCCTGGAGCGTGCTGTCCTTCAGCCACTCCTCCAGCGGCATCACGCTGGCCGGATTGCCGCGGAAGACGGAACTGGCGAAGGCGTCGATCTGATAGAGCGGAAGGCGCACGGCTTACTCCTTGTGGTCGTGTCAGGCGGCGGAAGCGACCTCGTCGCGGCCCTCGCCGAAACGGGCCTGCTCCCAGCCCAGGATCGCCTGCTTGCGAAGAGGCCCGCCGGCGTAGTTGTGGAACGGTCCGGTCTTGCGGATCACCCGGTGGCAGGGAACGACGAAGGTGACGGGGTTGCGCGCGATGGCCGAAGCCGCCGCCCGCACCGCCCGGTCGTTGCCCGCGCGCCGCGCGATCTCCTCATAGGAGGTCACATGGGCGGGCGGAATACGCAACAGCGCATCCCAGATGCGCAGCTGAAAATTCGTGCCGCGCAGATGGATGGTCAGGGGGCCGTCACCTTCACCCGCCGCAAAGATGCGGCGCGCGAGATCGGACGTTACGTTACGGTCCGTCACGATATCGGCGTGCGGCCAGCGGGCGGCAAGGCGTTCCAGCGCCCAGCCGTCGTCGGCGGCATCGGCCGGACCGAAGGAAAGCCAGCACAGGCCACGCTCGGTGGCGCCGATGCTGCAGGGGCCGAAGGGCGAATCGTGGACGCCGTGGCGGATCACGATACCGGCGCCGCCCCGGCGCACGTCGCCCGGCGTCACCGCCTCGGAGACGACGAACAGGTCATGCAGGCGCGAAGGGCCCGACAGGCCCGCCTCGAACGCGGTGTCGAGCACGGGGGTCGAACGCTCCAGCAGGCCGCGGGCGTAATCCACCGTGAGGAACTGCAGGAAACGCTTCGGGCTGATCCCCACCCAGCGCCGGAAGAGGCGCTGAAAGTGAAATGGGGAAAGGCCAATATATCGTGCAATTTCCTCCAGTTCCGGCTGTTCCTGAAAGTTTTCATCGAGAAACTGGATGGCCCTCTCGATCTTCTGGTAGTCCGGGTTGGCGGTGATGGGGTCGGTCATGGCTGGCACCTCTGATGGAGCGCGGAACGTCCCTCAAGGTAGGTGCCCACCCATGTTCCGACGACCCGGTTCTTGCGCATCTCTCCGGTCATTCTCAGGTGCCCGCCTCGCGCAGAAAATAGATCAGATCGAGCGGCGGCGGCGCGACGCCGGCCTGGGAAAGCAGGCCGTGCACCTGGCCACGATGATGGGTCTGATGGTTGAAGAGATGCCAGTAGACCTGCACCAGCGGTGTCTCGAAGGGTTCGCCGCGGCTGTTGGCATAGGACAGAACGGCCTCCTGCCAGCCTGTCTCAAGGTCATCGCAGTGATCGACCAGGTCGCGGTCGAAGGCCTCCCGCGCGGCGCGCAGGTCCTCCAGCTCGCGGTGCAGTTCCGCATCCAGGGCCAGCGTCACCGGCGTACCGCGCAGGCGCCCAAGCCACAGCATATCGGCCACCAGGATGTGGTTCAGCGTGGCGTGGATCGAGCCGAAGAAGCTGGGGCGCGGCGCCATGTAGGCCTCGCGCCCCAGATCGCCGCAAGCCGCGTAGAGACGGGCATTGGCCCAGCGGTTGTAGCGGGAAAACACCGCCGGGTGGTCGAACGACCGACCCGGCGGGATGGCAGGAACATTGTCGGCCATAGGCCCCCTATTCCTTCCAGAACGGCCGCCGCGACTCACGGGCAGCATCGTAGCGGCTGATGCCCATGTCGCGCAGCAGGCGCTCGTCGAGGTGGCGCAGCTCATGACGCATGCGATAGCGCTGCTGCCATGTGTAGAGGGTGTCGGGAAGCCCGACAACCACGGCGCACACCACGGTCCACAGGGCATGCGCGACACGGTGTGCCAGGACTGCGGCGTTGGGTAGGGCAAACATGGTCATCGGGCTTCTCCTTTGTCACGGGGCGCCAGATTGTCTCCCGCGAGACCGTACAGCGACCCGCTTCTTGCGGTGCATTGAACCGATACAATCGAGCACATCGCATCAAATTGTATCGATAATTCCCATATCTCACTTGACAATGATGGGTTCAATTGGAATTTTGTCACCATGACAAATCTCTCGTGGCAACCCGACCTCGACGGTCTCCCCGGCTCCCGCTATCAGGCACTGGCCGACGCCCTGGCGCGCGACATCGCTTCGGGTGCGCTGGCGCCCGGCACCCGTCTGCCGACCCACCGCGATCTCGCCTGGCACCTGGGCGTCACCGTGGGCACGGTCAGCCGCGGCTACGCCGAGGCGACCCGGCGCGGCCTGATCGCCGGCGAAGTCGGCCGCGGCACCTTCGTGCAGGCCGATGCCGGCGGCAGCATCCACGCCACGCCCATGATCTGGCCGACCTCGGATGCCATCGGCGGCAATCTCATCAACCTGGCGACCAACGCGCCGCCCATCGCCGGGCAGGAGAAGCTGTTTGCCGAGGAACTGGTGCGTCTGGCGGGCGATCCGCGCCTGGCCAACCATCTGATCTATCCGCCGAACCTGGGTCGCCGCGATGTGCGCCATACGGCTGCAGCATGGCTTTCGGCCACGACGGGCATGGATGTGGCGCCCGAGCGGGTCTTCGTCACCGCCGGCGCCCAGAACGCCCTGATGGTTGCCTTCAACCTGGTCGCCAGGCCGGGCGACACCATTCTGGTGGAACGCCTCACCTATCCCGGCATCAAGGCCGTGGCGCGCACCATGCAGGCCCGCCTCTCCAGCGTCGACATGGACGCCGAGGGCATGATCCCGGAATCCCTGGAAGCCGCCCTGCGCAACCAGCCCGTGAAGCTGATCTGCTGCGTGCCGACGGTACAGAACCCGACCGGCGCGGTCATGAGTGAGGAGCGCCGCCGCGCCATTGCCGAAATCGCCGACAGCTTCGATGTGCCGATCCTGGAGGACGGCATCTACGACTTCCTGGCGGAGCACCAGCCAGGGCCGATCATGCGTCACACCCGCACGGAAGGCTTCTTTGCCACCAGCCTCTCGAAGTCGGTCTCCCCTGCCCTGCGCTTCGGGATGCTGATCGCGCCCGAACGCATGACAGACGACGCCACCCGCCTGATGGCCGGTAGCGCCCTGCATGCGCCCCTGCTGATGGGAGAACTGGCGCGGCGCTGGATGGAGGACGGCCGCATTGCCAGGTCGGAAGCCGCCGTGCGCCAGGAGGCCATGGCGCGCCAGACCATGGCCGCCGAACGCCTGAACCGCTGGGAACTATCGGCTCACCCCGCGTCCTTCCACACCTGGCTGACCCTGCCCGACCCCTGGCGGCCGAGCGAGTTCGTGCGCGCCGCCGAAGCGCGTGGCGTCATGCTGACCCCGTCGGAATCCTTCGCCATCGGGCGTGATCCAGCGCCCTTTGCGGTGCGCCTTTCGCTGACCGGCGCCATGACGCGGGACGACCTTGCCGCCGGCCTCGATGCTCTTGCCGGGCTGCTCGACAGCGCCCCGGTGCCCTACCGCGCCGTGGTCTGAATCAGGCCGCCGCCCGCCGGATGGTGGCCTCGAGTTCGTCGACCACCGACGAAACCAGCCGCGAATCGTCGTGTTCGGCCATGATGCGGATCAGCGGCTCGGTGCCGGACTTGCGCACGACCAGACGGCCGCCGTCGCCCAGCTTCTCCTGGGCGTCCTTCAGGGCCGTTTTCACGCTTTCGCTTTCCAGCGGCGCGCCGCCGCCGAAACGGACGTTCTTCAGGATCTGCGGCACACGGTCGAACTGGTGGCCCAGTTCGCTCATGGGTTTGCCCTGCTCCACCAGGCAGGCGAGCACCTGAAGACCCGCGATCAGGCCGTCGCCGGTGGTGGAATGATCGGCAAAGATGATGTGGCCGGATTGTTCGCCGCCCATGTTGAAGCCCTTCTCGCGCATGCAGGCCACGACATAGCGGTCGCCGACCTGGGTGCGCTCCAGGGTCAGCCCCTGCGCGCCCAGATGGCGCTCCAGCCCCAGGTTCGACATCACCGTGCCGACGATGCCGCCGCCCTGAAGCGCGCCGCGCCGGTGCAGCCAGCCCCCGACCAGGGCCATGATCTGATCGCCGTCGACCAGTTCGCCCTTCTCGTCGGAAATCAGAACCCGGTCGGCATCGCCGTCGAGCGCAATGCCCAGATCCGCGCGGTACTCGCGCACCGCGCGCTGCATGACCTGGGGCACGGTGGAGCCGCAGTCCTTGTTGATGTTGTAGCCATCCGGCTCGACGCCGATGGGGAAAACCTCCGCCCCCAGTTCCCACAAGGCCTCGGGCGCCACGCGATAGGCAGCACCATTGGCCGCGTCGATCACGATGCGCAGGCCGTTGAGGCGCATGTTCTTCGGGAACGCGCCCTTGCAGAACTCCGAGTAACGTCCGATCGCCCCTTCCAGGCGCGACACCCGGCCCAGGCGACCCGAGGGCGCAAGGCTCTCGGAAAGGTCGCTGTCCATGCGCGCCTCGATGGCATGTTCGGTCTCGTCGGTCAGCTTGTAGCCGTCCGGGCCGAACAGCTTGATGCCGTTGTCCTGATAGGGGTTGTGCGACGCCGAGATCATGACGCCCAGATCGGCGCGCAGGGAGCGGGTGAGCGTGGCGACGCCGGGCGTGGGGATCGGCCCCAGCAGGACGACATCCATACCCACGGACACGAAACCGGCGGCCAGCGCGTTCTCCAGCATGTAGCAGGAACGGCGCGTGTCCTTGCCGATGACGACGCGGTGGATGCCCGCAGCGCCGCCGAACTGCAGGCCTGCGGCCATGCCGACCTTCATCGCGATCGCAGCGGTCATCGGATCGGTGTTGGCGGGACCGCGTATGCCGTCGGTCCCGAAGTACTTCCGCGTCATGATTCCTGCATCCCCTCGATGGCTCGCGCGACGGCGAGTCCCTGCAGCGTGTCAGCGACGTCGTGGACACGCAAGATATGTGCCCCGCAACGCGCACCCCAGGTGGCGACCGTCACGCTTCCGGCCATCCGGCGTGCGGCAACCTTCTCGCCCGAAAGCGCGCCGATGAATCCCTTGCGCGAGGCGCCGAGCAGCAGCGGACAGCCCAGGCCGTGGAACAGGGCCAGGTCGCGCAGCAGAGTCAGGTTGTGGTCCAGCGTCTTGCCGAAGCCGATGCCGGGATCGACGGCGATCCGCTCGCGCGCGATGCCGGCGTCCGTGCAGGCCGCGATGCGGCGCTCCAGATAGTCGTAGATGTCCAGGCTGACGTGGTCGTAGGCCGGCTCGCGCTGCATGGTGCGGGGATCGCCCTGGGCATGCATCAGCACCACAGGAGCCTGGCGCGCAGCGACCAGGGGCAGGCTCGCATCGTCGTGCGTCAGGGCGCTGACATCGTTGACGATCACCGCCCCGGCATCCAGCGCGGCCGCCATCACAGGCGCGTTGCGGCTATCGATGGAAAGCACGGCCCCCGCCCCGGCAAGCGCACCGATGACCGGCAGCACCCGCCGGGTTTCCTCATCCAGGGAGACCGGTTCGGCGCCCGGCCGGGTGGATTCACCGCCGATGTCGAGGATCGTCGCACCCGCATCCACCATGGCCCGGCCACGCATCGCCGCATCCGTGGGGTCGAGCGCAACGCCGCCGTCGGAGAAGCTGTCCGGCGTGGCATTGAGAATGCCCATCACGGCGCCGCCGTTCATCGCCAGACCGGCGAAGGGCGCACGTGGCGAGAGCATGCGGTCGAGCTGGTCCATCACGCGTGTGGCGTGCGGCTCGTCCAGCCCTTCGATCCAGTTGGCGAGGCCGTCAACTGGAAGGCTGGCGCAGGTCACCGTCTCGACACCCCGCGTCAGCACCTCGACGTCGCTGAAGCGGGCGGCCGTGCCGGCCAGAAGCCGTGAACCGGTCGAGGCCAGCGACGTGCCGGCCTCGATCAGGGGTTTCAGGTAAAGGCGTTCGTCCTTCCCGGGACGTGCCGGCGGCTCCGCAGCAGCGACAAGCCGCAGCCGGCTCGTCACCCGCCCGGTTGGGGCTCAGGCGCAGCGCCGCCCGGCGCGTCGCCCTTGCCCTCGGTCGTGGGCACGGAAGCGCCACGGCGCGGCGGGCTGGGCGGACGATCCGGCTCGTCACCCGGCGAGCGGTTCAGCGGCTCGCCGCGGATGACCTTCATGACATCGTCCGACGACATCGTCTCGTATTCGAGCAGGCCCTCGGCCAGACGATGCAGTTCGTCGATCTTCTCGGTCAGCAGATCGCGGGCGGTCTGTTCGCCCTCCTCGACCAGGCGGCGGATTTCCTCATCGATCACGGCGGCGGTGGAGTCCGAGACATTCTTCCTCTGGGTCACCGAGTGACCGAGGAAAACCTCCTCCTCGTTGTCGCTG
>CALLQH010000069.1 GCA_938014945.1 uncultured bacterium | reverse complement strand
CTGATCATCGCCGGCTTCCTCTACGGCCGCGGACCGGCGCTGGCGGAAAGCTCGCGGCGTTTCGCCAGCCGCGCCGGCGGCGCGAGGGCCGCAGGGTTTGTCGACCTGGCGGGCGCCACGGTGCGCAACGTGTCGCGCGGCGTGATCGGCGTATCCCTGCTGCAGGCCCTGCTTGCGGGTATCGGACTGATGGTTGCCGGCGTGCCGGGCGCAGGCCTGATCGCCCTGGGTGTGCTGATTCTCGCCATCATCCAGGTCGGCCCCGCGATTCTGCTGATCCCGGTGACGATTTGGGTCTGGACCGCGATGGACACCCTCACCGCGGGCCTGTTCACCGTCTACATCATCCCCGTTCTGCTGTTCGACAACATCCTCAAGCCCATCGTCATGGCGCGCGGCCTTTCCACGCCCATGCTGGTGATCCTGATCGGCGTTATCGGGGGCACCCTGGCGCATGGCCTGATCGGCCTGTTCCTTGGCCCCATCGTGCTGGCCGTTGCCTATGAGCTGCTCACGGCCTGGATGAAACACGGTGCGCCGGTGCAGGGCGCGGGTGAAACCGAAAACGCAGCGGGCAGCAGCAGCCCACCCATCACAACAACGGAGCAGACAACATGACGGGCGTAGCAGGACGGGTCGCCCTGGTGACCGGCGCGGGCAACCCCAACGCCATCGGCTTTGCCACGGCACGCCTGCTGCGTGAGGCAGGCGCGAAGGTTGCCATCACCTCGACCACCGATCGCATCCACGAGCGCCGCGCCGAGATGGGCGGCGGTGAGGGCGAGACCTTTGCCATGCCCGCCGACCTCACCCGCGTCGACGAGGTTGCCGCCCTGGTTGCGGCCACTGAAAAGGCGCTCGGCCCCATCGAGATCCTGGTCAACAACGCCGGCATGGTGCAGGTCGGCCGCGACGAACCCTCACGGCCCCTGCACGAGACCAGCGACGAAGGCTGGCGCTACGGCATCGACATCAACCTGACGAGTTGTTTCCTGGTCACCCGGGCGGTGCTGGGCGGCATGATGCAGCGCGGCTACGGCCGCATCGTGCAGATGTCGTCGGTCACCGGACCGGTGGTCGGCATTCCCGGCAGCGGCGTCTATGCCGCCGCCAAGGCCGGCATGCTGGGCATGACCCGCGCCCTGGCCATCGAGGCCGGGCCGCACGGCATCACCGTCAACGCCATCGGGCCGGGCTGGATCCACACGGATTCGAGCAGCGGCAACGAGGTCGTGGCTGGCCGCCACACCCCGGCGGGCCGGGCCGGAACGCCCGAGGAGGTCGGCCATGTCGCCGTGTTCCTGGCGAGCGAGGAGGCCAGTTACGTCACCGGCCAGCTCATCGTCGTCGACGGCGGCAACACCATCCAGGAATACAAGGTCGCGCTCGATTGAGCCCCAGAACGAAAAACGCCGGGCTCCGTTAAGGAACCCGGCGCTGTCGTTACGGCACCTTGGCAGTGAGACCGTTCAGGCCTGCGCTTCCGGCGCGGGGCTGCTGGAGCGGCCCTTGCGGTCGGCCATGAACTGATCGAATTCCGCCTTGTCCTTGGCCTGGCGCAGGCGATCGAGGAAGGCGTGGAACTCGCTCTCCTCCTCCTCGAGCCGGCGCAGGGTATCGGCGCGGTATTCATCGAACGCGGTGTTGCCGCTGGATTCCTGATGACGCTTTCCGCCACAGGGGCCGTGCCAGCGTCCGCGAGCCTTGAACATGTCGTGTTTTCCTCCCGGCGCCCAGCTGCCCAGGCGTCCGCTCCACAAGAGAAAGGCCAGAACCGCCAGTCCGGCCGGCCAGAAGATGACGAAAGCCAGGACCATCAGGGTGATCCAGGCCGGTTTGCCGTAGTCGTCGAGTTTCGCTGTGATGCCCATGCCGGTTCCGCGATGTGAATGTTAATGACATTAACATAGGGAAGCTCTGACCCGCCTGCAAGAAGCAGGCGGGCAAAAATCGACCGTGCCGCAAAGACGCCCCGAAACCCGCGCTAACCCTTGTGACCCAGGCCCTGCAGATAGATCAGGACGGCCGCCTCGAGCAGGTCTTCCGGGCTCATGGGCAGGCTGCGGCGGCCGGAATCGCCGCGCGCGAAAAGCGAGGCGATGCCGTGGGCCAGCGCCCAGATATGCAGCGCCATCATCAACGCAGGCGGACGGCCGGGCAGGTCGGCGCTGAGCGCCTCGTCAGCCTTGCGCACGATGGCAAAGGCGCGATCCCCCGCCTGGCGCAGCTCCGGGTGATCCTCCAGGGGAATGCCGGCCTCGAACATGGCGGAGTAATAGGCGGGTTCCGTGCGGGCAAAGGCGAGATAGGCCTTGCCGATGTTGCCGAGCGCCGTGAAGGCGTCCGGCCGGGCGTCGTTCCAGGCGGTGGACAGGAACTGCTCGAACCGCTCGAAGCCCTGCTGGGCGACATCGGCCATCAGGGCGTCGCGGTCGCGGAAGTGGCGGTAGGGGGCGGCCGGGCTGACACCGGCCGAACGGGCGGTCTCGGCAAAGGTGAAACCCGCCGGCCCCTTGGCCTTGATCAGGTCCAGCGCGGCCTCGATCAGCGCCTCGCGCAGGTTGCCATGATGGTAGCCGCGGCGGGAATCCCCGCCGCCCTCACCGCGCTTGTTTCCGGACCAGCCCATGTGAAGGGCTCTTACATCACTTCCCGGCCGCGCGCAGCACCCGCAAGCAACCGACACCGCACTCGTGCGTCATAGAAGGAGACAGCACAGGCGGTATCCTCGTTGAACAAGCGCTCTCTCGTGCTGGTCGCGCGCTTCGGTTATGCGGCGCGCGGTACGGTCTATGTCCTCATCGGCGTTCTTGCCCTGCTGGCCACGATCCGTGGCGCCGGCGGCAAGACGACAGGGTCGCGTGGTGCCCTGGCCGCGCTCTCCGACCAGTCCTGGGGAACGGCGGTGATCGTCGTCATCGCCGTCGGACTGGTCGCCTTCGCCGGATGGCGCATGGTGCAGTCCGTGCTCGACACCGACGATCACAAGAAGACCGCCCACGGCCTGATCATCCGGGCGTCGCTGGGGGTGAGCGGCATCACCCATCTGCTGCTCGGCCTCTACGCGGGTAACCTGGCGATGCGCCTTTCGTCCGTTTCCGGTTCGGGCGGTTCGGGCTCGCAGGATGCCGCGGCCTGGGTGCTGCAGCAGCCCTACGGGCGTTATGCCCTGGGCGCCATCGCCATCATCATCATGGGCGCGGCGCTGGCCCATATCTGGAAGGGTGCCAGCGGCGGCTTTCGCGACCGCCTTGCGATGTCGCCCACCCTGCTCGACCGCGTCTCGCCGCTGTGCGGCTTCGGCCTGATCGCGCGCGGGCTGATCTTTTCGGTGATCGCCGTGTTCTTCTTCTACGCCGCCTTCACCATCGACCCCGACCAGGCCGGCGGCCTGGAAAGCGCCCTGCAATGGCTGCGCCAGCAACCCTATGGCCTCGCCTTCTACGGCACGGCCGCGGCCGGCCTGCTTGCCTTCGGTCTCTACGGCTACATCGAGGCGGTCTGGCGCAGGGTCGGCTGAACCGATCAGGCCGCCGAGAGGCGGCGGGAACGCCGCCCCAGGACCAGGGCGATGAGCAGTCCGCCGGCGATCTGCAGCAGGCCGTAGGAGGCCGCCGGCAGGGCCAGGGTCTGGGCCGAACCCAGCGTGAGAGCCACCAGGATGGCCAGCGGCACGTTCTGGATGCCCCACTCGAAGACCAGCGCCGTGCGCGTGGCTTCCGGGAAGCGCAACAGGCCGGAGGCAAGCCAGGCCGTCCCGACGGCAAACAGCAACAGCAGCGGCACCAGCACGCCGGCCCCTGTCAGGTAGGACGCGAGGTTCGCCCGGTCGTCCCACAGGATCCAGGCCACGAAGACCACGAAGAATGTTGTCGCCAGTTTGCCGAGGTAGGGATGGAACCGTGCGGTGAAACGGGGAAAGACCGCCGCGACGATCATGCCGACCATCAGGGGCACGGCCGAGACCAGAGCCAGACGGATGGCAAGCACGACGAAATCGAGATCGCCGGTCAGGGCGCCGGTATCGCAGATGCCGATGGAAACCGACAACAGCAGCGGCACCCAGACGGCGACCATGACGTTGCTGCACAGCGTCAGCACCGCCGACAGCGCGGTGTTGCCGCCGGCCGCGGCGGTGAAGATCGTCGATGCCACCCCACCCGGCATGACGGCCACGATGGCGAGCGCCAGACAGGACGGTCCCGCAAGGCCGGAGGCCAGGACGAGACCGGCCGCCGGCACCAGGATCTGCTGCCCGGCAAGCCCCACCAGCAGGGCACGCGGCTGCCGCACGACGGCGGCCAGATCGGCAAGACGGATCGTCGAGCCGATGGCCAGCATCACGACCATGGTCATGATGCCGGCATAACTGCTGGTCAGAACACCCACTGCATATCCCCGAGACTCCTCCTGCGATTGTAACAGGCGCGTGCGGAGCTAGCGATGGCGGCGTTGCGGCGGGCCATGGCTGCCCATAGTCTGCGCCGCGAAGCGAACCAAGCGCAGCCAAGGGCAATACGGATGAAAACCCGCATCACGGAACTGCTGGGCATCCAGCACCCCATCGTTCAGGGCGGCATGCACTATGTCGGCCTCGCCGAGCTCGCCTCGGCAGTGTCCAACGCGGGCGGGCTGGGCATCCTCACCGGTCTCACCCAGCGCACGCCCAAGGATCTCGCCAACGAGATCGCGCGCTGCCGCACCATGACCGACAAGCCCTTCGGCGTGAATCTCACCTTCCTGCCCTCGCTCAACACGCCGGACTATCCAGGCTACGTGAAGGCGATCATCGAAGGCGGCGTCACGGTGGTCGAAACCGCGGGCAACAATCCGCAGCAGGTGCTGCCGCCGCTGAAGGAGGCCGGCATCAAGGTGGTGCACAAGTGCACCTCGGTGCGCCATGCCCTGAAGGCGCAGTCGATCGGCTGCGACGCCGTTTCCGTCGACGGCTTCGAATGCGGCGGCCATCCCGGCGAGGACGACATCCCCAACATGATCCTGCTGCCGCGCGCCGCCGACGAGCTGGAGATTCCCTTCATCGCTTCGGGCGGCATGGCCGATGCCCGCTCGCTGGTGGCTTCGCTCGCCATGGGTGCCGAAGGCATCAACATGGCGACCCGCTTCATCGCCACCAAGGAGGCCCCCGTCCACGACAAGGTGAAGCAGGCGATCCTGGCGGCCAGCGAGCGCGACACGCGCCTCATCATGCGCCCGCTGCGCAACACCGAACGCGTGCTGACCAACGCCGCCGTCGAGCGGCTGCTGGAAAAGGAACGCAAGCTGGGCGCCGACATCAAGTTCGAGGACATCCTCGACGAGGTTGCCGGCGTCTATCCGCGCGTGATGCAGGAGGGCGATCTCGATGCCGGCGCATGGTCCTGCGGCATGGTCGCCGGCCTCGTCTACGACATCCCGAGCGTCAAGGAACTGATCGACCGCATCATGGCGCAGGCCGAGACGATCATCCGCAAACGCCTGGAAGGGTTCCTGGCCGCCTGATCAGGCCACCGATGCGGCCTCGTCCATGAAGGCATAACGCGCGCGGAAGGCGGGCAACTGGGGCGTTCCCAGAATGTAGTCGGCCGCGCGCGAGGCGATCATCTGGGTCGTGGCGTTGAGATTGGCGCTGATGATCATCGGCATGACCGAAGCATCGACCACGCGCAGGCCCTCGATGCCGTGAACCCGCATCTGGCCGTCGACCACGGCGTCGGCCCCCTGCCCCATGCGGCAGGTGCCGCAGGGATGGTAATCCGTGCCGGAGAGATTGCGCACCGCAGCCTCGATCTCGTCGGGCGTGCGCGCCTTGGCGCTTTCGGAAATCTCCTCGCCGCGCAGGCGGTCGAAGGCGGGCTGGGCGACCAGGTCGCGCACCTTGGCAACGCCCTCGATAAGCTCCTGCAGATCGGAACGTTCCGCGAAATAGTTGAAGTGCTGGGCGGGCTTCACCCCCGGATCGGCAGACTTCAGCGCAATCCAGCCGCGGCTGGCCGGGCGCAACTGGTCGATCTGGATGGTGAAGGCCTGCTTCAGCCTGATCGTCGTGCCGTCGTAATCGTAGCCCATGGGGGCGAAGTGGTACTGCAGGTTGGCGTGGCGGACCTCGCCGTTGCCGCGCACCATGCCGCCGGCCTCCCAGACGTTGGAGGCGGCGATGCCCGAGCGGTCGATCAGCCAGCGCGCGCCCGCCATCAGCTTGTTGAGCGGCCGGTCGACGCGGTGCATCGGCAACGACTGCGTGCACGAGAACTGCATCGGGAAGGAGGCGTGATCCATCAGGTTGCGCCCGACGCCCGGCAGATCCAGCACCGGCGTGATGCCGTGTTCGCGCAGATGATCGGCCGGGCCGATGCCGGAAAGCATCAGGGTCTGGGGCGAGTTGATCGCGCCGCCCGAGACGATGATCTCCCGCTCGGCCTCGACCTTCCGGCGCTGGCCTTCATGGTCGTATTCCACCGCGACGGCACGGTTGCCGGAAATCACGACGCGCTGGACCATGGCGCGGGTGTGCAGCGTGACCTTGGGACGTGTCAGCGCAGGCCGCAGGTGGGCGACGGCCGCGCTGCAACGCCGTCCGTCACGCTTGGTCGCATCGAAGCGCGCCACGCCCTCGGGCTGATAGCCATTGAGATCGTCGGAGTAGCCCTGCCCGGCCTGTTTTCCCGCCTCCAGGAAGGCATCGAACAGCGGATCCTCGAAGCTGCCCTTCGTGACGCCCAGGGGGCCGGAGCCGCCGCGCCAGTCGCTGGCGCCGCGGTCGCTCGTCTCGCCGGCCTTGAAGTAGGGCAGGCAACGCTCCGAGCCCCATTCCTCCAGGCCAGGCATGGTCGCCCAGTGGTCGTAGTCCCAGGGATGGCCGCGCATGTAGACCATGGAATTGATCGAGGAGGAGCCGCCCACCACCTTGCCGCGCGGCATGGAGATCTGCCGGTCCGCCATGTGCGGCGAGGTCTCGGTGATGTAGTTCCAGTTGATCTTCGGATCGCGGTGCGCCCAGTAGACGCCGGCGGGCACATGGATCAGCAGGTCGCGGTCGGGCGGCCCGGCTTCGAGCACCAGGACACTGTAGCGTCCGTCGGCGCTGAGCTTGTTGGCCAGCACGCAGCCGGCGGAGCCGGCGCCGATGATGACGTAGTCGTAAGCGGCCATGGCAATGCCTCACCGGAAAGAGTGAAAGGCCGGACAGGGCGTCTGCCCCGTCCCACCCTCGAGCGGACGTGCATTTGATCGGGGAGCACGGGCAAAGGCAACAGAGCGCGGTGCCCAAAACGGGTGTCCGCGACGGCTCAGAAGCCGTGGCGGCGCAGTTCCCCGGCGATGCGGGTCTGCGTCGCGCCGTCGCGGATCGGAAACGCCGCGAAGTAGTCCGTCGCACTGGCATCGGGTTTGGCCCTGCGCACCTCCTGGCGCCAGCGCGCCGCCTGTTCGTGGCGGCCGGCAAGGCCGTTGGCGACCATCGCGATCATCGCGATCAGGTAATGCGCCCTGGGCGTCGTGGCCGCGCGGTCGGCCCAGCGGGCAGCGGCCTGGAAATCCTCCTGCTGCAGCAGGATCTGCGCGCGCACGCCGTGGATGCCGTAAAGCAGCGGGTCGAGCGGGCTGAGATCCAGCGAGGTGTCGAGCGCGGCAAGCGTCGACGATGTATTGCCAAGCAGCATGTTGGTGAAGGCCGAGGCGTAGAAGCCCTGGGCATAGTTGGGATTGAGGTCCGTCGCGCGTCCCAGCCATTCAGCGGCCATTTCCGGTTCATCGGTCAGCCAGAACGAGCGGCCCATGGTGAAGCTGCCGAAGGGGTCGGCGCCATCAAGCTCCAGGCTGCGTTCGGCATGACGCCGGGCTTCGCGCGCCGACGCCGCGGGGTCGGGACCAAGGCGCAGGAAGGCTTCGAGAAAGCTGGTAAAGGAGAGACCGGCATGGGCGCGCGCGAACTG